>NZ_JBSFXG010000024.1:0-146389 GCF_053595235.1 Streptomyces sp. NPDC002520 | reverse complement strand
GTCAACGATACGACGTTGCTGCTCGGTCTCGACGGGGTGTCCGTCGCGAGGATCGAGTCACTGCCCGACGGGACGCGTCGGGTGCACCTGATCACGGCAGACGAGGCGGCGCGGGCCTGCCCGTCCTGCGGGGTCCTCGCCTCCCGGGTGAAGGGGCCGGCGGTGACCCGGCCGCGTGATCTGCCCTACGGGGAGCGGGGGTTGGAGTTCTTCTGGCACAAGCGCCGCTGGTGGTGCCGCGAGCCGAAGTGCCCGAGGAAGTCGTTCACCGAGAGCATTGCCCAGATACCGGCCGGGGCGCGGATCACCGCCCGGCTGCGCCAGGCGGCCGGGCACCGGGTGCGCGATGCCGGCTCCACCGTCATCCAGGCCGCCCGCGACCTGCATCTGTCCTGGCCAACGGTGATGGGCGCCTTCCGTATATCGGCACGCGAGGTGGTCGACGCTCCGCTGCCCGAGGTGAAGGTACTGGGCATCGACGAGACCCGGCGGGGCAAGACGAAGTGGGAACAGGACCCCGAGTCCGGCAAGTGGCGTCTGACCCGGGACCGGTGGCACACCGGGTTCGTCGACGCGCTGGGCCACGGCGGACTGCTCGGCCAGGTCGAGGGCCGCACCGTCGCCGACGTCCTGGCCTGGCTGTCCACCACACCACTGACCTGGCGCAAGAACATCCGCCACGTCGCCATCGACATGTCGGCCACCTACCGCGCCGCGATCCGCACCAGCCTGCCCGACGCCACCGTCGTGGTCGACCACTTCCACGTCGTCCAGCTCGCCAACAAGATGCTCTCCATGGTCCGGCGCCGCACCACCGCCGAGATCCGCGGACGGCGCGGACGCGCCAGTGACCCGGAGTGGAAGGCGAGGCGGCGCCTGCTGCGCAACCGCGAGGACCTCACCGACGAGCAGTTCGAAAAGATGTGGAACCCGCTGCTGGCCGAGGGGAAGGTCGGCCGCATCCTGCTGACGGCGTGGATCGCCAAGGAGTCCCTGCGCAACCTCCTCGCCCTGGCCCGCACCGGCGCCGACCGCCACCGCATCGGCCATGCGCGGTGGAAGTTCCTGACCTGGTGCGCGGACTCCGACATCCCCGAAGTCCGCCAGCTCGCCGTCACCGTCGACCGCTGGTGGCCCGAGATCTCCGCGTTCGTCGACACCGGCCACAGCAACGCCAAGAGCGAGGGGATCAACCGCGTGATCAAGCTCGTCGCCCGCGCCGCCTTCGGGTTCCGCAACGCCGGCAGCCAGCGCCTACGCACACGCTGCGTCACCACCCGCCGAGCCCGCGGACACCTCCGCACCGCTCAACTTTGAAGACCCCCGAAACCCGCGTGACGCGCCCTGCGACCGTTCGTTTCCCCGGTCATGACGAAGAAGCTCCTGACCACCGCCGCCCTCACCGCCACCGCCACCGCCGCCGTCCTGGCCACCCCCGCCCACGCCCGGACGCACACCGACGACCACTGGACCGCCACCGGCACCACCAGGTGCGCCGCCGACCTCGCCGTCGTCCCCGTGGTCAAGGCCGTCTCCCCGCTGCCCCTGAACGACACCGCCCCCGCCTGCGGCGAGGGAAGCCTGCTCCACCACGGCGGCTGAACCGCTGGAGTCACGGGTGAGAAGCTGGGAGGCATGAACCACGCCCAGTTGACGGCGCTCGGCCGTGCCCTGCGGGTGCTCGGGGAGCACGGGGAGGCGCTGACCGCCGACACCCCGGACGGACGGCTGCACGAGATCAAGGCCGATCTGCGCAGAGCGCTCGATCTGCTGGACGAGAGCGTCGCCACCAGCGCGCCCAGCACCCGGTGCCCGGAGCATCCGAACGGGCCGGTCGACGAGAGCGCGCCCGATCTGTGTCTGCTGTGCGAGACCCGGCGCCGGGCCGCACGGCGGGCGGAGTACGGGGGTGGCCGGCCGCAGGGCGCGGAGGCCCCGGCGACCGCCCCCTCCCGGTACGGCGTGCGCGCCGACCGCCCGCAGCCCCAGCAGCGCTGGCTGCCGGAGGCGTGGAACGGGCGGGAGTGGCAGTTGTGCGGCACGCCCCGGCGGGACCGGCAGGAGGCCGAGGCCTATCTCGCCGCTCAGCGGCGCGGCTCCCGGCCCGCCATGGCGTACCGGCTCGTCCACGAGTTCACCGACTACGAGGTGCTGCGGGTGTGGGGGACGCCCGTGTACGTCGACATCGAGCCGATGGGCAACCTGTAGGCGCCCCCCACCGCCACCGGCCTCGCGGCGTCAGCTGAGCGTCTTCAGCGCGGCCGCGTCGTACGACTTCAGCTCGTCGAAGCGGCCGGCGAGCACCTTGGCGGCCCACTCGGGGTCCTGGAGCAGCGCGCGGCCGACGGCGACCATGTCGTACTCCTCGCTCTCCAGCCGGTCGAGAAGGTCATCGATGTCCTTGACCGGGGAGCCCTCGCCGCGGAACGCGTTGACGAAGTCGCCGTCGAGGCCGACCGAGCCGACGGTGATGACCGGCTTGCCGGTGAGCTTCTTGGTCCAGCCGGCGAGGTTGAGGTCGGAGCCGTCGAACTCGGGGAGCCAGTAGCGGCGGGTGGAGGCGTGGAAGACGTCGACGCCGGCGGCGGCCAGCGGGGTGAGGAGGGCCTCCAGATCCTCGGGGCTCTCGGCGAGACGGGCGGTGTAGTCCTGCTGCTTCCACTGCGAGTAGCGGAAGATGACCGGGAATTCGGGGGAGACCTTCTCGCGGACCGCCGCGACGATCTCCGCCGCGAACTTCGTACGGGCCACCGGGTCGCCGCCGTAGGCGTCCGTGCGGCGGTTGGTGCCCGCCCACAGGAACTGGTCGACGAGGTAGCCGTGGGCACCGTGGAGCTCGACGCCGTCGAAGCCGATGCGCTCGGCGTCGGCCGCGGCCTCGGCGAACGCGGTGACGACGTCGTCCAGGTCCGCTTGCGTCATGGCCTTGCCGGTGGGCTCGGCGCCCTCGGTGACCAGGCCGGACGGGCCGAGGGCGGGAGCGTCCGCGAACGGCGGCTCGCCCTGCTTGCGGACCATGCCGATGTGCCACAGCTGCGGCACGATCGTGCCGCCCGCCGCGTGCACCTCCTCGGCGACCTTCGCCCAGCCCGCCAGCTGCTCCTCGCCGTGGAACCGGGGCACGCGGTCGCTCTGGCCGGCCGACGGGTGGCCGACGTAGGTGCCCTCGGTGACGATCAGGCCGACACCGGCGGCGGCACGGCGGGCGTAGTACGACACCACGTCCTCACCGGGGACACCGCTCGGGGAGAACATCCGGGTCATCGGCGCCATCACGATCCGGTTGGGCACCCTCAGCCCGTTGAGCCGGATCGGACGGGACAGGATCTGGGCGGCGCGGGAGGCGGGGGGCGTCGTGGCGGTCACGTGGGGGGCTCCTCGTGCGTGGCGATGTTGACCAGTTGGTATGTGCATGCGCATTGATGCACGTTCTTAAGTAAAGGAGCCTACGGCGTCCCGCATTCCCCCCGCCCACGGCCCTGCTGTGATCCCGGACACGCCCGAGGGCGGCACCCCCTGTCGCAGACAGGAAGTGCCGCCCTCGGTAAGGACGTTGATCAACCAGAGGTCGATCAGAAGTCCATGTCACCGCCCGGCATGCCGCCCGGGGCGGCCGCGGCGGCCTTCTCCGGCTTGTCGGCGATGACGGCCTCGGTGGTGAGGAACAGCGCGGCGATGGAGGCGGCGTTCTGCAGCGCGGAACGGGTCACCTTCGCCGGGTCGATGATGCCCTCGGCGACCAGGTCGACGTACTCGCCGGTCGCGGCGTTCAGGCCGTGACCCGGGGTCAGGTTGCGCACCTTCTCCACCACGACACCGCCCTCGAGGCCGGCGTTGACGGCGATCTGCTTCAGCGGGGCCTCCAGCGCGAGCTTCACGGCGTTGGCGCCGGTCGCCTCGTCACCCTCGAGCTCCAGCTTCTCGAAGACGTTGGTGGTCTGCAGCAGGGCCACGCCACCACCGGCGACGATGCCCTCCTCGACGGCGGCCTTCGCGTTGCGGACGGCGTCCTCGATGCGGTGCTTGCGCTCCTTGAGCTCCACCTCGGTGGCGGCACCGGCCTTGATGACCGCGACACCGCCGGCGAGCTTCGCCAGGCGCTCCTGCAGCTTCTCGCGGTCGTAGTCCGAGTCGCTGTTCTCGATCTCGGCGCGGATCTGGTTGACGCGGCCGCCCACCTGCTCCGAGGAGCCGGCACCGTCGACGATGGTGGTCTCGTCCTTGGTGATGACGACCTTGCGGGCGCGGCCCAGGAGGTCCAGGGTCGCGTTCTCCAGCTTGAGGCCGACCTCCTCGGAGATGACCTCGCCGCCCGTGAGGATGGCGATGTCGCCGAGCATGGCCTTGCGGCGGTCACCGAAGCCCGGGGCCTTGACGGCGACGGACTTGAAGGTGCCGCGGATCTTGTTGACGACCAGGGTCGACAGGGCCTCGCCCTCGACGTCCTCGGCGATGATCAGCAGCGGCTTGCCCGACTGCATGACCTTCTCCAGCAGCGGGAGCAGGTCCTTGACCGAGGAGATCTTGGAGTTGGCGATGAGGATGTAGGGGTCCTCGAGCGACGCCTCCATGCGCTCCATGTCGGTCGCGAAGTACGCCGAGATGTAGCCCTTGTCGAAGCGCATGCCCTCGGTGAGCTCGAGCTCCAGACCGAAGGTGTTGCTCTCCTCGACGGTGATGACGCCTTCCTTGCCGACCTTGTCCATGGCCTCGGCGATCAGCTCGCCGATCTGGGTGTCGGCGGCGGAGATGGACGCGGTGGAGGCGATCTGCTCCTTGGTCTCGACGTCCTTCGCCTGCTCCAGCAGGGCGGCGGAGACGGCCTCGACGGCCTTCTCGATACCGCGCTTCAGAGCCATCGGGTTGGCACCGGCGGCGACGTTGCGCAGGCCTTCCTTGACCAGGGCCTGGGCGAGCACGGTCGCGGTGGTCGTACCGTCACCGGCGACGTCGTCCGTCTTCTTGGCGACTTCCTTGACCAGCTCGGCGCCGATCTTCTCGTACGGGTCCTCGAGCTCGATCTCCTTGGCGATGGAGACACCATCGTTGGTGATCGTGGGGGCGCCCCACTTCTTCTCGAGGACGACGTTGCGGCCCTTGGGGCCGAGCGTCACCTTGACGGCGTCCGCGAGCTGGTTCATGCCGCGCTCGAGGCCGCGCCGCGCCTCCTCGTCGAACGCGATGATCTTGGCCATGTGAAGTGGTCCCTCCAGGACTGGGGGTGATTCCTTCGGACCGCGCCCGCGCCCGCGACGGACGGCTCGCCGGCCTGTGGTTCCTTGCCCCACGTGGCCTGCGGGCCTCACCGACCCGGTCCATTTTTGTCACTCTCACCTTCAGAGTGCTAACGCCAATGATTAGCACTCGGCATGCACGAGTGCAAGGCGCACCCGCGAAGCGGGTCCGTTGAGGGGTGGTGGTCGGGCGACAGTTCAACACGCGCCCGCGCAGCGGGCTCCATGAGGGGCGGTGGCCGGGTGGCGGGTGGGAGCAAGCGCCTGGAGGGTGTACGGCACCTCCGTCAGCCGCACGCGAACAGGAGTGCCGGGCACGACGAAGGGTCCGTACCCCGGGAGGTACGGACCCTTCGAAGACGAACAGAAGTACGTCGCTGTCAGTCGACGCGTGCTTCAGCCGGCCGCCAGCCGGACCATGTCCGCCTGCGGGCCCTTCTGGCCTTGCGAGATCTCGAAGTCGACCCGCTGCCCCTCTTCCAGGGTGCGGTAACCGTCCATCTGGATCGCGCTGTAGTGGACGAATACATCCGCACCACCGTCGACCGCGATGAAGCCGTACCCCTTCTCCGCGTTGAACCACTTGACGGTGCCCTGAGCCATGCCTAACTCCCCTATTACTGGCCCTTGCACAGATCCACACTTCGCGGATCCGGGTCAGACCTCACCCCCCAATCGGGCGGGGGCGTGCGCCGGAACGCGTCGACCGCGGCTGAATGTATCTGTCCAACTGCCGTCTGCAACAGGTCAATCGGACGAGAAATCTGGACGACACCGGTCCGGAATTTAGCGAGAAGTCGCCTGAATGCAGGGCAAGTCGGGCCCCGTGAAAACCACAAATGCCGCATATAACCCGGCCTTTTTGGCTACTTCTTATCGGGTGCGCGGCATCGTTCCAGGGCCCCCGACCCGTCCGGGCGGGAGCGCGTTCCCCAACTCTACCGCGCTCAATCACACAGAATGGCCCCCTCCGCTTCTCTCACGGAGGGGGCCATTCGATGAACAGTCGGTAACTGTCCTTACCTTGGGTAATTCTCAGCCGCCGGCGACGGCCGGAATGATGGAGACACCGGCCCCGTCCGGGGTGGCCGTCTGAAGGCCCTGCTCGAAGCGGACGTCGTCGTCGTTCACGTACACGTTGACGAAGCGGCGCAGCTTGCCCTGGTCGTCCAGGACGCGGGCGGCGATCCCCGTGTGGTTCTTCTCCAGGTCCTCGATGACCTCGGAGAGGGTCCCGCCCTCGGCGGCGACCTCGGCCTGACCGCCGGTGTAGGTGCGCAGGATGGTGGGGATGCGAACGGTCACGCTCATGATGCGAGGCCAGCCTCTCGGAAGGAGTCCAGGGTCGGGCGGATGGTGGCGGTGAGGCCGGTGCCGGCCACCGCGTCGAGGGTCTTGAGGCCGTCGCCGGTGTTGAGGACGACCGTGGTGAGCGAGGGGTCCAGGACGCCGTTGTCGATCAGCTTCTTCGTGACGCCGACCGTCACACCGCCCGCCGTCTCGGCGAACACGCCCTCGGTGCGGGCCAGCAGCTTGATGGCGTCGACGACCTGCTCGTCCGTCACGTCCTCCACGGCACCGCCGGTGCGGCGCGCGATGTCGAGGACGTACGGCCCGTCGGCCGGGTTGCCGATGGCCAGCGACTTGGCGATGGTGTTCGGCTTCTGCGGCCGGACGACGTCGTGCCCCGCCTTGAACGCGGTCGACACCGGCGAGCAGCCCTCGGCCTGGGCGCCGAAGATCTTGTAGGGCCGGTCCTCGACCAGACCGAGCTTGATCAGCTCCTGCAGACCCTTGTCGATCTTCGTGAGCTGGGAGCCGGAGGCGATCGGGACCACGATCTGGTCCGGCAGCCGCCAGCCGAGCTGCTCGCAGATCTCGTACGCCAGGGTCTTCGACCCCTCCGCGTAGTACGGCCGCAGGTTGACGTTGACGAAGCCCCAGCCCTCGCCGGCCGGGTCGCCGATCAGCTCGGAGCAGAAGCGGTTCACGTCGTCGTAGTTGCCCTCGATGCCGACGAGTTCCCCACCGTAGACCGCGGCCATGACGATCTTGCCCTGCTCCAGGTCGTGCGGGATGAACACGCAGGAGCGAAAGCCCGCCCGGGCGGCCGCGGCGCCGACGGCGCCGGCCAGGTTGCCGGTGGAGGAGCAGGAGAGCGTGGTGAAGCCGAAGGCGCGGGCGGCCTCCAGGGCCTGGGCGACGACGCGGTCCTTGAAGGAGTGCGTCGGGTTGCCGGAGTCGTCCTTCACGTACAGGCCGCCGGTGACGCCCAGTTCGCGCGCCAGGTTGTCGGCCTTGACGAGCTTGGTCCAGCCGGGGTTGATGTTCGGCTTGTCGGCCACGTCGGCCGGGACCGGAAGCAGGGGGGCGTAACGCCAGATGTTCGCGGGGCCGGCCTCGATCCGCTTGCGCAGTTCCTCGGGCTCGTAGGCCGAGAAGTCGTACGCGATCTCCAGCGGGCCGAAACACTCCTCACAGGCGAACACCGGTCCGAGGGGCACCCGGTGACCGCACTCGCGACAGCTCAACGCCGCGGCGGGGCCGAGATCGACGGTGGGATTGCTGGTGCTTGCAACTGTCTGCACAGCCATGGAGGCGAGGCCCTTTCTCCTCATCTTCCTCACGACGCATCTCGCCGTGAGACGGATTTGGCACCTTCCCTAGCCGGGAGCCTCGCGTGAACGAGTGACCGACTGGAGGGTTGCCGGGGCTTCATCGGGCCGTATCCCTCTGCCCCTCTGGATGAGCGGTATTCGGTTGTAGACGCTGACGACCCCCGACAGGCGGTGGTCATCGGCGTTGCTCAAGACTGTAACCGAAGGCCAGGACAGTTGAGAGAGTCGTCCGAACCGCGAGATGGATCACCCGGTGCCCGGGGATGATCACGACAGTGAGGAGCCGCAGACCGTGCTGGAAGAAGTCGAGCGCTGGCTGGCCACCCGCTCCTGGTCCGTGGCCGACCGACCGCTGCACCGCGTGCTGGCCGCCAAACAGCGCACCGGCCAGTCCGTCTCCGTCGTCCTGCCCGCGCTCAACGAGGAGGAGACCGTCGGCGACATCGTCGCCGCGATCCGCCGCGACCTCATGGGGCAGACCCCGCTGGTCGACGAGATCGTCGTCGTCGACTCCGGATCCACCGACCGCACCTCCGAGGTGGCGGGCGCCGCCGGCGCGCGGGTCGTCCACCGCGACAGCATCCTCCCCCGCATCCCGGCCGTGCCCGGCAAGGGCGAGGTGCTGTGGCGCTCCCTGCTGGTCACCAGCGGCGACATCGTCTGCTTCGTCGACGCCGACCTGCGGGAGTTCTCCTCGGACTTCGTCCTCGGCATCGTCGGCCCGCTGCTCACCGACCCGGACGTCGACCTGGTCAAGGCGATGTACGACCGCCCGCTCACGGTGTCCGACGGGAGCGCCCCCGGCACGACGGCCGCCGGGCAGGGCGGCCGGGTCACCGAGCTGATGGCCCGCCCGCTGCTGAACATGCACTGGCCGCAGCTGGCCGGCTTCGTGCAGCCGCTGGGCGGCGAGTACGCGGCCCGCCGCTCCCTGCTGGAGCAGCTGCCGTTCCCGGTCGGGTACGGCGTGGAGCTGGGCATGCTGGTCGACGCCCTGCACCTGGTGGGTCTGGACGCGCTGGCCCAGGTGGACGTGGGCGTGCGCAAGCACCGGCACCAGGACGGGCAGGCGCTGGGCCGTATGGCCGCGGCGATCTACCGCACGGCACAGCTGCGGCTCGCCCGCGGACACCTCGTACGGCCCTCCCTCACCCAGTTCGAACGGGGCGAGGACGGATTCGAGCCGCGCACCTACTCGGTGGACACCGAGGAACGGCCGCCGATGGCGGAGATCGCGGAGTACGCGGCGCGCAGGGTGGCGTGAGGGGCGCACGCGGTAGCCGAATCCGGCTGTATCCGGTTGTATACAGCCCCCTTCCGGGGCAGACCGTACGTTTGAGCGTTTCCGCGCCGGGCTAGGTTGACGCTTATGGCTTCCACCCATGGTGCTGAGGTGCTGGTCGCGTCCAACCGCGGCCCGGTTTCGTACGAGGTCCTCGAGAACGGTTCGCTGCGGGCCAGACGGGGCGGTGGCGGGCTGGTCTCCGGGCTGTCGGCCATCGGGCCGGAGGCCGGCGCGGTGTGGGTGTGCGCCGCGCTGGGCGACGGCGACCGCGAGGCCGCACGGCGCACGGGCGGCGGGCCGCTGCCGGACGAGGACACCGGCGGGCAGCGGGTGCGGATGCTCGGCATCGACCCGGACGTGTTCGCCGACGCCTACAACGGCATCGCCAACTCGGTGCTCTGGTTCGTCCACCACATGCTCTACCAGACCCCGCTGGAGCCGGTCTTCGACGCGGAGTTCCGCCGGCAGTGGGAGGCGTACCGGGTCTACAACCACGCCTTCGCCGAGGCGCTGGCCGAGGAGGCGGCCGAGGGCGCGGCGGTCCTGATCCAGGACTACCACCTGGCGCTCGCGCCCCGGATGCTCCGGCAGCTCCGCCCCGACCTGCGCATCGGCCACTTCTCGCACACGCCCTGGGCGCCGCTGGACTACTTCCGTCTCCTGCCCGACGACATCGCCGCCGAGCTGCTCACCGGCATCCTCGGCGCGGACCGGGCGGCGTTCCTGACCCGGCGGTGGGCGGACGCGTTCACCGACTGCTGCCACGCGATCCTCGGCCCCGGCATTCCGTCCGGGACCCGGATCGGGGTGCACGGGCTCGGGGCCGACGCGGACTTCCTGCGCGAGCGGGCGCACCGGCCGGACGTGTCCGAGCGGATGGCGGCCCTGCGCGAGGAGATCGGCGAGGGGCGCCGGACGATCGTCCGGGTGGACCGGACGGAGCTGTCGAAGAACATCGTGCGCGGGCTGCTGGCGTACCGGCAGCTGCTGGGGGATCACCCCGAGTGGCGCGAGCGGGTGGTGCATCTGGCGTTCGCGTATCCGTCGCGGCAGGACCTCGCGGTGTACCGCGACTACACGGCCGAGGTGCGGCGGGTCGCGGAGGAGATCAACGCCGAGTTCGGCAGGCCGGGTTGGACGCCGGTCGTGCTGCACGTCCTGGACGACTTCGCGCGGTCGCTGGCCTCGTACCGGCTCGCGGACGTGGCCCTGGTCAACCCGATCCGGGACGGCATGAACCTGGTCGCCAAGGAGGTGCCGGTCGTGTCGGACGAGGGGTGCGTCCTGGTGCTGTCGCGGGAGGCGGGGGCGTACGAGGAGCTGGGGGAGGACGCGCTGGTCGTGAACCCGTACGACATCGGGGGCACGGCGCGGGCGTTGCACGAGGCGCTCGGCATGCCGGCGGGCGAGCGGGCGGAGCGGTCGAAGAGGCTGGCCGCGGCCGGTACGGCGTTGCCTCCGGCGCAGTGGTTCCTGGACCAGCTGACGGCGCTGGGCGGCTGATCAGGCCATGTGGGCCGCCAGGTTCCGGAGCAGGGACACGACTCCCCCGGGGCCGTCCACCACCAGGTCCGCCCGTTCCGCCAGTTCCGTGACCTCGGTGCTACCGCTGCAGACGAGGAGGCCGGGAACGCCGTCGGAGCGGAGCTTGTCGACGGCGGCGTAGGCGGGGAGGTCGCCGAGGTCGTCACCGGCGTAGAGGACGGACTCGGCGCCGGTGGCGCGGGCGTGGTCGAGGAGGGCGATGCCCTTGTCCATGCCGGGCGGGCGGAGTTCGAGGACCATCCGGCCGGGCTCGACGATCAGGCCGTGCCGGGTGGCGAGGTCGGCGAGGGGGGCGCGCAGGGCCTCGAAGGCGGCCTGGGGGTCCTCCGCGCGGCGGGTGTGGACGGCGAGGGCGCGGCCCTTCTCCTCGATCCAGGTGCCGTGCCAGGCTCCGACGCTGTCCAGGACGCCCGGCAGCTCGGCGCGGACGGCGGCGACGCCGGGATGCGGGGGCGGGGCGGTGACCGTGCCGGTCACGGCGTCCCAGCGTTCGGCGCCGTAGTGGCCGAGGACGGTCAGGTGGTCCAGGCCGGGGACGCCGGCGAATCCGCCGTGGCGGACCGCGACGCCGGCGGGTCTGCCGGTGACCACGGCGACGGAGGCCACCTTCGGGGCGAGGGCGGCGAGCGCCGGTACGGCGTCGGGGTGGGCGCGGGCCTGCTCGGGGTCGGCGACGATCGGGGCCAGCGTGCCGTCGAAGTCGAGGGCGATCACGGCGGAACGCGGCCGCGCGAGCAGTGCCCGCAGTCCGTCCCGGCCGGCCTGGGTCACCGGGGTCGGCAGAAGGTCCTCCATACAGCGACACTATCCAGGCCGGGCGGTGCTCACTCCTGGGATCGCGCCCCGGACCCTGTTCTCCCACCCGGTTCTCCCACCCGCGACCGAGGCTCTGCGCCGCCCGTCGGAAGCGGGGCCTCAGCGCTCCGAGCGGCGCGATTCCCGGACTCTTCGCAGGCGGTTCACCGTGACCGGGTCGTGGGCCAGGGCTCGTTCGTCGTCCAGGAGGGCGTTGAGGAGCTGGTAGTAACGGACCGGGGGCAGGCCCAGTTCCTCGCGTATCGCGCGTTCCTTCGCGCCGGGGCCGGGAAAGCTCCGGCGCTCCAGCGCGAGGACGGCCTTCTCGCGGGTGCCCAGTTCCATGGGGGTCACGGTAACGCCGGGCACCGACATCCGGCTCAGTTCGCGGCGCTGACGTCCGCGTCCGTGGCAGTCGCCTGCAGGCGGCCCAGGACACCGGCCGGGCTGCCGCCGGGGACGACCGCCTGGCCTATGTCCTTCTTCACGGCCGCGCTGACCGCCGCCCAGGTGGTCTTGCCGACGGGGTACAGCTCGGAGGTCGGCAGCTGGTCGAGGAAGGGGTGCAGGGCCTTGTCGGGGGCCGCGTCCGAGGCGCTCATGGCAGCGGACGCGGAGCCGGTGACGGGCAGCAGGCCGTACTCGCGGGAGAAGCGGAGGACGTTCTTCTTCTCGTACACGAAGTCGAGGAAGTCGCCGATCTGCTCGGCGTGCCCGTTCTGCCTGAAGCCCATCATCCAGTCGGCGACGCCCATCGCCGCCCCGGCGCCGCCGGTGCGGCCGGGCATCGGCACCATGCCGAACTTCACGCCCTTCGCGGCGGCCTGCTGGATGAGCGTGGGGTGTCCGTTGAGCATGCCGACCTGGCCGTCTGCGAAGGCGGCGAAGGCGTCCGCGCGGTTGAGGCTGCCCGGGGCGACGGGACCGGTCAGGCCCTTGCCGACCAGCTCGTCCTTGAGCCAGGTGAAGGTCCGGGTGTTCTCGGCGGAGTCGAGGGTGTAGGTGCCGACGTCGTCGGTGTAGGCGCTGCCACCGCTCAGCAGCCACTGCATGGTCTCTGCCTGCGCCTCCTCGGGGCCGAGCGGCAGCGCGAACGGGTACTTCACGCCCTCGGCCTTGAGCGCGGCCGCGTCGAAGGCCAGCTCGGCCCAGGTGGTGGGCGGGGTGATGCCGGCCTCGTCGAACAGGGCCTTGTTGTAGAAGAGGACCCGGGTGGAGGCGGCGAAGGGGATGCCGTACTGGAGGTGGTTCCACTCGCCCGCGTCGGCGAGCGGGGAGAGGAAGTCGGCCTGGGTGCGGATGGAGAGCAGGTCGGAGACCTGGTACAGCTTGCCCGCGGCCGCGTAGTCGGCGTAGGCGCCGATCTGGGCCATGTCGGGGGCGTGCCCGGCGTCGGCCATCTCCTTGACCTTGCGGTCGACGTCGTTCCAGGAGTACACGCTGACCTGGACCTTCGTCCCGGGGTGCGTCGACTCGTACGCGCGGACGAGGCTGTCCCAGTACTTCTGGGAGCTGCCCGCCGCCGAGTCTCCGTAGTCGGCCGCGACCAGCTTGAGGGTCACGTCCGGGCCCCCCGTGGTCCCGCAGCCGCCGAGGACCGCCGTCATGCCCAGTGCGGACACCACCGCGATCGTTCCCGCTCCACCCCGACGCACCCTCGAAGCCCCCACCCTGCTGTCTCGCTGTTCAATATGTGGACACGTAAGGTCTACACCACGTGAGTGGACTAGACCTCTCATGGGTCGGAGGGCCACACTAGGCCGCGTGAGACATGTCATCGCCCTGGACGTGGGCGGTACCGGGATGAAGGCCGCCCTCATCGGCGCCGACACTGCGCTTTGCGGGGGAACACCCCCCGGACCCCCCGTACTCCTGCACCGCGCCCGCCGGGCCACCGGCCGCGAGCGCGGGCCCGACGCGGTGGTCGAGAACATCCTCGGCTTCGCCGCCGAGCTGCGCGACCACGGCGTCGAGCAGTACGGCGAACCGGCCGCCGCGGCCGGCCTCGCGGTCCCCGGCATCGTCGACGAGGAGCACGGCATCGCCGTCTACGCGGCCAACCTCGGCTGGAAGGACGTGCCTCTGCGCGCCCTGCTCGCCGAGCGGCTCGGCGTGCCCGTCGCCCTCGGCCACGACGTGCGCACCGGCGGCCTCGCCGAGGGCCGGATCGGCGCGGGCCGGGGCGCCGACCGCTTCCTGTTCGTGCCGCTCGGCACCGGCATCGCCGGCGCGATCGGCCTGGACGGCCGGGTGGAGGCGGGCGCGCACGGCTTCGCCGGCGAGATCGGGCACATCGTCGTACGGCCCGGCGGCACCCCCTGCCCGTGCGGGCAGCGCGGCTGCCTGGAGCGGTACGCCTCCGCGTCCGCCGTCAGCGAGGCGTGGGCCACGGCCGGCGGGGACCCGGATGCCGACGCGGCCGACTGCGCGAAGGCGGTCGCGGCCGGCGACCCGGACGCCGTCCGGGTGTGGCAGGCGGCGGTGGACGCCCTCGCCGACGGCCTGGTCACCGCGCTCACCCTGCTGGACCCGCGCACGCTCATCATCGGTGGCGGCCTGGCCGAGGCGGGGGAAGTGTTGTTCCAGCCCCTGCGGGACGCCGTCCGGCAGCGGGTCACCTTCCAGAAGCTCCCGGCCATCGTCCCGGCCGCCCTGGGCGACACGGCGGGATGCCTGGGCGCGGGTCTGCTCGCCCGCGACCTGCTGACATCGACTTCTACGACTCCGGAGGTAGCACCTGATGGCCACTGAGCGGGACTCGCACACCCCGGAAGCGGACAGTGCCACGCAAGGGGCGCGGGGAACCGCGCGACCGGCCCCCACGGGCCCGCGGGTACTGACCGGCGCACGCGTGGTCCTGCCCACCGGAACCGTGGAGAACGGCCAGGTGGTGGTCGACGGCAAGCGCATCACCGCCGCAGCCCCGGCCGACGCCCCGATCATCGACCTCACCGGCCACTGGCTGGTCCCCGGCTTCGTCGACATCCACAACCACGGCGGCGGCGGAGCCTCCTTCTCCGGCACGGTCGACGAGATCATGAAAGCCGTCCGCACGCACCGCGCCCACGGCACCACCACCCTCGTCGCCTCCACCGTCACCGACGAGATGGACCTGCTGGTCCGGCAGGCCGGGCTGCTGAGCGAGCTGGCCGAGCAGGGCGAGATCGCCGGCATCCACTTCGAGGGCCCGTTCATCTCCCCGTGCCGCAAGGGCGCGCACTCGGAGGACCTGCTGCGCGACCCGGAGCCCGCCGAGGTGCGCAAGCTGATCGACGCGGCGCGCGGCAGGGCGAAGATGGTCACGCTCGCCGCCGAACTGCCCGGCGGCGTCGATTCCGTACGGCTGCTCGCGGAGCACGGGGTGATCGCCGCGATCGGGCACACGGACGCGACCTACGAGCAGACGGTCGAGGCGATCGACGCGGGCGCCACGGTCGCCACCCACCTCTTCAACGCCATGCCCGCCCTGGGCCACCGCTCCCCCGGCCCGGTCGCCGCCCTGCTGGAGGACGAGCGGGTGACGGTCGAGCTGATCAACGACGGCACGCATCTGCACCCGGCCGCACTGGAGCTGGCGTTCCATCACGCGGGCGCCTCCCGGGTTGCGTTCATCACGGACGCGATGGACGCGGCCGGCATCGGCGACGGCCGCTACATGCTCGGCCCGCTGGAGGTCGAGGTCAGCGAGGGAGTGGCCCGGCTGGTGCACGGCGGCTCGATCGCCGGCTCCACGCTCACCATGGACCGCGCGTTCAAGCGGGCGGTGACCGTCGACGGGCTGCCGGTCGCGGACGCCGTCGCCGCCCTGTCCGCGAACCCGGCCCGGCTGCTCGGCATGTCCGACCGCATCGGCTCGCTGGAGCCCGGCAAGGACGCCGACCTGGTGGTGCTGGACGCGAACTTCGACGTGAAGGGCGTGATGCGGCAGGGCGAATGGGTCGTAGCGCCCCAACTGCCCTGATCCGTGACCCCCTTCCCGCGACGGGGGCCGGTCCGACCCCTGGGCCGGTCGCCGTCTCTTTGGCATGATCGACCCCCCGGAAACCGAAGACGTGCCAACTTCGAGGGAGGTCGGACCGGGTGCTCCTCACGGTCACGCTCAACACCGCTCTCGACATCACCTATCGCGTACGGTCCCTGCGGCCCCACGCCTCACACCGCGTCTCGGACGTCACCGAACGGCCGGGCGGCAAGGGCGTGAACGTGGCCCGGGTACTGGCCGCGCTCGGGCACGAGGTGACGGTCACCGGGTTCGCGGGCGGCGCCACCGGGCACGCGGTGCGCGAACGGCTCACCGGGACACCCGGTCTGACGGACGCGCTGGTGCCGGTGACGGGAGCGACCCGGCGCACGATCGCCGTCGTCGACGAACTCTCCGGTGACACGACCCAGTTGAACGAGCCGGGTCCGCAGATAGCACCGGCCGAATGGGGCACGTTCCTGGACCGGTACGAGGAACTGCTGGGCTCCGCCTCGGCGGTGGCCCTCTCCGGCAGCCTGCCGCCGGGTGTGCCGGTCGGCGCGTACGCGACCCTGGTCCGCGCGGCCCGCTCCGCCGGGGTTCCGGTGCTGCTGGACACCAGCGGGGAGCCGCTGCGCCGCGGGGTCGCGGCCCGCCCGGACATCGTCAAGCCGAACGCCGAGGAACTGGCCGAACTCACCGGCTCCCACGAGCCGTCCCGCGCCACCCGGGACGCCCGCCGCCGGGGCGCTCACGCGGTCGTGGCCTCCCTCGGCGCGGAGGGCCTGTTCGCGGTCACCCCGGAGGGCCGCTGGCGCGCCGCCCCGCCCGCCCGCGTCCACGGCAACCCGACCGGCGCCGGCGACTCGGCGGTCGCCGGCCTGCTGTCCGGCCTGGTGGAACACCTCCCCTGGCCGGACCGCCTCGCCCGCGCGGTCGCCCTGTCGGCGGCCACCGTACGGGCCCCTGCGGCGGGGGAGTTCGATGCGGCGACCTACGAGGAACTGCGCGAGCGGGTCGCGGTGACCGGGGTGTTCAGCGCGGCCTAGGGTCTGACCGCCCGATCCGCGGGGCGGACCCTAGCTGTCCCGCTTGACCTGGCCCTTCTTCAGCCAGAGCTGGTCCAGCAGGACGTTGCACTTGTCGCCGGCCTGGCAGGAGACGGAGATCGTGTTGTCGCCCTTGTTCAGGGTCGGCCACACGAAGGAGGTCGTCCAGCCCTTGGCGAAGTCACCGTCGGCCGCGTCCCGGTAGTTCTTCAAGCGGAGCTTGCTGCCGAACTCCTTGCCGTTGACGGTGACCGTCATCTCCTGGTCCTCGCCCGCCGCGCTGTAGTTCACGAAGAGGGTGTACGCACCGTCCTCGGGCACGGTCGCCGTCCAGGTCGCCGAAGCGCCGACCGTGTTCAGGCCGCCCACGTAGACGCCACCCGCCGCCTTGGCGCCCTCGACACCCGTGGTCTTGGCCGCGCCGCCCGCCAGCTGGAGGGCCTGGGCGTCCGTCTTCGGCAGCTCGCCCGCCGGGGCCGAGCCGGTCTTGGAGGGGCTCGGGTCACTGGTCTGGGACTGGACCGGGGGCGTGGTGGGGTCGTTGCCGGCCGAGTCGTCCGAGTTGCCGTTGATCATCGCGACACTGATGCCGATGACGACGGCGGCGACCACCGCGATCGCGCCGATCAGCAGGCCCTTGGTGTTCGGACCGCCACGGCCGCCGCCGGCGGGCGCGGGCCGGTGGCTGCTCGGGGCGCCGCCGGGGAGGGTCTCGGGCGCCTGGTAGTGGGCGTTCGGCTGGCCGTAGACAGCCTGCTGCTGCGGGACCGTGGCCTGGGGCTGGGGCTGGGTCTGGCCGTACGGGGCCTGGGGCTGGCCGTACTGGCGCTCGCCGACCGCGCGCACCCTGCTGACCGAGTTCGGGTAGCCGTAACCACCGGACGGCGGCTGGGCTCCTCTGGCCTGGCCATCGGCGTAGAGGTAGCCGAACGGGTCCTCGTCCTCGGGCGTGCTCGCGCCGTTGTCGCCGGGCGTCATGCCTAGGTACTCCTCAACAGGTGCGGGCGGATGCGATACAGGGTTGGAAAGGCGAGCCTACCCGCTCCGGCTGGTCCGAACGGGTGACTCAGACCGCACCAATTCGCTGACCTGCGGATCAGCCGGCACGACGATGTTGTTTGGGACGAGATCGTTTCTCTACGTACATCCGCTCGTCGGCCGACTTCAACACTTCGTCCGCAGTCATGCCGCAGTGTGCCCAGCCGATGCCGAAACTCGCCCCCACCCGGACGGCCCGGCCCTCGGCGCGGATCGGCTGGATGATCTCGTTGCGCAGGCGTACGGCGAGGTCCTGGGCGTCGGCCTTGCCGAGGCCGTCGGCGAGGATCACGAACTCGTCGCCGCCGAGCCGGGCGACCGTGTCACCGTCGCGTACGGCCCGGGACAGCCGCCGCGCGACCTCGACGAGGACCGCGTCGCCCGCGTTGTGACCGAACCGGTCGTTGATCGACTTGAAGCCGTCCAGGTCGCAGAAGAGGACCGCGAGGCCCTTGGTGCCGTCGTCGCGGCCGTCCTCGGGGGCGGCGGTGTGGACGTGGTGGTCGAAGCCGTCGTAGGACTGCGGCACGGGCGGGTAGTCGAAGCCGTGGCCGGCGGGGGTGTCGAAGGCGGGGTGGCCGTAGGCCGCGTCCAGGGACTGCAGGGCGTCGCCGGGGTGGGCGGGGCGCTGGCACAGCCGGGCCGAGAGGCGGGAGCGCAGCTCGGCGGAGTTCGGCAGCCCGGTGAGCGAGTCGTGGGAGGCGCGGTGGGCGAGCTGGAGCTCGCGGCGCTTGCGCTCCTCTATGTCCTCGACGTGGGTGAGCAGGAAGCGGGGGCCGTCGGCGGCGTCCGCGACGACGGAGTTGCGCAGGGACACCCAGACGTAGGTGCCGTCGCGGCGGCCCAGGCGCAGCTCGGCCCGGCCGCCCTCGGCGGAGGTGCGCAGGAGGGTGCCGATGTCCTCGGGGTGGACGAGGTCGGAGAAGGAGTAGCGGCGCATCGCGGAGGCGGGGCGGCCCAGCAGCCGGCACAGGGCGTCGTTCGTCCGCAGGATGCGGCCGTGCTGGTCGCCGCCCATCTCGGCGATGGCCATGCCGGAGGGCGCGTACTCGAAGGCCTGCCGGAAGCTCTCCTCGCTGGCCCGCAGAGCCTGCTGCTCACGCTCCAGACGGACCAGGGCGCGCTGCATATTCGCACGTAGACGCGCGTTGCTGATGGCGATGGCGGCCTGGAAGGCATACATCTGCAAGGCCTCGCGGCCCCAGGCGCCGGGGTGGCGGCCGTTGCGCGGGCGGTCGACCGATATGACCCCGAGCAGCTCGCCGCAGGAGCTGCCCTGCACGCCGGGCGTGTACATCGGCGCGAAGAGCCGGTCGGAGGGGTGCCACTCGTCCTCGAAGCGCGGCGCGGGCCCGTCGGTGAACCACTGCGGGACGTCGTCGTCGTCGAGCACCCAGCCCTCGGTGTGGGGTATGAACACCAGGTCGCCCCACTGCTCACCCATGCCCAGCCGCCGGTCCCACGCCTCGCGGGAGCCGACCCGGCCGGTGATCAGGGCTTCGGCGGCGGAGTTCCCGGAGAAGGCGGCGACGACGAGGTCGCCGTCCTGGCGGACGAGGTTCACGCACGCCATCTCGTACCCGAGGGCGCCGACCACGCCGTCGGAGACCGTCTGCAGGGTGTCCGCCAGGCTGCGTGCCGTGTTCATGTCGGCCATGACCTGGTGCAGCTGACGGAGGGACGCAAGACGGACATACGGCTCCGACTCGGTTTCCATGCTCGCCCTCCCCCCGAGACCTCGCGGCGAATCAAGGGTCATCTAGCTTCCCAGCCACTGAATCACAGCGCGCTCCCCACTCGGTACACAGGGTCAACAATTCCCGCCTCTTGTGACTCAAGTCACAGGAGAAGCTGAACAATTGAGTGGGGTTTCTGCTTTTTCCCGTTCCGCCTGCGACCGCAAGGGTAGTGACCGTGCGCGGATGATGCGCGAACCGTTCCGGTGTCCGACGTTCTGACCTCCCTGGTTCGTCCGCCCTGCTCAGTTGTTCGGTCCATGGTCCTAGGACCCGGCTCGGGCCGAGGCCCGATGCGACGCGTGCGCGGCGGCGACTAGCGTTTCCGGCGTGCTGAAGACTGCCTCCCTCACCGCCACCCCAGCTTCCGGGCATGCTGAGGGGGTGAGCAACGACGAGTTCCGGGCCGCGATGTCCCGGCTGGCCGCGGGCGTGGTCCTGGTGACCGCGCAGGAGCCGTCACTGGACCCCGACGACCCGAACGCGCCGCGCGTGGAGGACGTCGGCATGACCGCCACCGCCTTCATGTCGGTCTCCCTGGACCCGCCGCTGGTGCTGGTCAGCCTGCGCGAGGGCTCCCGCATGGACGACCTGCTCGACGAACAGCCGCTGTGGGCGGTCTCGGTGCTCTCCGAGAGCCAGCGGCACATCGCGGGCCGCTTCGCGATGAAGGGCCGTATCAGCGACCGCCTGCTCTTCGACGACATCCCCTACCTGCGCGGGGAGGCCACCGGCGCCCCCCTGGTGGGCGGCGCGCTCGCCACGCTGGAGTGCCGCACGGAGCAACGGGTGCCGGCCGGTGACCACACCCTGGTCATAGGCCGCGTCCTGACCGCACGGGTGCCGAGCGCGGACGGCGGACCCCTGCTGCATTTCCGGGGACGGTACCGGCAGTTGGGCTGAGCGGTCGGGCCCGCCCGGAATTCCGTGGCAGGTGCGGCGGAGCCCGGCCTACTGTGCGCGGATGACACCTCGCCTGGAAGCGCTGACGCCCCGGAATCTCGACGCCGCGCTCGCCGTCCGTGTGCGCCCCGACCAGGAACACACCGTCACACCGGTGGCGGAGTCCCTCGCCGAGGCGTACGTCCGCCCGGCCGGTGTCGCCTGGCCCCGCCTGATCGTGGACGGCGACCGCCCGGTCGGCTTTCTGATGGCCTTCCTCGACATCGACTGGCACGGCGACGGCAGCGTGGTCCGCTCCGGGCTGTGGCGGCTGAACATCGACGCCGGGGAACAGGGCAACGGGTACGGCCGGTTCGCCGTCGACTCCGTCGCCGAGGAGCTCCGGCGCCGGGGCACCGAGAAGTTGTACGTCACCTGGCACCCCGGCCCGGACGGCCCCGAGGAGTTCTACCTCCGGCTGGGCTTCCGCACGAACGGGGAGACGAGCGGCGGCCAGACCGTCGGCGTGCTGGAGCTGTGAGGCCGGGTGGCTAGGTCCCTTCGATCTCGACGGTGAGTCCGGCCACCCGCTCCGGGTCGGTCACGACCTCCACGACGGCGATGCGGTCGCGGACGACGGTGAAACGCAGTGCCCGCTCCGGTCGGCCGTCGGAGTCCAGGACCACGGCTCCGGGCAGGCCGTCGACCAGCGCGACACCGGCAGCGCGGCCGAAGCTCGCGTACGTCACCGCGCCGGAAGCCACCGCCGTCGCGCCGGTCGTCACACCGGCCTCGCTGCGGGCGACCACGTCCGGGTCGAGCACGGCGAGCAGGCCCTCGAAGTCGCCGTCCCGGGCGGCGGCCAGGAACGCGGTGACGAGTTCGCGCTGCCGGTCCCGTCCGCTGTCCGAGGCTTCCGCACCCTGCACCCGCCGGCGGGCCCGGCTGGCGAGCTGCCGGGCGGCGGCCGGTTGCCGGCCGAGGACGACGGCGACCTCGTCGAACGGCACGGCGAACAGGTCGTGCAGGACGAACGCCAGCCGCTCGGCGGGCGTGAGGGTGTCGAGCACGACGAGAAGGGCGATCCCGACCGAGTCGGCGAGCAGGGCGCCCTGGGCGGGGTCGGGTTCCGAGGACGGTGCGGGGTGCCAGGTGTCGAGGGGGTCCTCAGCGCGGGTTCTGCGGGAGCGGAGCATGTCCAGGCAGATCCGGCCGACGACGGTGGTCAGCCAGGCCGCGAGGTTCTCCACCTGCGCGGCGTCGGTCCTGCTCAGCCGGAACCACGCCTCCTGGACCGCGTCCTCGGCCTCTGCGGCCGAGCCGAGCATGCGGTAGGCGACGGCGCGGAGGCGGGTGCGGTGCGTCTCGAAGCGGTCGGCCAGCGCGGCGAGGTCGTCGCCGCCGCTCGTGGGCTCACTCATGGGCTCACTCATGGGCTTGTTCGCCTCTCCGTCCCGTTCTTCTTCGTGCGGTCGGTGGAACGACGGACGGACGGGCGGGGATGTGACACGACGCTGCCGGGTGCGGGGGTTACGTCCAGTCGCGGCCCGTGCGGCCCCTCTTGGTTTCGGAGCGCTGCTTCTTTTCGCGGAGGCGGCGTTCGTTGATGCCGCGTGGGATGCGGGTGGCGCGGCGGGGTCTGGGGGGAGGGGCGGTGGCTTCGGCGAGGAGGGAGGCGAGGCGGACGGCGGCGGTCTCGCGGTTGCGCCACTGGGAGCGGTGCTCGGAGGCACGCACGACGACGACCCCGTCGACCAGACGCCCGGCCAGCCGCTCCAGCGCCCGCTCCTTCCACACCGGAGGCAGCGCCTCGGTGCGCGCGAGGTCGAAGCGAAGCTCCACCTGCGAGTCACTGGTGTTGACGTGCTGCCCGCCGGGCCCGGACGACCTCGAGAAACGCCACGCCAGCTCGGCCTCGGGAAGCGAGACCGAGCCACGGATGATGTAGGGCCCGGACATGTGTCCCATGGTCCCGGTACCGCCCGCCCCACGTCACCCGGTTTTCGCAGGTAAAAAAGGTAAAGGGACCAGGAACCACCGGGACCCCCTCGACGTTCTTCCCGGTGACGGTAGCTTCGTCGGCACAGATTCCTAACGGGAAGGACTCCCACATCATGGCTGTAAGCCTGTCCAAGGGTGGCAACGTCTCGCTCACCAAGGAGGCTCCGGGCCTGACCGCCGTCACCGTGGGCCTCGGCTGGGACGTCCGCACCACCACCGGCACGGACTTCGACCTGGACGCCTCCGCCATCGCGGTGAACCCGCAGGGCAAGGTCTACTCCGACGGTCACTTCGTGTTCTTCAACAACAAGCAGACCCCGGACAACACGATCGTCCACACCGGCGACAACCGCACCGGTGAGGGCTCCGGCGACGACGAGGCCATCAACGTCAACCTGGCCGCGCTCCCGGCCGACATCGACAAGGTCGTCTTCCCGGTCTCCATCTACGACGCCGAGAACCGCGGCCAGAACTTCGGCCAGGTCCGCAACGCCTACATCCGCATCGTCAACCAGGCCGGCGGCGCCGAGATCGCCCGCTACGACCTCTCCGAGGACGCCGCCACCGAGACGGCCATGGTCTTCGGCGAGCTGTACCGCAACGGCGCGGAGTGGAAGTTCCGCGCGGTGGGCCAGGGTTACGCCTCGGGCCTGGTCGGCATCGCCCAGGACTTCGGCGTGAACGTCTGATCCTCGGTCACGGTCACGCTCGTCGACCTCTGATCGGCCTCACGCCCGGCGGAGCCGGGGCCACGGCACGAACGCCGTGGCCCCGGTCCTGCCTCCCGGGTTAACTTGCCCGCGTGATCCTGCAGCCCCTGCCGCCCGGCCGTGACATCCCGGCCCCGCTGCTCACCGAACTGACCGCGCTGTACGCCTCGAACCGCGCGTTCCACGCGCTCAGCGGGGACTTCCCGGACCCGGACGACGTACGTCCCGAGCAGGTGGCCGTCGCCCTGGCCGACGAACTGGCCCACCCCGACGCCGAGGTGCTGCTCGCCCGCGCCGAGGGCCTGCTGGTCGCGGTCGTGATCACGCTGGCCCGCCACCCCGACCCGGCCGACCCCGATCCGTGGATCGGGCTGCTGATGGTCCGCGCGACCGAGCAGGGCAAGGGGTACGGACGGCACGCGGCCGCCCTCGTCGAGGACCGCTTCCGCGCCGCCGGCCACCGGGCCGTACGGCTCGCCGTCCTCGACAACAACCCCCGGGGCATGGCCTTCTGGACCGCCCTCGGCTACCGGGTCGTCGATCACCGCACCGACCGCGCCCTCGGCCGCCCCTGCACCGTCCTGCGCAAGGAGCTGACGCAGGAGGCGTGACGCGGGAGGCGCGATGCGGGAGGCGTGACGCGGGAAGTGTGACGCCGCGGGGGTCACATGCGCTTTATCCAGGGGGAGTTGTCTCTCCGCCCCTCTTGTCCGGATAACGGACGACAGGGCACGCCTTTCGGATACAAACACGTAAAGTCTTGTCAGCGGCCTGTCAAACAGGCCGTCTCGAATGTCACTCTCTCCTGGCCGCCGCAACTCTGTGCATCCCCTGTGTCACACCTGTGTCTCCGACCCCATGGAGACCGGTCAGAAGGAGATCGAGTGAGCCAGCAGCCCCACACCTCCTCCCGCACCTCCCGTACGGCCACCGTGCGCGCCGCCGCCCTGGTCGGCTCGGCCGCCATGGTCGTACTCGCCCTCCAGAACGGCGCGGCCGCCGCACCGACGCACACTCCGGGCGCCACGGCCGCCCCGCTCAGCGCCTCGGCCCGCGCCGCCGCGATCGACTCGGCCCAGCAGCACGCCGGTACGGCGGCCCGTGAACTCGGCCTCGGTGCCAAGGAGAAGCTGGTCGTCCGGGACGTGATCAAGGACAAGGACGGCACGGTCCACACCCGCTACGAGCGCACCTACGCCGGCCTGCCCGTCCTCGGCGGCGACCTGGTCACCCACGTGGCGAAGAGCGGCGCCCTCAAGGGCGTGAACAAGGCGGCCAAGGCCCGGATATCCGTGCCGACCACCACGGCCGCCGTCTCCCCGGCGAGTGCCCGCAAGAGTGCCCTCAAGGCCGCCGCCGACGAGGCCGGGGCCACCGCCTCGGCCTCCCGCAAGGTCGTCTGGGCGGCCGGCGCCAAGCCGGTCCTCGCCTACGAGTCCGTGGTCAAGGGCGTCCAGCACGACGGCACCCCGAGCGAGCTGCACGTCATCACCGACGCCACCAGCGGCAAGAAGCTCTACTCCTACGAGGCCGTCGACACCGGCACGGGCACCAGCCAGTACAGCGGCACCGTCACCATCGGCACCACCGCCTCCGCCTCCGGCGGCTTCGACCTGATCGACGGCGGACGCGGCGGCCACACGACATACGACCTGAACGGCGGCACGAGCGGCACCGGCACCCTCTTCCACGACGCCGACGACGTCTGGGGCAACGGCTCCGTCACCAACCGCCAGACCGCCGCCGTCGACGCCGCCTACGGCGCCGGCGTCACCTGGGACTTCTACAAGGCGGCGTTCAACCGGAACGGCATCGCGGGTGACGGCAGGGCCGCCTACTCCCGCGTCCACTACGGCAACGCCTACGTCAACGCCTTCTGGTCCGACAGCTGCTTCTGCATGACGTACGGCGACGGCGCCGGCAACGCCGACCCGCTCACCTCGCTGGACGTGGCCGGCCACGAGATGAGCCACGGTCTGACCGCGTCCACGGCGAAGCTCAACTACAGCCGCGAGTCCGGCGGCCTGAACGAGGCGACCTCGGACATCTTCGGCACCTCGGTGGAGTTCTTCGCCAACAACACCTCGGACGTCGGTGACTACCTCATCGGCGAGAAGATCGACATCAACGGCAACGGCACC
Source organism: Streptomyces sp. NPDC002520 (assembly GCF_053595235.1). Classification (NCBI taxonomy): domain Bacteria; kingdom Bacillati; phylum Actinomycetota; class Actinomycetes; order Kitasatosporales; family Streptomycetaceae; genus Streptomyces; species Streptomyces sp. NPDC002520. Next base: position 121,394 of record NZ_JBSFXG010000024.1, on the reverse strand, counting down.
CCGCTGCGCTACATGGACCAGCCCAGCAAGGACGGCGCCTCCGCCGACTACTGGTCGAAGACGGTCGGCCGCCTCGACGTGCACTACTCGTCCGGTGTCGCCAACCACTTCTTCTACCTGCTGAGCGAGGGCAGCGGCGCGAAGACCATCAACGGGGTCTCCTACAACTCCCCGACGTCCAACGGCTCCACGGTCACCGGCATCGGCCGGGACAAGGCCGACCAGATCTGGTACAAGGCCCTCACCACCTACTTCACCTCCACGACCAACTACGCGGGCGCCCGCACCGGCACCCTGCAGGCCGCGGCCGACCTGTACGGCTCGGGCAGCGCGGAGTACAACGCGGTGGCGGCGGCCTGGAGCGCGGTCAACGTCAAGTGACCGCGCACCACGGACGCCGGTGAGGTGGCCGGGCCCCCCCGCCAGGGGTGGTCCGGCCTGCCGTCTCCGGGGGCCGGGCGGGACCTGGACGGCCGACGTGACACCATCTCCTGCGTGCTCGACATCGGCTACGCCCTCTCCAACCGCTTCCCGGACCCGCCGCAGACCGACTACCGCACCGCGGACGTCCACACCCTGCGGTACGACCTGTTCTGCGGGGACGTGTATCTCGCGGACACCAAGACGGACCGGGAGCTGTCCACAGCCTGGGGATGGGTGCCGGTGCTGGACTTCGCGTGGGCGCTGTGCGACATCGTGGAGCAGCTGGACCGGGACCCCATGGGCTCTCGGGCCGCCCGGCCGCAGCACGCGGAGCTGGACTTCACCGAGTCCACCGACCGCTTGCTCTTCGAGCGCCGCTTCGGGTGGGTCGACATCGCCTCCGACTGGCTGCCGGCCGAGGAGTCCCCGCTCAGCTTCTCCCACACGGAACTGCGGCGCGAGGCACGCGACTTCCTCCACGACCTGATCGCCGACCTGACCGACCTCCACGACGACCTCGCGGAGAACCCGGCGATCTGGACGCTGCAGGCCCGCTTCCCCCGGGTGCCGTGACCTCACTCCACCCTGATCCCCAGGTCCGCCGCCAGCACCGGTGCCAGATCCAGTAGTTGCCCCGTACTGATCACCGCCCCGGACAGCCGGTCAAGGCCCCGGACGATCTCCAGCGGAGCGGCTCCGCGCAGGTCCACGTCCTTCAGGGTCGCCCCGCCGAAGTCGGCCCCCTTCAGAGCGCAGTCGACGAACTCGACCCGCTCCAGACGGGCGCCGGCGAAGTCCGGCTCGACCAGGACGCAGGACTCGAGGACGACGTCCTTCAGGCGGGCCTCACGGAGATTGAGGTAGTCGATCTTGCCGCCGCGGATCAGCACTCTCTCCAGGACGGCGCCGTGCATCTGGGTGCCGCCCAGCCGGGCATCGTGCACCTCGACATCGCGGAACGTGGACTCGGCGAGATGCGTGCCGACGCCCCGCAGTCCGGTGAGGACGGAATCGAACACCCGGGCCCGGCCCAGTGCCGTCTCGCCCAGCGTGCAGTCGGTCAGCGCGCAGTCCATGAAGCGGGCGCCCGCGCCGTCCTGCCCGGACAGGTCGACCGCGCGGAACTCCAGCCCGTCGTAGTCACCGTCCGGCTCCAGCTCCCCGCCCGGCCAGGGTTCCAGGGGTGGCAGCCGCACCTCCGGCCGCCGTGCGCCCTTCGGCCCTGCCCCGCGTGTGCCCGTCGCTCTCCTCGCCATGCCCCCATGCTGCACCCCGCCACTGACAATCCCCCGCCACGCCCTCCCCCACCGCACCGCCCCCACCACCCCGATGTCACATTCCGGTGCGCTCGCGCCGTCTCACTCACGGACGTCCGGCCGACGGACGTCCCGACCAAGAGACGTCCCGGCCTGCGGACACGGAGAAGCCGGTGTCCCCGAATCCTCGGTCGGCCCACCCTTGACCTCAAGCATGCTTGAGGTCGAAGAGTGGGCCCCCGAAACGGAGACACCACGAGTGGGGGACCCATGCACGCCGTGCGCCTGCACGCCTTCGGACCGGCCGAGAACCTGACCTACGAGAAGACCGCGGACCCGGTCCCGGGCCCCGGTGAGGTGCGGATCGCCGTGGCCGCGGCCGGAGTTCATCTGCTCGACACCGCTCTGCGGGAGGGGCAGCGGGGTCCGCTGCCCGAGCTGCCCGCCCTGCCCACGGTCCCCGGCCGCGAGGTCGCCGGTGTCGTGGACGCCCTCGGCGACGGCGTGGACGGGGCGTGGCTCGGCAAGCGGGTCGTCGCCCACCTGGGCTTCGCACCCGGGGGCTACGCCGAACTGGCCGTCACCGGCGCCGACCGCCTCCACGAGGTCCCGGAGGGTCTGGGCTTCGCCGAGGCCGTCGCGATGATCGGCACGGGGCGTACGGCGCTGGGGATCGTGCAGTTCGCCGAGCCGGGGCCGGACGACGTGGTCGTCGTACCGGCGGCCGCGGGCGGCATCGGCACCCTGCTCGTGCAGTACGCCAAGAACGCCGGAGCCACCGTCGTCGGCCTCGCGGGCGGGGCACGCAAGACCGCCCTGGTCCGCGCACAGGGCGCCGATGTCGCCGTCGACTACACCGGCCCCGGCTGGCCCGCCGAGGTCCGCGCCCACCTGCGGGGCAGGCCCGCCACGATCGTCTACGACGGCGTCGGCGGCGACGTCGCCCGCGAGGCAGTCGCCCTGCTCGGGCCCGGCGGGCGGCACGTGGTCTTCGGCTGGTCGGCCGAGGGCATCGGGGCGGACCGGCAGGGCTACTTCGTCGAGGGCGTCTCCGAGTCCGTTCTCGGCCCGGCGATGCTCCACAAGGCAGGCGGCCTGCGCGCGCTGGAACTGCGCGCCCTCGCAGAGGCTGCCGAAGGCCGGCTGCGCCCGGCCGTCACCCGTTTCCCGCTCGCCGAGGCGGCGTCCGCGCACCGGGCGCTCCAGACGCGCGGCACGACAGGAAAGGTGGTATTGGAGCCGTGAGGCAACAGCGGAAAGAGCCTGCGGACGGGGATGCGATACGTCCTGATCCATGGTCTTCTGGGCAAATGGACATCGGCCGAACGAGTGAGTCTCGTCCGGTGAAAACCGGAGCCGAGGCCGCCGATCCTCACCGTTGGTGGGGCCTGGTCGTCATCGCCCTCGCCCAGCTGATGGTGGTCCTGGACGCGACGATCGTGAACATCGCGCTCCCCTCGGCACAACACGCACTGCACATGTCCGACGGCAACCGGCAATGGGTGATCACCGCGTACACCCTCGCCTTCGGCGGCCTCCTGCTGCTGGGCGGCCGCATCGCCGACCTCGCCGGACGAAAACGCACCTTCATCGTCGGCCTGATCGGCTTCGCCGGGGCCTCCGCGATCGGCGGCGCGGCCACCGGTCCCGGCATGCTCTTCGGTGCCCGCGCCCTCCAGGGCGTCTTCGCCGCCGTCCTCGCGCCCTCCGCGCTGTCCCTGCTGACCACGGCCTTCACCGACCCCCGGGAGCGCGGCAAGGCCTTCGGCATCTACGGCGCCCTGGCCGGCAGCGGCTCGGCGATCGGGTTCATCGTCGGCGGCCTGCTCACCGAGTACCTGAACTGGCGCTGGTGCCTGTACGTGAACGTGCCCATCGCGATCGTCGCCGTCATCGGCGCCACCGTCCTGCTGCGCGACCGCCCCCGCCGGCGCGGGTCCCGGCTCGACGTGCCCGGGGTGGTGTTCGGCTGCGGCGGCCTGGTGGCCATCGTCTACGGCTTCAGCGAGGCCGAGCCGCGCGGCTGGACCGACGCGGTGGTCCTCGCCCTGTTCACGGGCGGTGCGGCGCTGCTCGCCGCCTTCGTCTGGTGGCAGAACCGGGCGCCGAGCCCGCTGCTGCCGCTGCACATCCTGCGGGACCGTGACCGCGCGGGCTCGTTCCTGACGATGATGCTCGCGGTGATCGGCATGTTCGGGCTGTTCCTGTTCATGACCTACTACCTGCAGATCATCCTCGGCTACTCGCCGGTCCGGGCCGGCCTGGCCTTCCTGCCGCTGACGGCCGCGATCGTCACCGGCTCCACGCAGATCGCGGCCCGCCTGCTGGTCCGGGTGCCGCCCCGCATGCTCATGGTGCCCGGCATGCTCCTGGCCTCCGTCGGCCTGATGCTGCTCACCCGGCTGAAGGTCGGCTCCTCCTACGGCACCGAGATCCTGCCCTCCCTGCTGCTGCTGGGGCTCGGCATGGGCCTGACCTTCATGCCGGTCTTCGCCACCGCCACCGCCGGCGTCGCCCCGCGCGACTCCGGCGTCACCTCGGCCACCGTCAACAGCGCCCAGCAGGTGGGTGGTTCGATCGGTACGGCCCTGCTCAACACCATCGCCACCACCAGCAGCGCCGCCTACGTCGCCGCGCACCTGCGCAACCCCGCCGACAAGGCCTCCGTCGTCGCGGCGGGCGTGGTGCACGGCTACACGGTCGCGATCTGGTGGGCGGCCGGCGCGATGCTGCTGGCGGGCCTGGCAGCGGGGCTGCTGGTGACGGCCAGGGCGCCCCGGCAGGAGGTGATCGCCGAGACGCCGGTGGCGGAGTCAGTGGGCTGAGCCGCCCCGGAAAAGAGAAGGGGTGGCCGGGGCGCCACTTGGTCCAAGGTATTCCGTTGTCGTCATGCGTGAATCCAATTTTCTTGAGGGCTGTCTTCTTGGCACTATCGGAATCGATTACGTTGCCGACCACGCATCCGGTGCTGGCCGCTCCAAGTACGGACCAGGCGGCGATCGAGCTCCCCGTGAAGCCCTTGAACAACTTGACCAGCTCGTCCAATCCGAACCCCACCGCTTCGGCCCAGTTCTCTGCCCGAGCGGGCTCTTCCTTCACTTCCTTGAACTTCTTGTCGATGTACTGTCTTCGCTGATATGTGGAGTACCAAGCCCTCTTGACAGGGTGATCGACAGACTGGATAGTGATGCCCGGATTGTCCTCTGGGGCCATTTCGGAGCGTGGTAAATGTATGGGTTAGTGACTCTAGTCACCCTTTTGGCGCTTTCCATACTTCTTGTTGCGATACGGATCTTCAGGCACGGGCGGGCGCTGCGGGTTCGCGGGGTCACGGTCACCGCGCAGTGCGTGAATGAAGGGAACCCGTCGAACGGCACCTCTTTTCTCAGGGTGAGATTCCCCGCGGACGGCACGGAATGGGAGGCCAGCGTCGGGCCGTTCCGTTTCCCCTCGGCGCGCATCGGTGAATCGCTAGTGATCGTCTACGATCCTCGGGATTTAGGCAACGTCTAGACACCGGACGTGGCAATTCTCGGCCTCGGGTAGGGGCAACCCCAGGAAAGGAAGCGGAGATAGTGCTTGAGAAGGTACACGGCTACGCGGTCCCAATTCTGGTGATCGGGATTCCCGTACTGGCGGGAGCGCTACTCTTCATTTGGCGCGAGCAAAGTCTCCGGCACAGAGGAGTGACTGTCCGTGCGAAATGCGTGGACAAGTCGACGACTGACAAGGGTCAGACGAGACTGAGACTTCTGTATGAAGTCGAAGGCATGCAATATCAGCGCGACAGCCTGCCTTACAAAGTTGCGCCCGTCAGTGTGGGGCAGCGGCTGGATGTGATATACGACTCGAAGGATCCCGGGTATTCGGAGGTGGTGGATCAAAGAACCAGCGGCATAGCGTCGTGGATTGTCGGTGGTATCGCACTGTTATTGATCGTGTTGGCCGGGATGTCCTTGTGTTTGTGAATATGAAGAAATAACAGACAAAAGGGGCGACAGAAGGTGGGGGGCATGGCGTATCTTGCAGAAGCAAGTGACATGCAGATTCTGGCCAGATTCATCGGTGTCGTTTTGACAGGACTGGGCCCCATTTTTCTCCTTTTTGCAGTCCTTGTGCCCAAAGTGGTTCGCGAAGAACGTGAAGGCGGGAATCTGGAGACAGCCGCGCGAGTCAAGAAGAATGGGTTGGTCGCGGCGGCGCTTGGATTCCTCTTGATCACCGCTGGAGCTTTCCTCTATTTCTTCGCGTAGCTGCGCCAATAGGTAGTCCGTGACGGGCCATTCAGCGGCTTCGCCATGGAGTTCGCGGGAGATCGTGGAAAGAGCCCGCGCCGTACGCGCGCGAGTTCGACGAGCGCTTGCACGGCGTCTATCTGTAGGAGGACAGACATGCGGGTGGGGATCACCGGTCACCGTGGACTGAGCACAGAGGTCGAGGAGCGCGTGCGGGCGCTCCTGGCAGATGCGGTGAGCGGGTACGACGCAGCGGAGTTGGTGGCGGTCTCGTGCATCGCGGACGGCCCCGACGCAGTCGCTGACGAGTTGGTCGCCGTATGGGACGGGAAACCGGCATGGGGGCACGGCGGCACGGCGGACGTCGTGGCGTACGCCGAGCGCACCGGCGTCCGCGTCCGGGTGCTGTGGCCGGAGGATGCCTCGCGCTGACCGTCACCCTGTACGCGGGTCGCCCCCGAGACCCGGGGGCGGGTCGCTGTGCTGTGCGGGTTCAGTCCTCCCACCTCTGGCCGCCCGCCGTGGCAGGCACAGGCGAGGCATCCGGTCGGCTCAGGGTCTATCGGCCCGATCCGAGCCTGGTCAGCGCCTCGTCCGTCAGACGGTAGACCGTCCACTCGTCCTGCGGGCGGGCGCCGAGGGCCTCGTAGAAGTCGATCGTGGGCCGGTTCCAGTTCAGCACCGACCACTCCAGGCGCTCGTAGCCGCGTTCGACGCAGATCCGGGCCAGTTCGGTCAGCAGGGCGCGGCCGTGGCCGCCGCCTCGGGCGGTGGGACGGACGTAGAGGTCCTCCATGTAGATGCCGTGGACGCCGCGCCAGGTGGAGAAGTTCAGGAACCACAGCGCGAACCCGACCGGTTCGCCGGTGGTGTCGTCCACGGCCATGTGCGCGAAGGCCGCCGGCCGCTCGCCGAACAGTGCCTCCCGCAACTGCTCCTCGCTCGCCCGTGCCTCCTCGGGCACCTTCTCGTACTCGGCGAGCTCGCGGATCAGGGTGCGGATGACGGGGACGTCGGCTGGGGTCGCGGTGCGAATCATGAGGGGGAGGGTAGCCAGTGGCCGCCCTCCCCCTCATCCGTATTTCAGTGGCGCCCCGCGACCCGGTCCGCCACCTGGGCAAGGCGGGAGGACCCGGTGCCCGGGTGGAGGCGTTCGCGCTGGTCGGCGGCGCGGTAGGTGGCGTACATGCCCTGGACGCCGAGCCAGCGGAAGGGTTCCGGTTCCCACTTGCGGACCTTGTGGTTCACCCAGGGCAGCTCGGTCAGGTCGGTGCGGCCCGCCTGCCCGGAGTCCTGCTGGACGAGGTCGCACAGGGTGCGGGCGGCCAGGTTGGCGGTGGCGACGCCCGAGCCGACGTAGCCGCCGGCCCAGCCGAGCCCGGTGGCCCGGTCGAGGGTGACCGTGGCGCACCAGTCGCGCGGTACGCCGAGGACGCCGGACCAGGCGTGCGCGATCCGGACCCCGGCGAGGGCCGGGAAGAACCGGGTGAGGATCTCCCCGAGGGCCTCGATCGTCGCGTCCTGGGTGCGGCCGTCGTTGTCGGTGCGCGAGCCGAAGCGGTACGGCACACCGCGCCCGCCGAGCGCGATCCGGCCGTCGGCGGTGCGCTGCGCGTACATGTAGGCGTGCGCCATGTCGCCCAGCGTCTCGCGGCCGTCCCAGCCGATCGCCGCCCACTGCTCCTCGGTCAGCGGCTCGGTGGCGATCATCGAGGAGTTCATCGGCAGCCAGGTGCGCCGCTGGCCCTTCAGGGACGCGGTGAAGCCCTCGGTGCAGCGCAGGACGTAGGGGGCGCGGACCGTGCCGTAGGGGGTGACGGCGTGCTTGGCGCGGATCTCCGTGACCGGCGTGGACTCGTGGATGGTCACCCCGAGCGCCTCGACGGCGGCGGCGAGGCCCTTGACCAGCTTCACCGGGTGCAGCCGCGCCCCGTGCGGGGTCCAGGACGAGCCGACCGCGTCGGCGACCCTGATCCGCTCGGCGGTCTCCCGGGCGCCGTACAGCTCCCGGTCCTTCTCGCCGTACGACAGCTCGTGCTTGTGGAAGGCCTTCAGCCGGGCCAACTGGGCGGGCGAGGTCGCCACTTCCAGCACCCCGCCCTTGTGCAGGTCGCAGTCGACGCCCTCCGCCTCGGTGACGGAGACGACCTCGTCCACGGTGTCGTTCATCGCCTTCTGCAGGCGTACGGCGGCCTCGTGGCCGTGCAGCTTCGCGTACCGGTCGCGGCCCGCGATGCCGTTGTACAGCCAGCCGCCGTTGCGGCCGGAGGCGCCGTAGCCGCAGAACTTCTGCTCCAGGACGGTGATCCGCAGGAAGGGAGCCGCCTTCTTCAGGTAGTACGCGGTCCACAGTCCCGTGTAGCCGCCGCCGACGATGACGACGTCGGCGGACGCGTCCCCGGGCAGCGGCTCCCGTGCCGCCGGGATGCCGTCCTGCGCGTACCAGAAGGAGATGCCGCCGTTGACGGCATTGCTTGCCGAGCTGCTCATGCGCGGACGTTAACCCCTGAGTGCGGCCACTGTCTCCTTCGGATTCCATGCTTTTCCGCAGCCTCTGACCAGCGGATAGCACGCGAGCCCGATCAGAACGGACACGACGTGCCCGAAGTCGGTGAAGGTCCGGCCGGTGACGAGCGGGATGCCGTACACGGCGGCCAGGGCCGCCAGGTACGGGTACCGCCAGGGCTGGGCGATCCGGTACGTGAGCACCGCCGCCACCCCTGCCAGCGCGTAACTCACCCCGATGTCCAGGGTGTTGACCGCCGCCTGCGGGGCGTGGCCGTCGTGGATCGCCTTCAGCAGCGCCGACTCGCTGATCAGCGTCGCCAGCACGTGCGCGGCCACGCACACCGCGAGCCAGCGCAGGGTGCCGAGCCAGCGTTCGGCCTGGGCGTGGAAGACGGTGTACAGGACGGCGTACGGCACCCAGTGCCCGCCGTCGATCCACATCGCGCTGGTGATCAGCACCCGCACCGGGTTCTGCGACAGCTCGTGGATGTTGGTCGACCGCTGCCGCAGGAAGTCCTCCTCGAAATCCGGCGACATGTGGTGCAGGGCGACGGTGGTGACGAACAGGATCAGCAGCCACACGTAGGTCCCCGGCGCGCCGCGGACGTAGTCCGCGACCGCCCGGAGTCCACGCCGCGTTCCGCTGACCCGATGCACAGACGTCAGTATGGTCGGCAAGGTGATCGAGGTGCCCGGCGAGCTTGCCGCTTCTCAGGAGAAATTCAACGGGGAGGCGGGGCGGGCGTTCGTCGCGGACCTGCCCCGGCGGGCCGGGGAGTTCCTGGGCCGCTGGGGGCTGCGCGTCGACGGGCCCGCGATGTACGGGGTGGCCGCGCTGGTCCTGCCGGTCGTCCGGGCCGAGGGCACCCGGGCCGCGCTCAAGCTCCAGCTCCTCGACGAGGAGAGCGCGGGCGAGCCCGCCGCCCTGCGGGCCTGGGACGGGGACGGCGCCGTACGGCTGCTGGAGCACGACGAGCCGACCTGCACGCTGCTGCTGGAGCGACTGGACGAGCACCGGGCGCTGAGCCGGGTGCCCGACGTGCGCGAGGCGGTGCTGGTCGTCGCGGGGCTGCTGGCCCGGCTGACCGCGCGGCCCGCCCCGGTGGGGATGCGCCGCCTGGGTGACGTCGCGCGGCGGATGCTGGAGCGGGTGCCGGGGGCGCTGCGGCGGGTCCCCGATCCGGCGGACCGGCGACTGCTCGGGGACTGCGCGGCCGCGGTGCGCGAGGTCGTGTCCGATCCCGGCCACCGGCTGCTGCACTGGGACCTGCACTACGACAACGTCCTGGCCGCCGACCGTGCCTCCTGGCTCGCCATCGACCCCAAACCGCTGGCCGGCGACCCCGGCTTCGAGCTGCTCCCCGCGATCGTCAACCGGTACGACCCCGCCGACACCGCCCGGCGCTTCGACGTGCTCACCGGCGAGCTGGGCCTGGACCGGGAGCGGGCGCGGGCGTGGACGCTCGGCCGGGTGCTGCAGAACTGTCTGTGGGAGGTCGAGGGCGGCCGACCGCCGGAGAACGTGCAGTTGGAGATCGCGCGGGCGCTGCGGGGAAGCTGACACGCCGCCGGATGGCCTATCCAGGCACGAGCGGACTAATCAGTCATATCGTACGCGATATGAAGAAATGTCATCTCTCATATCTCGCGTGCACCGCCGCTCTGGCGGTCGCGGGTCTGGGTGCGGCGCCCGCGGCGGCCACCCACAAGACCTTGGTGGTCCACCCGGGCGAGTCGATCCAGAAAGCGGTGAACGTCGCGCGGTCCGGCGACACCGTCCTCGTTCTCGCCGGCACCTACCGCGAGAGCGTCACCATCAGAACGCCCCGGGTGACGCTGGCCGGCGTGGGCGCCGGGACGGTCATCCGGCCCGCCAGGAAGACGGCCACGACGAGCGCGGCCAAGGAGGCCCGGCGCTCCGCCCCCAAGGCCGCCGCCACCTGCGCCGGCAGCGGCAACGGCATCTGCGTGATCGGCACCAAGACGAAGAACGTCAAGGGCGTCATCGTCTCCGACCTGACCGTGACCGGCTTCAGCAACAGCGGTGTCTTCGGCATGGCCACCGACGCCATGACCGTGCGCCGGGTGAACGCCGTGAAGAACGGCGTGTGGGGCATCGCCCAGGAACGCTCCGTGCGCGGCAGCATCGAGAAGAACCACGCCTCCGAGAACGGCGACTCCGGCCTGTTCCTCGCCAACACCATCAAGCAGGAGGCGGGCGCCTACGACGCCGGCGGGACGGTCGTCCGGCTCAACCGGGTGGAGAAAAACCGCATCGGCGTCACCGTCCGTCGCCTGCGCGACGTCACGGTCGAGGGGAACGCCATCACCGGCAACTGCGCCGGTGTGATTCTCATCGGCGACGAGAACAAGCCGAAGGCCGGCCGGCTCACCGTGGTCCGCAACGAGGTCACCAAGAACAACAAGTACTGCGCGAAGACCGCGCGGCTGCCCGCCCTGCAGGGCTCCGGCATCGTCCTCACCGGCACCGAGCGGACCCGCGTGAGCGACAACGTGGTCACCGGCAACTCCGGCAAGTCCCCGCTGTCCGGCGGCATCGTGCTCTTCAAGAGCTTCGTCGGTGCCACCAACGACAAGAACAACGTCGAGCGCAACATGCTGGCGAGCAACTCCCCCGCCGACCTCGTGAACGGGGGCACGGGCAAGGGCAACACCTTCCATCGCAACTCCTGCCGGGCCTCGAAGCCCGCGGGCCTGTGCTGACCGCCCGCCCGCTGCCCCTGAACGACCGAAGAAGGCCGAAGAACGAGAAAGGGCGGCAGATGACGACCGCTGAACAAGCCCCACCGCCCCCGATGCGCCTCCGCGAGCTGGTGTTCGGGGCGGCCTGTGCCGCCGCCGTCCGGGCCGCCGCCCGGCTCGGTGTCGCCGACGCCCTCGACCGCGAGCCGATGGCCGTCGAGGACCTCGCGGCCGCGGTGAAGGCCGAGCCGAAGCCGCTGCGGCGGCTGCTGCGGGCCCTGTCCTGCTACGGCGTCTTCGCCGAGCGGCGCGACGGCACCTTCGCGCACACCGACATGTCCCGGCTGCTGCGCGAGGACGACCCGAACAGCCTGCGCGCCATCGCCCTGTGGTGCACCGAGCCGTGGACCTGGGACGCCTGGCCCAAGCTGGACGAGGCCGTGCGCACCGACCACAACGTCGTGGAGGACCTCTACGGCAAGGACTTCTTCACCTACCTCAACGAGGACGCCCCGGAGTCCGCCGACGTCTTCAACCGGGCGATGACCCGCTCCAGCGAGCAGTCCGCCCGGGAGGTCGCGGCCCTGCTCGACCTGAGCGGCGCCACGTCCGTCGCGGACATCGGCGGCGGCCAGGGACACGTGGTGGCCAGCCTGCTGGACAAGTACCCGGCGATGCACGGCAGCCTCCTCGACCTGCCCCGGGTCGTCGAGAACGCCCTGCCGAGACTGCGCGAGGGCGGCGACCTGGCCGACCGCGCCCGGATCGTCCCCGGCGACGTCCGCACCGCGATCCCGGTCCGGGCCGACGTCTACGTCATCAAGAACATCCTCGAGTGGGACGACGAGAGCACGGCCCGTACGTTGCGGGGCGTCGCCGAGGCCGGCGGCCCCGGCACCCGGGTCGTCGTCATCGAGAACCTCGTCGACGACACCCCCTCGATGCGCTTCAGCACCGCCATGGACCTGCTGCTGCTCCTCAACGTCGGCGGCGCCAAGCACACCACCGACAGCATGGTCTCCCGGCTGACCGCGGCCGGCCTCGTCGTCGACGACATCAGCCCGGTCAACCCCTACCTGCACGCCTTCGACTGCCACGTCTCCGGCTGACCCGCGGACACCGCGGACACACATGGCACCGGCCGCCGGGCCCGCGACGCTGCGGGCCCGACGGCCGGTGGCCGTCCGGTACTGCCGTACGGCTCAGTCGCGTTCCCACATGTAGAAGCGCTGCGCCATCGCGTCCTTCGGCGACCTCCAGGTCTCCGGGTCGTATGCGCTGACGTACGCCGTCAGCCGCTCGCTGATGCCCCGGAACTCGGGGTGGTCGGTCACCTTGGCGATGGCCGGGGCCGGGTCCCGCTCCGACTCGACGAGGTGCATGTACACATCGCCGAACTGGAAGAGACTGCGGCGGCGCACCCCGACGAGGTGCGGCAGCTCGCCCCGGTCCGACTCCGCGAAGATCTTCGCGATGTCCTGGGCCGATCCCGGTGCCATCCGGGCGACGATCAGTGCCTGGTGCATGGACTACGTCCTCTCGTGCCGCGCGGCGCTCAGCCGGCCGGGGCCGGGGCGGGCCGGTGTCGGGCGGCGGCCTTCTCGATCTTGTCCCGGATGAGGGCCATCTGGATCTTGGAGTTCTTGTTGATGTTGTCGGTCATCCAGTCGTCGTCGACCGGTGCCTCCGGCTTCATCGCGAAGTCCTGCGTCCAGACCATCCGGGTACCGGCGGGCACCTCCTCGTACGCCCAGTGGATGTTCATGTGGGCGAAGGGGCCCGTCTCCACCCGGCGGGCCTTCACCGTGCGGGAGGAGGGGTCGGGCTCGCGCTCCGAGACCCAGCTCCACACGGTGCCGTTCTCGTCGGGGTGCATGGTCAGCCGGAACGTCGTCCTGCGGCCCTCCTGCTCGAGGACCTCGACCGACGCGTACTCGCTGAACAGCTGCGGCCAGTTCTCCAGGTCGTTGGTCATGTCCCAGACCAGGTCGAGCGGAGCGGCGATGGTGATCTCGTTCTGGGTGTGTCCTGCCATGTCAGGCTCCTGCCATCAGAGTGCTGTTGACGAGGTCGAGGAACTGACGGGGCGTCTTGCAGCGCTCCGCGTCGGGCGGCATCGGCGTACCGTGCCGGTTCTCCAGCTCCCCTACGATGCCGAGCAGGCCGAGCGAGTCGACGCCCAGCGCGTCGAAACCGGTGTCCGACTGCGCCTCGAGCTCCTCCGGCGCCACGGTGACGCCGGCGCACGTCTGCATCAGCCCGGCCAGTTCTTCCACGGTGATCTGGATCATGCGCTTTCTCCTTTGCTGTTCGCCTACTTGGCGCCGTGCCGCAGTACGAGCGCCGAGTTCGACCCCATGAGTCCCCGGCTGAGGACCAGTGCCGTGCGCGGCTCGGCGGCGCGAGCGCGACCGGTCACGAGGTCGAGGTCGTGGCAGACGTCGAAGACGTTCGGCGTCGGCGGGATCAGCCCGTGCTCCATCGCGAGCACCGCGGCCGCGCAGTCCAGCACCGGAGCCGCGCAGTAGCCCCGGCCGATCCCGGTCTTCGGTGCCGTCACCGGCACCCGGGCACCGTGCGCGCCGAGCGCGTCCACGAGCGCCAGCGCCTCGGCACGGTCCGCCTCCGGCACGCCGAGGCCGTCCGCGAAGACGACGTCGACCTCCTCCGGAGCACACCGCGCCTCCTGAAGCGCCCCCCGGATCGCCTGCGCCAGCCCCTCCCGGGACTCCGCCCAGCGGGACGCCCCGGTGAAGGTCGCCGCGTGGCCCGCGACGAACGCCCGGACCTCGGCCCCGCGTTCACGGGCGGCCCGTTCCGCCTCCACGACGAGCATCGCGCCGCCCTCGGCGGGCACGAACCCGCTCGCCGCTTCGGTGAACGGGCGGTAGGCGCGGGACGGATCCGCTTCCCTGCTCAGCTCCTCGTACCCGAGCTGGCACACCATCGAGTACGGCGCCAGCGGCGCCTCCGTCGAGCCGGCCACGATCGCGTCCGTGCCCCGCCCCACCGCACGCGCCGCGTGCGCCAGCGCGTCCAGCCCGCCCGCCTCGTCCGAGGCGACCACCGAACACGGGCCCTTGAAGCCGCGCCGGATGGAGATCTGACCGGTGCTCGCCGCGTAGAACCAGGCGATGGACTGGTACGGCCCGACGAACCGGCTCCCCTTGCCCCACAACTGCTGGAGCTCACGCTGGCCGAACTCCCCACCGCCGGAACCGGCGGCCGTGACCACCCCGATGGAGAAGGGGTGCTCGGAGGTGTCGGCCTGTCCCAGCCGGGCGTCCTCCAGCGCGAGGTCCGCCGCGACCATGGCGAAGTGCGTGAACCGGTCGGTCTGCACGAGGATCCGTCCCTCGACCGCCGCCGGATCGAACGCACGGACCTCACCGGCCACCTTCAGCGGAAGGTGCTCACAGCCCTCGCGGGTGACCCGGTCGAGCACACTGAGCCCCTCCTGAGTGGCTTTCCAGAAGGCGTCCGTACTGGTGCCGTTGGGCGCGACCACACCGATTCCGGTGATGGCCGCACGCCGTTCATGCGCTGCGCTCATCGAGTCCTCACTCCCTCGGCCGGGTCAGGATCACCGCGGACTGGAAACCGCCGAACCCGCTGCCCACCGACAGCACGCCGGACAGCTTCCGCTCCCGGGCCACGCGCGGGACGTAGTCCAGGTCGCACTCCGGGTCGGGCGTCTCGTAGTTCGCGGTCGGGGGTATCGCCTGCTTGGCCATCGCCAGCACGCAGGCCACCACCTCGATCGCCCCGATCGCCCCCAGCGAGTGCCCCACCATCGACTTGATGGAGCTCATCGGGGTGTCGTAGGCGTGCTGCCCCAGCGCCCGCTTCACGGCCGCCGTCTCGTGACGGTCGTTCTGCCGGGTGCCCGAGCCGTGCGCGTTCACGTAGTCGATGGCCGTCGGGTCGAGCCGGGCCTGGCCCAGGGCCGTCTCGATCGCCCGGGCCATCTCCACGCCCTCACTGGTCAGACCCGTCATGTGGTACGCGTTGCCGAACGTGGCGTAACCGCTCAGCTCGCAGTACACGTGCGCACCCCGGGCCCGGGCGTGCTCCAGCTCCTCCAGGACGAGCACCGCGCCGCCCTCGCCCATGACGAACCCGTCACGGTTGTTGTCGAAGGGCCGCGAGGCGTGCGCGGGATCGTCGTTGTTCGGGGACGTCGCCTTGATCGCGTCGAAGCACGCCATCGTGATCGGCGAGATCGGCGAGTCGGAGGCACCCGCCAGGCATATGTCCGCCCGGCCCTCCTGCACGGTGTGGAAGGCGTACCCCACCGCGTCCAGACCCGAGGTGCAGCCCGTCGACACGGTCTGCACCGGGCCCCGGGCCCCGAACCGCTCCGCCACGGACGAGGCCACCGTGCTGGGCGAGAACGCCCGGTGCAACTGTGGCTCCGCCCGCTTGTCGTCGACGTCCCAGCGTTCACCACCATGGCTGACCAGCACGTAGTCGTGCTCCAGCCGGGTGGTGCCGCCGACCGCGGTGCCCACCGACACCCCGATCCGCCACGGGTTCTCCCGCGCGAGATCGAGGCCCGAGTCCAGCACCGCCTCGTCGCCGGCCACCAGCGCGAACTGTATGTACCGGTCCGACCGCTCCACCTGCTCGGCGTCCAGGCCGTGCGCCGCCGGGTCGAAGTCGCACTCCGCGGCGATCTGGGACCGCAGCCCCGAGGGGTCGAAGAACGTGATGCCGCGCGTCGCGGTCCTGCCGTTGGCCAGCAGGTCCCAGAACGCCGGTGCACCGATCCCGCCCGGGGCCACGATGCCTATGCCGGTCACCGCCACGCGCCGGCTCATGACGGCACCTGGTCCCGCTCGGCCGCGCGGACGGCACCGGCCCGCTCCGGCTCGGTCACCACGGCCGCGGCGCCGATGATCTCCGTCTCCTCGGTGTCCACGTGACCCAGCTGGGGACGCGGGGCCAGCGGACCCAGGTGGAAGACCATCCGCGCCTCCACCTTGCCGACGTTGCGGAACCGGTGCCGCATGTGCGCCGGGATCATCAGACCCTGCTCCGGCCGCAGCTGATGCGGCTCGTCGTCGAGGTCCACCTCCAGCTGCCCGCAGACGACGTACACGAACTCCTCGGAGTACGGGTGGTAGTGCTCACCGATGCGGTCGCCGGGCTGCACGATGGCCACGCCCATGAAGCCGCTGGTGGCACCGACCGTCGTCGGCGTCAGCATGGCGCGCAGGTCGCCACCACGCCGCACGTTGGGCTCGACCTCGCTCAGGTCCACGATTTTCGGACGGGATTTGATCACAACTTCCTCCGTTGGATGTGCCGGCTGGGCGCTTGCTGGGGAAGACCCGCTCACCGGATCAGGCGTCCGGCGCACGGCGGTCGGTGACGATCTCCATCCGGGTGGGCTCGCCGTCGAGCAGTTCCCGCAGCTCCTTGGCCGCCCGGGAGTCCCGCGGCAGCACGTCGACGTCCGCGCCGCGCACGTCGACCAGTCGCACCACCACGTCGTCGCGCTGGAACACCGTGCTGCGCAGCACCGTGCCCGCCGGGTCCTCCGCCGCCGCCTGGTCGTGCTGCGCGAGCAGCTCGGCCAGCCGCATCCCGCGGCCGGGACGCACCGGGTAGAACAGGGCCACCCGCGCCTGCTCCGGCTGCGGGTCCGCGCTCACGTGGTGCACGGCCGGCAGTGCCGCCAGGGTGAAGAACAGCCGCGCCGACTCGTGGTCGTTCAGGTCCCGGTCCTGCTCCAGATACGGGTTGATGGCCTCCTCGACCGCCCGCACCTGCGGCTGCCGGGCCACGTGGCGCAGCGCCGCCAACAGGTCACCGCGCACCTCGATGGCCCGCACCACCCGGTTGCCGTGCATGTACAACGAGGTCCGGCACAGCCGCGTGGTGTCGTCGACCTGGGCCTCCGGCGAGGCGTAGTCGGCGAGGATCTTCGCGACCTTCTCCTCACTGCCCGGCTTCACCGTGAACGTCAGCGCGTGCCGGATCACTCCGTCACCGATGTGCGCGTGCTCCTGCAGCCGGCGGCCCGCGGACTTCGCGGCCTTCGCGGCCTTGCCCGCCTTGCCCGCCTTGGCGTCGGCCAGCCCCGAACCGGTCTCCCGGACGACGTGGAACCGCAGCGAACGGGTGTCCCGGACACAGCTGTGCAGCGGCTGCACCATCCGCACGTGCTCCTCGCTGTTCACCCATGTGAGGAACGGCGGAGCACTCTCCCACTCGCTCGTGATCAGCCACTGGGACGGATTCTCGATCGACTGGCACAGCTGGTCACTGACATGACCCGGCACCGAGGCGACCTGCTTGCCCAGCTTCTCGTACGCCTCCAGGAACTGCTGCTGCGCGCCGTCGAAGACGTCGACCAGCAGGACGACCCGCAGCGGCGAGCCGTCGAACACGGACTGGGAGACACGCTTCGACGCCTCGCGGGTCAGCGCTTCTGAGGGACGTTCAGACGTAGTGGTCATCCTGCACACATCTCCTTCGCGGGACAGAGCCGTTGCCGGCCGCGATGTGGCGACGGCAGCGTGCCTTGATCCTGTGCCGGTCCCCACAACCCCGCGACTCGTATGAACCACGTGGGTGATTGGACACGCGGAGCCACCACCACCGGGCATGAGAAGTCACACACGCCCCCGCACGCGCACCCCAGCCACTGGAGGCTTCGATGCATCAGAAAGCCGACCACCGGGTCCCCGTCCTCATCGTGGGCGGCTCACTGGTGGGCCTGTCCATGTCCGTGTTCCTGGGCCGTCTCGGTGTGCGGCACATGCTCGTCGAACGGCATTCGGGGACCTCGACCCACCCGCGCGGACGCGGCAACAACGTCCGGACCATGGAACTGTTCCGGGCCGCCGGCATCGAGCCTGACATCAAGGCCGCCGCCTCACTCCTCGCCGACAACCACGGCATCCTCCAGACACCCACTCTTGTGGGTGACGCCGGGGAATGGCTCTTCAAGCACATCGACCCGGGCGGCGGACTCGCGAGGTTCAGCCCCGCCGGATGGTGCCTGTGCAGCCAGAACGACCTCGAACCCGTCCTCCTCGACAGCGCCCGCGAACTCGGCGGCGACCTGCGCTACTTCCACCAGATGGAGTCCTTCGAGCAGGACGCCGACGGAGTGACGGCCGTGATCCTCGACCGCGGGACCGAGGAACGCTTCACCGTCCGCGCCGACCACCTCGTCGCCGCCGACGGCCCCCGCAGCCCCGTCCGGAGTGCCCTCGGCGTCGGCCAGAGCGGCCCCGGCGACCTCTTCGCCAACGTCAGCGTCACCTTCACCTCGACCGGGCTCGCGGACGTCGTCGGCGACCGCCACTTCATCTGCTGCTACCTCACCAACCCCGAGGCCGACGGCGCCCTGCTCCCCGTCGACAACAAGGAACGCTGGGTCTTCCACGCCCCCTGGCACCCCGAGCGCGGCGAAACCCTCGAGGAGTTCACCGAGGAACGCCTCCGGCACCACATCCGCACCGCCGTCGGCGTCCCCGGCCTCGACGTGAAAATCACCGGCATGGCCTCATGGCGCGCCGCCGAACGGGTCGCCGACCGGTACGGCACCGGACGCGTCTTCCTCGCCGGCGACTCCGCCCACGAGATGTCCCCCACCGGCGCCTTCGGCTCCAACACCGGTATCCAGGACGCCCACAACCTCGCCTGGAAACTCGCCGCCGTCCACGACGGCTGGGCCGGCCCCGGACTCCTTCGGACCTACGACACCGAGCGCCGCCCGGTCGCACAGGCCACCAGCGCCCGCGCCTCCGCCCGCTCCGTCGAGCACAGCCACCCCGGCTTCGCCCCCGCCCCCGGCGTCGGCGGCGCCAAGCGCGGCGGCATCCTCAACGTCGTCCTCGGCTACCACTACGCCCACGGCGCCGCCCTCGGCACCGACCCCGACCAGCCGATCGTCCCCGACACCCTGAACCTCACCGGCCGCCCCGGCACCCGCGCCCCCCACCTCTGGCTGCGCCGCGACGGCAGGCGCCTGTCCTCCCTCGACCTCTACGAGCGCTCCCTCGTCCTGCTCACCGACTCCCCCGACGACGCCGGCTGGCACGCGGCCGCCCGCCGCATCGCCGACACCGGCGCCGTACGCCTCGACGCCTACCGCATCGGCCCGAGCGCCGACGCCGACCTGACCTACGACGCCGACTCCGCGTCCACCGACTGGGCGGAACTGCACGGCACCACCGCCGACGGCGCGGTCCTGGTCCGCCCGGACGGCTTCGTCGCCTGGCGCGCCACCGGCGCCGTGCCGGACCCGGAGGGCGTGCTGCGAGACGTCCTGAGCTCCCTGCTGCAGACCCGCTGACCTGCACGGACGACAGAAGGCCACCCGCACTCACCGTGCGGGTGGCCTTCTTCTGTGGAGCCCCCTGTCGGACCCTCCCCGGCCTTTACTCAGCCTTCCGTTCCCATGACGTTCCCAGTCCGCTGTACGTCCGACGTGCCGCTTCGGGCGTCGTGCTATCGGGTTCGCATCCGGCACACGCTTCGTGCGTGAGCGATGAGTAGCGATGAGTTTGGGCGGCGGATCGGGTCTGCCCTGGCATGACTCGAATTATCGCTGACATCTCGGTCTCTCTCGACGGCTTCGTCACCGGGCCCGATCCCGGCCCGGACAACGGTCTGGGCACTGGCGGCGAGGCCCTGCACACGTGGGCGTTTTCCGACGACCCCGACGACCGCCGGGTCCTGCGCGAGGCGACCGCCCGCTCGGGCGCCGTCGTCCTCGGCCGCCGGCTCTTCGACGTGGTCGACGGGCCGAACGGCTGGGACGACAAGTCCGGCTACGGCGCCGGCGAGGTCGGCAAGCCCGCGTTCGTCGTCGTGACGAGCTCGCCGCCGGAGTCGGTGCGGCACACCGACCTCGACTGGACGTTCGTCACCGCCGGTCTGCCCGATGCCGTCACCGCCGCGCGCGAGCGCGCCGAGGCCGCGTCGTCGGACAGCGGTAAGGACCTCGACGTCGTCCTCATGGGCGGCGGCGCCACGGTCGGCTCGGCGCTCGACGCCGGGCTGGTCGACGCGCTGACGCTGCACCTCGCGCCCGTCGTGCTGGGCGCCGGGACGCCACTGTTCACCGGAGGAGCGCCGCGCACTCTGGTGCAGCGGAGCGTGATCTCGACATCGACCGCGACGCACCTGACCTACGACGTCTTCCGGTGATCCGATGACCACTGTCAACGCCAATGAGATCGCCTTGGGTATCAAGTCGTTCGGTGACGACGACGCGCCACTCGTCCTGCTCGCGGGCGGGACGACGATGCTCTCCTGGCCCGACGCGCTTTGTGAGCGCCTTGCCGCCGGCGGGCGCCGTGTGGTGCGCTACGACCTGCGCGATAGCGGGGAGTCGACGACGGCGGATCCGGAAGCGCCCGCCTACACCCTGCGCGGCCTCGCCGCCGACGCGGCGGCCCTTTCTGACGCGCTCGGCGGGGGGCCTGCGCACCTCGCGGGGATCGGCGTCGGCGGGATGGTCGCGCAGGTGGCCGTGCTCGACCATCCGGGCGCGTTCTCGGCGCTCACCCTGGTCGGCACCCGCGCGGTTGCGCCTGGGCCGCCCGACGATGACCTCCCCGACCATGACCAGGCGACGATGAGCCGGCTGTTCGTGCGTCCGATGCCCGATTGGACCGACCGCGAGGCGGTTGCGGAGTTCGCCGCCGCCGGCGCGGAGATCCTCGGCGACGACCCCGTCGCCGCGCGCGCGATCGCTGCGCGCATCTGGGACCGCACGCCCGGCACCGCACCCTCGGTCCAGATGGCCAACCAGATGGGCATGGTGTTTTCCAGGCTCGACTGCGAACCCCGTTGGCGCGAGCGCCTGGCCGAGATCGAGGTCCCCACGCTCGTCGTCCACGGCCGCCGCGACCGGTTCTTCCCCGTCGGCAACGGCGAGGCGATCGCGCGCGAGATCCCCGGGGCACGGCTGCTCGTCCTCGACGAGGCCGCCACTGCCATCCCCTGTACGGCGGTCGGCGAGGTCGCCGAGGCGATGCTCACGCTCGGATAGAGGACTGCGGGTGCCGCGCGGGTCTGGCCCCCGCGCAGCAGTGGGCGTCAGGCTCCCGAGGCCGAGGCGAACCCTCGAAGGGGGCGAGGAATCCACAGCGGAAGCCGTGCCGGACAATGCCGGGAAATCCGCAGCCCGTCTGGTCCGTGGTGACACATCCGCTCACGCACCGCTCACGCAAACGGCCCCGGACGAGACGTCCGAGGCCGAACAGAGCGTCCCACCCGGGAGAAACCCCAGGCCAGGGCGGGTTTTTCAGAGCCCCCTGTCGGATTCGAACCGACGACCTGCTCATTACAAGTGAGCTGCTCTCGACCGGGCTGAGCTAAGGAGGCATCACGCACTACAACGCCGTACGCGAAGGGCTGCTCCACTGTACACAGAGCCCCTTGCCTCCAGCCACGAAGCTCCGCACTCCGCGCGATCCCAAAACCGTGCGTAACCATCCGTGCACCCGTTCGTTGATCGGTCTGACGTGCTGTTCCGAACATCGGATCGTCAGGGGGATCCTTGGAGGAGTCGGAGATCCGGCGCATCAAGCGCGAGAGCCTCGGCATCGGCGACCGCCGCAAACACCACACCCGCAGGGCGACTCCGCTGAAGGCACACGCCAAGGAGCCGAACACCCACCACCGCCTCTACGCGCTGATCAGTGACGTACGCAAAGACATGCTGGACAAGCTCACCACCCGCCTCGTGCGCGAGAACCAAGTGCTCGTGGTGGTGGAGGACCTGTCCGTCGTGACTCTGCTGCACGCGGCGCGCGGCAAGGGGAGGCGACGGAAGGCGAAGTTGAACCAGGCGATCCTGGACGCGTCCTGGGGTGAACTGTTGCGGCAATTGCGGGAGTGGACGTGCGCCGAGTGCGGGGTGGTCCACGACCGGGACGTGAATGCCGCCGTGAACCTTCGGGACGAGGGCACGCGGCTGTACTGGCTGGTGGCGGCCGGGCTGCCGCCGGGCAGTAAGGCGCCGACAGTGCTCAAGGCGTCGGAGCTGGCGGAGTGTTTGCCAGCCGCGTAGGAGCGGCTGGTGCGGTACGGACCGACGGGCCGTCGGCCGGATGCCTGTGGAGCTCGTGTCAGACCGTCCGGATTCAGTCCTTCAGAGCTGAGTGTGGACGGCAGCGGGTGAAGAAGCAGGAAGCTTTGGAGCAAGGTCAAAAGTGCGATGCTTGGCCTCTTTTGAAGGCAACGCCAAGAGACGGGTGCTCTACCCCGTCGAGAATTTCCCCGAAGTTCACAGTCCTGCGGGTACTGACAGACTGGATGAACACCAGGTACTCTCCGTACCCGGTTCATTTGACATGGACTGGCTGCACCACCTTCCACAACGGATCGTCCGGCACGTTCCTGCCGGTAGAAGGGGGCCCATTCACCATGGCCACTGTCACGTTCGACAAGGCGACCCGGATCTACCCGGGTTCCACCAGGCCCGCCGTCAACGGCCTCGAGATCGACATCGAGGACGGCGAGTTCCTCGTCCTGGTCGGCCCGTCGGGCTGCGGGAAGTCCACCTCGCTCCGGATGCT
The DNA here is from genome assembly GCF_053595235.1 of Streptomyces sp. NPDC002520. Lineage (NCBI taxonomy): Bacteria > Bacillati > Actinomycetota > Actinomycetes > Kitasatosporales > Streptomycetaceae > Streptomyces > Streptomyces sp. NPDC002520. The sequence continues at coordinate 98,723 of NZ_JBSFXG010000024.1, read as the reverse complement.
CGCGGGGCTCGAGGACGTCAACGGCGGCGCCATCCGCATCGGCGACCGCGACGTCACCCACCTGCCGCCCAAGGACCGGGACATCGCGATGGTGTTCCAGAACTACGCGCTCTACCCGCACATGTCGGTCGCCGACAACATGGGCTTCGCGCTCAAGATCGCCGGCGTGAACAAGGCGGAGATCCGGCAGAAGGTCGAGGAGGCCGCGAAGATCCTCGACCTCACCGAGTACCTGGACCGCAAGCCGAAGGCGCTCTCCGGCGGTCAGCGCCAGCGTGTCGCCATGGGCCGCGCGATCGTGCGTGAGCCGCAGGTCTTCCTCATGGACGAGCCGCTGTCCAACCTGGACGCCAAGCTCCGTGTGTCGACGCGTACGCAGATCGCGTCCCTCCAGCGCCGCCTCGGCATCACCACCGTCTACGTCACCCACGACCAGGTCGAGGCCATGACGATGGGCGACCGCGTGGCGGTCCTCAAGGACGGTCTGCTCCAGCAGGTCGACTCGCCGCGCAACATGTACGACAGGCCCGCGAACCTCTTCGTCGCCGGCTTCATCGGTTCCCCGGCCATGAACCTGGTCGAGGTCCCGATCACCGACGGCGGTGTGAAGTTCGGCAACAGCGTGGTGCCGGTCAACCGGGACGCGCTGTCGGCCGCCGCCGACAAGGGCGACCGCACGGTGACCGTCGGCGTCCGCCCCGAGCACTTCGACGTGGTCGAGCACAACGGCGATGCCGCCGCCTCCCTGTCCAAGCACAGCGAGGACGCGCCGGCCGGTCTCGCGGTCTCCGTGAACGTCGTCGAGGAGCTGGGCGCCGACGGCTACGTCTACGGCAGCGCCGAGGTCGGCGGCGAGCTCAAGGACCTGGTCGTCCGCGTCAACGGCCGCCAGGTGCCGGAGAAGGGCTCCACCCTGCACGTCGTGCCGCGGCCGGGCGAGACCCACGTCTTCTCGACCTCCACGGGCGAGCGTCTCTCCGACTGACCGAACGGTTCCCACCGAGACCGACGAGAAGGGCCCCGCGGCGAACGCCGCGGGGCCCTTCCGGTCATTGGTCTTCGCTGCGGGCCGGTTCCCCTTCCGCGCCCTTTCCGCCGCCGGGTCAACCCCTTACCCAGATCGAGGCCGCGCATAATCCCCCATTAGAGTGACTAAATGTCGCCAAATCACTACCGGGCGCTACCCTCACACGCGTGAAGCACTCCACCACCTCTCAGACTCGACGCGACCACCGGGGCGGCCCCGCCCGCCGGATCGGCCGCACTCTCGCCCTCGTCCTGCCCGTCTTCCTGGTGCTCTCGGGAACCCTCGCGGTCACCCGGGTCAACTGGACGGGCAGCGCCTCCGGCTCGGTGCTGACCGCCTCGGACGTCTCCTCGGCGGGGACGCCCTCCCGGACGGTCGCCCGCGCCCCGCAGGAGGTGCTCCGCGACCGGCTGATGACCGAGCTGCAGGACAAGAACCCGGGGGTGGTCCTCAACCACCTCCAGCAGGCCGTCAACGGCCACCCCGCGCTGGCCAGGCACTGCGCCTCCATCGCCCGCGCCCTGGGCAAGGCCGCGGTGCGCATCTACGGCGCCTCGCGCGCGCAGTCGTACGCCCGCCCGGTCTGCGACACCGCCTTCGCCTCCGGCGTGCTGACCGCCCACGACTAACGGCAGGTGGGAAGTGGGTAACGGCTTCCCAAGGAGCCCGTTGCGGCCGGAATTCCGGCCGGGGCGCCACGTACAGTTCGGGACATGACCCATCCGACTGCCGCGTCGCGCCCCACTCAAGCCGTCATCCTGGCCGGCGGCCAGGGCTCACGGCTGCGCCCCTACACCGACGACCGGCCCAAGCCGATGGTCGAGATCCCCGGCACGGGCACTCCGATCATCGGCCACCAGCTGGCCTGGCTCGCCGAGGAGGGCGTGACGGACGCGGTGGTCTCCTGCGGCCACCTCGCCGAGGTCCTGCAGGAGTGGCTGGACTCGGCCGATCTGCCGCTGTCCGTCACCACCGTCGTGGAGACGGAGCCCCTCGGCCGCGGCGGCGGTCTCAAGTACGCCGCCGGGCATCTCCCCCGCCCCGAGCGGCCCTGGTACGCCACGAACGGCGACATCTGGACCCGCTTCTCCCTGCGGGACATGGCCGACTTCCACACCGAGCGGGATGCCGTCGCGACGCTGGCGCTGGCCCGGCCGCGGATTCCCTGGGGTGCGGTGAAGACCGACGGGTTCGGGCACGTCACCGACTTCATCGAGGCTCCGCTGTCGACGTTCGAGATCAACGCGGGTGTGTACGTGTTCTCGCCCGAGTTCGCCGGGATGCTCCCCGAGCGCGGGGACCACGAGAGGACCACGTTTCCCCGCTTGGCCCGGGAACGGAAGCTTGCCGGGTTCCCCCTTCCGCAGGGGGCCTATTGGCGGGCCATCGACACGGCGAAGGATCTGACCGAGGCGGCGAAGGAACTGGCGACGCTCGGACGGTGAAGCCTGCGGAAAGGCCCCGTACCTCTTTGGTACGGGGCCCTTTCTGCTGTCGGGCGCCCTAGCCCAGCAGGCCGCCCACCAGGCCCGGCTGGCCGGAGGAGGTGGCGCCGCCGGAGCTGCCCGTGCCGCCCGAGGAGGACGAGCCGCCGGTGGAGGTGCCACCGGTGGAGGTGCCTCCGCCGGTGCTGGTCGGGCCCGCGCTGGTGCTGGGGGCGCCGCCGGTGGGGGCGGACTGGCGGGGCGGGACCTGACCCGTGGTGCCCTGGGTCTGGGTGGGCGTCGTCGAGGTGGTGTCGGCGGTGGTGGTGGGGTCGGCGCCCGGTGTCGTGGCCGCGCCGGACGGGCTCGCGCCGGCCGTCGCGCCGCCCGTCGGTGCCGTGGAGGCGGACGGGGAGCTCTGGTGACGGCGGGCGGGGTCCTCCGGCAGCGGGGAACCGGGGAGGTTGTTGCGCGGGGCGTCACCGGGGCCGGGGACGACCACGCGGCTGGAATCGCGTACGGCGCCGCCGAGCAGGGAGCCGATGAGGAGGGTGAGGCCGACGGTGACGGCCGTGATCAGCGCGCCGCGGCGCAGGACGTAGCGGCGCAGGTCCCAGATGTCGGCGTGGGGGCCGAGGTTGCGCCAGGCGCTGCCCTTGAGCCGGCCGTCGACGGAGTAGACGGGGGCGCCCGCGATGACCAGCGGGGACCAGGCGGCGAGACAGATGATGTCGGGGGCGTCGTAGACGGGGACCGTCTTCCAGCTGACGGTGACGATCAGGGCGGCGGAGAGCAGGGCGCCGACGACCGCGGCGACGCGCTGCCAGCAGCCGAGGACGGTCAGGACGCCGACGACGACTTGCAGGAAGGCGATGACCAGGCCGGAGCCGACGGGGTGGTGCAGGGCGAACTGGCGCAGCGGCTCGGCGACTTCCCACGGGTGCAGGGTGTTGAGCCACTTGACCATGGAGCCGCGTTCGCCGCCGTCGAAGTAGACGGGGTCGCAGAGCTTGCCCATGCCGGCGTAGATGGAGATGAAGCCGAGGAAGATCCGCAGGGGCAGCAGGACGACGCCGAGGTTCATGCGGCGGCCCGGGTAGTAGGCGTGCCGCGCGGGGTCGTCGCCGGTGCGCCGGGCGAAGCGTGCGCCGGCCGCGTCGTCGGAATCCTCGTAGTCGTCGAACTCGTCGTAGCTGTACGGATGTTCGCCGTAGCCGGGTTGGCCGTAGCCGGGATGGCCGTATCCGGGCTCGTCGTATCCGGGCTCGTCGTAGCCGGGCTCGTCGTAGGCGCTGCCGACCGTGCGCATGTGGGGCAGCAGGCGGGTGCCGCCGTCGGAGGCGGTGCGCTGGTGGCCGAGGACGGGGGTCCCGGCGGTCCGGTCGAACCCGTCGTAGGGGTCGCCGTACCCGGTCCCGACGCGCGGGAGGACCTGGGTGGCGCGGCCCTCGGTGGCGGGGTCGTCGGCGTAACGAACGCTGCTGCCCCGTACGGCCTGGAGCAGCCGGTGGGCGCCGGTGTCGTCGGGGGCGGACCTGCCGCTCCAGACGACGGGCCGGCGACGGCCGGCGGCCGAGCCGGCCCGGCCCGTCGTGCCCACGACCGGCATGCGCGCGGTGTCCTGGGTGGCGCTCAGGTGCCGGGCGATCCGCTGGTACGAGGAGTGTCCCGTCTTCGCGCCCAGCTGCACGCGGAAGCTGGCGTGATTGACGATGACCTGCGCCGGATCGCTCGGCACCTTCACCATGCTCAGCGCGGGAGCGTCGTCGAATCCCGACGAGCGGTCCCCCGTGGGTGTGCGGGGTGTTCTGGTGTCCACACTCATCTAACCGAGTGACGTGGAGATAGGACACTGCTTTGACCGGCCGGATGTGTCCGGACCGCGTCAAAGCCGCCTTCAACACCACAAGGGTTCCGGAATTCCCGCGTATGGGTGAGGTTCCGGACGCGTGTTCAGGAACGCCGGCGTGCCGCTTCGTACAGCACGATCCCCGCCGCCACACCGGCGTTGAGGGACTCCGCGCCACCCGGCATCGGGATGCGGACGCGGTAGTCGCAGGTCTCCCCGACCAGGCGGGACAGGCCCTTGCCCTCGCTGCCGACCACGATGACGACCGGGCCCCCCAGGGCGTCCAGCTCACCGATCTCGGCCTCGCCGTCGGCGGCGAGACCGACGACCGTGATGCCGGCCTTCTTGTAGGCCTCGAGCGTCCGGGTCAGGTTGGTGGCGCGGGCGACCGGGGTGCGGGCGGCCGTACCGGCGGAGGTCTTCCACGCGCCCGCGGTCATGCCGGCCGAGCGGCGCTCGGGGACGACGACGCCGTGGCCGCCGAAGGCGGAGACGGAGCGGACGACGGCGCCGAGGTTGCGCGGGTCGGTGACCCCGTCGAGCGCGACGATCAGCGGGTCCGCGCCCTCGTCGTAGGCGGCCGCGGTGAGGTCCTCGGGGTGCGCGTACTCGTACGGCGGGACCTGGAGGACCAGGCCCTGGTGGTTCAGGCCGTTCGTCATGCGGTCCAGCTCGGGGCGCGGGGCCTCCATGAGGTTGATGCCACCGCGCTCGCCGGCGAGCTGGAGGGCCTCGCGGACCCGCTCGTCGTTGTCGATGAACTGCTGGACGTAGAGGGTGTTCGCGGGCACGCCCTCGCGCAGCGCCTCGATCACCGGGTTGCGGCCGACGACCAGCTCGGAGGACGACCTGCCGCCGCCCTTGCGCTGCTGCGGGCGGGCACCCTGGGCGCGGCGGGACTTCGCCGCGGCGGCGCGCTGCTTGGCGTGGCCCTTGCGCATCTCGGCGGGCGGGGTCGGGCCCTTGCCCTCCAGGCCACGGCGCCGCTGGCCACCGCTGCCGACCTGCGCGCCCTTCTTGCCGGACATGCGACGGTTGTTCGCGGCCATGAGTTACCTGTCTCCGTGAGCGTTCGTACGTACGTATGCAGTGTGCCGCCCGGGGGGCCGGGCGGCACAGTCGATCAGTCGGGGGCTAGCGCGCGCCGAGGCTCCAGCGCGGGCCCTGCGGGCTGTCCTCGATGACGAGTCCGGACTGGCCCAGCTGGTCGCGGATCGCGTCGGCGGTGGCCCAGTCCTTGCGGGCGCGGGCGGACTCGCGCTGGTCGAGGACGAGGCGGACGAGGTGGTCGACCACGCTGTGCAGGTCCTCGCCGCGGTCCGCGGCGTCACCGGCCCAGTGCGGGTGGAGGGGGTCGAGGCCGAGGATGCCGAGCATGGCCCGTACCTCGGCGAGGCGGGCGACGGCGGCCTCCTTGTCGTCGGCGGCCAGTGCGCTGTTGCCCTGCCGGACGGTGGTGTGCACGACGGCGAGCGCCTGCGGGACGCCCAGGTCGTCGTCCATCGCCTCGGCGAAGGAGAGCGGGACCTCGGCGGCCGGTTCGACGACGCGCCCGGCCATCTCGGTCACGCGCTGGACGAAGCCCTCGATCCGCGTGAACGCGGCGTCGGCCTCGCGCAGCGCCTCCTCGCTGTACTCGATCATCGAGCGGTAGTGCGGGGTGCCGAGGTAGTAGCGCAGGACGACGGGGCGCCACTGCTTGACCATCTCGGAGACCAGGACGCTGTTGCCGAGCGACTTGGACATCTTGTCGCCGGCCATGGTGACCCAGGCGTTGTGCACCCAGTACTTGGCGAACTCGTCGCCGTAGGCCTTGGCCTGGGCGATCTCGTTCTCGTGGTGCGGGAAGACCAGGTCGAGGCCGCCGCCGTGGATGTCGAAGGCGGAGCCGAGGTACTTGTGGGCCATGGCCGAGCACTCCAGGTGCCAGCCGGGGCGGCCGGGTCCCCACGGAGTGGGCCAGGTGGGCTCGCCGGGCTTGGCGGCCTTCCACATGGCGAAGTCGCGCGGGTCCCGCTTGCCGGTCTCGCCCTCGCCCGCGGGCTGGAGCAGGTTGTCCAGCTCCTGCCGGGACAGCTCCAGGTACCCCGGGAAGGAGCGCACGTCGAAGTAGACGTTGCCGTCGGCCGCGTAGGCGTGGCCCCGCTCGATGAGGCCCTGCATCATCTCGACCATCTCGGTGATGTGGCCGGTGGCGCGGGGCTCGTAGGTGGGCGGGAGGCAACCGAGGGCGCGGTAGCCGTCGTTGAAGGCCTGCTCGTTCTCGTAGCCGATGGACCACCAGGGGCGGTTCTGCTCGGCGGCCTTTTTGATGATCTTGTCGTCGATGTCGGTGACGTTCCTGATGAACGTCACGTCGTAGCCGCGGTACTCGAACCAGCGGCGCATGATGTCGAAGTTCAGGCCGGAGCGGATGTGCCCGATGTGCGGTGCCGCCTGCACGGTGGCGCCACACAGGTAGATCGAGACACAGCCCGGCTTGACCGGGGTGAAGTCACGAATCTGCCGGGCGCTGGTGTCGTACAGGCGAATAGTCACGACACCAGGGTAGTGGGCGCACGGCAGTGCCATGCGCCTTCCCACGAGGAAGGGTCCGGCGCGGGCGGGCGACCGCCCGGCCCGGCGTGATCCCTGCGAACGCCCGCCGGGCCGGGCCCCTCGCGCGCCCTCAGTCCACCCGCACGACGAGCGCCGTCGCGACGGCCATCAGCCCCTCGTCGCGGCCGGGGAAGCCCAGCCCGTCGGTCGTGGCACCGGAGACGGACACCGGGGCGCCGGCCGCCTCGGAGAGGATCTTCTGGGCCTCGTCACGGCGCTTGCCGATCTTGGGGCGCGCTCCGACGACCTGCACCGCGACGTTGCCGATCCGGAAGCCGGCCGCGCGCACGATGCGGGCCGCCTCCGTCAGCAGCGTGACGCCGGACGCGCCGGACCACTCGGGGCGCCCGGTGCCGAAGTGCTGTCCGAGGTCGCCGAGGCCGGCCGCGGAGAAGAGCGCGTTGCAGGCGGCGTGCGCGACGACGTCGGCGTCGGAGTGCCCGGCCAGGCCGGGTCCCTCGCCCTCCCACTTGAGGCCGGCGCACCACAGGTCGCGGCCTTCCTCGAAGGCGTGGACGTCGGTGCCGATGCCGACCTGCGGGAGCGGGGGCAGCCCCTGGAGGCCGGCTGCTTCAGAAGCCATCGTTCAGCCTCCTTCGGGCCAGGACCGCCTCGGCGAGGACGAGGTCGAGGGGGCGGGTGACCTTGAAGGCCTCCTCGTGGCCGGGCACGGTCACGACCGTGAGGCCTAGCTGCTCGACCATGCTCGCGTCGTCGGTGACGTTCTCGGTGACGGTCTCGTGGGCGCGGACCAGGATCTGCCGGTCGAAGCCCTGGGGCGTCTGCACCGCGCGCAGCCGGGCCCGCTCGGGCGTGGCCAGAACCGGCTCGGGGTCGCCGGGCACGGCCGCGGGCTCGACCTCCTTGACGGTGTCGGCGAGCGGCAGCGCGGGGACCACGGCGGGGGCGCCGGCGCGTACGGCCTCGATGACCGCGTCGACCGTGTCGACCGGGACCAGCGGACGGGCCGCGTCGTGGACGAGGACGACGCCGTACTCGGGCGGCAGGGCGTCGAGGCCCAGCCTGACCGACTCCTGACGGCTGTCCCCGCCGGGGACGACCAGGAAGTCGGTGCGCTCGGGCAGCGCGTGCGCGTCGAGCAGGGACTTGACCTCGGCGGCGCCGTCGGGCGGGGCGACGACGATCACCAGGGAGACGTGGCGGGACGCGGCCAGGGCGTGGACCGCGTGGATCAGCATGGGCGTGCCGTTCAGCATGCGGAGCGCCTTGGGGGCGCCCGGACCGAGGCGTACGCCCCGGCCGGCGGCCGGGATCACCGCGGCCACACGGCTGTCCGGTCGGGCCGGTGCGGGTGAAGGGCGCGAATCGTCAGACATCGGTTCCTGTCAAGGTTTGTGTGCTCGGCCTGGGTGGGTATGGCCTGGAGGAGTGCCGGGCGCGACGCCTTGACCAGACCCTTCCGTGACCCTGGTCGAGCCATCTGCCCGGGCCCGGCACACCAAGTATCGGGGGGCTTCCTCCGAGGTGTACGGCAGGCGTGGGGGCGGCCCGTCGCGGTGAGCCGGATTCGGCCAGTGGCGCCGCGCATGCCCGGGGGTGTCGGGTACGACCGTTTCCGGGTACGAACATGCCGCAGCGCCCGGCGACAGGATCAGTGTCATCGGGCACCACGGCATGTGCTCTGTGTGCTGAGCGTGCTGCGCAAGCAGGGGATACTGCCTGCCAGGCGTCAGGAGGCGAGAACCTCGTCGAGCAACGCCTCGGCCTTGTCCTCGTTCGTGTTCTCCGCGAGGGCGAGCTCGCTCACCAGGATCTGGCGGGCCTTGGCGAGCATGCGCTTCTCACCGGCGGAGAGACCGCGCTCACGCTCGCGACGCCACAGGTCACGCACGACTTCCGCGACCTTGATGACATCGCCGGAGGCGAGCTTCTCCAGATTTGCCTTGTAACGACGCGACCAGTTAGTGGGCTCCTCGGCGTACGGCGCGCGCAGCACCTCGAAGACCCGGTCCAGTCCGTCCTGACCGACCACATCACGCACGCCGACGAACTCCGCATTGTCCGCTGGCACACGCACCGTCAGGTCACCCTGGGCGACCTTCAGCACCAAGTAGGTCTTGTCCACGCCTTTGATCTGACGAGTTTCGATGGCCTCGATCAGCGCGGCCCCGTGATGGGGATAGACCACGGTGTCGCCAACCTTGAACGTCATGTGACAGGTACCCCTTCCGTGGCTATCCAGGGTAACACGGATACGGCGTCTTCTGAATGGCGTTTTCGCAGGTCAGGGCATATCTCGGGGCTTGACAACAGCGACACGAACGTGCTGCGAGGGCCCTGCGGAAGCGGGAATTCGCAGGTCGGAGCGGCTCTGCGGGTGGGGTGAAACGCGTACGTTACACGCCTCACGGGCCACCTCCAAGCGGCTGAACATCCCGTTTTGTCCGCTTCCAAGCGTGCGACTTACGCTACTCCGTTCGGTGGCCGGAGTGGGGTACGGGACGTTTCCGGAATTGATCACGGGGTCGGGCGGGGCGGATGAAGCGAACGATGTAGCAGGCAGATCAAGCCACCGGCGAAGCGGTTGATGAAGTGGTTGCAGAAGCGGTTGCAGAAGGGTTCACCGAAGTCATCCGTGATGCGGCGCGTGATCAATATCCGGCCCCATCTGCATTCCTTCACGAAAAATTGGCCGGTGGTGTTGTGGCGATGTGCTCGGTGGTCTTGCGGGCGCGTTATGCGAATGGCGGACGAGTGTCCTCGCAAAGTGGCCGAGGGGCCACTTGTGGCGTGCGCGGTACCCCCACCCGGAGTGACGCGAGGGGCTTGGGGGAGGGTCGGGTGCGACGCCTCGGGAACGGCTCGGTAGCCTGAGGCCGCTGACAGACACTTAGGGCGGCTTTATCAGGAAGCCGCCCCTGCGTTCAAGGAGTTGCCGCCGCCGTGAGCAGCAGCCTTCGACGCGGCGCCCTCGCCGCTTCCGCCATCGTCTTCTCGATCGCCTCGCTCGCCGCCTGTGGCGCCGGCAACAATGCCCAGACCCTGGAGATCAAGCCGGACAACGCGGCGACCAGCGTCGGAAACATCAAGATCCAGAACGCTGTGGTCATCACCCAGCCCGACGCGAAGTCGACGGGCCCGGTCGCGGTCGCGGCGACGGTGTTCAACACCGGTCAGAAGGAGCAGACGCTGCAGTCGATCAGCGTCCCGGGCGCCGGCAGCGCCCAGCTGAAGCCCGCCAAGGGCCAGAGCCTGACCATCCCGGCGCACGGCTCCCTGGTCATCGGCGGCAAGGACAACGCCTCCGCCCTCCTCGCGAACAGTGGCGAGGCGATCAAGAACGGCAACGCCCAGAAGGTCACCTTCGCCTTCAGCGAGAGCGGCGCCGTGAACATCCAGGCCTTCGTCGTCCCGGCCACCAGCTACTTCAGCACGTGGGGCCCGAGCGAGATCCCGGCCGCGCCGTCCGCCCCGGCCACCTCCGCGACGGCCTCCGCCACGGCCTCCGGCGCCGCGGGCGCGACCTCGTCCGCCAGCGGCAAGCCGGCCACGGGCGGCAAGAACAGCCCCTCGGCGACCGCCACCACCACCGCCGCCACCCCGAGCGACTCGGCCTCCCAGTCGTCCGCCGGTCACTGAGCGGCCGTACCCACGCACGAGGGCGGCACCCCCGCACGGGGGTGCCGCCCTTCGTCGTGCGCCGGCCACGACGCTCCCGCGCCGTGCCGTGCCGGTCGGCCTACGGCTCGAACTTGTAGCCCAGGCCACGGACCGTGACCAGGTACCGGGGCGCGCCCGGGTCCGGCTCGATCTTCGCGCGAAGCCGCTTCACGTGGACGTCGAGCGTCTTGGTGTCGCCCACGTAGTCGGCGCCCCAGACGCGGTCGATGAGCTGCATACGGGTCAGCACGCGGCCCGCGTTGCGCAGCAGCATCTCCAGGAGGTCGAACTCCTTGAGGGGCAGGTCGACCTTCGAGCCGGAGACGGTGACCACGTGGCGGTCGACGTCCATCCGGACCGGGCCCGCCTCCAGGGCGGCCGGCGTGACCTCCTCCGGCTCGCCGCGGCGGCGCAGGACGGCCCGGATACGGGCGACCAGCTCGCGCGAGGAGAAGGGCTTGGTGACGTAGTCGTCGGCTCCTATCTCCAGGCCGACGACCTTGTCGATCTCGCTGTCCTTGGCGGTCACCATGATCACGGGGACGTTCGAGCGGCCGCGCAGCTGGCGGCACACCTCGGTGCCGGGCAGCCCCGGCAGCATCAGGTCGAGGAGGACGAGGTCGGCGCCGTTGCGCTCGAACTCGTCGAGTCCGTCGGGGCCCGTGGCCGCCACTGCGACCTCGAAGCCCTCCTTGCGGAGCATGTACGACAGGGCGTCGGAGAAGGACTCCTCGTCCTCGACGACAAGCACTCGGGTCACGGAAGGACCTCCGGGGCGGGAAGCGGTTCGTACGGGGATGTTGGGGTGGGGCCGCCGGCCTCTTCGTCGAGGTCGGGGTGCTGCTGGGCACGATCGCGGGCGACGCCCGCCTCCGGCAGTCTGAGGGTGAAGGTGGAGCCCTGGTTCTCGGCACTCCACACCGTGACCTCCCCGCCGTGCGAGGCGGCCACGTGCTTGACGATCGCGAGACCCAGACCGGTGCCTCCGGTGGCCCGGGAGCGGGCCGGGTCGACGCGGTAGAAGCGCTCGAAGATGCGCTCCTTGTCCTTGTCGGAGATGCCGATGCCCTGGTCGGTCACGGCGAGCTCGATCATGTCTCCGCCGCTCGCGGACACCCGGCGTGCCGCTATGCCGACGCGGGTGCGGACCGGGGAGTAGTTCACGGCGTTCTCGACGAGGTTGCCGAGGGCCGCGGCGAGCTGGCCGCGGTTGCCCCAGACATGCAGGTCGGCGGTGCCGCCGGCGGCCATGGTGATCTGTTTCGTACCGGCCTGGTGGCGGCAGCGGTCGACGGCCTCGGCGACCAGCTCGTCCACCCGGACGGGCTCCGCGTCCTCCAGCGGGTCGTCGTTCTGCACCCGCGAGAGGTCGATCAGTTCCTGGACCAGGTTGGTCAGCCGGGTCGCCTCGATCTGCATCCGGCCCGCGAAGCGCTGTACGGCCTCGGGGTCGTCGGAGGCGTCCATGACGGCCTCGGACAGCAGGGAGAGGGCGCCGACGGGCGTCTTCAGCTCGTGGCTCACATTGGCCACGAAGTCGCGCCGTACGGCTTCGATCCGGCGGGCCTCGGTGAGGTCCTCGACCAGCAGGAGAACCAGGCGGGAGCCGAGGGGTGCCACCCGGGCGGACACGGCCAGGGCCTCGCCCCGTCCGGTGCCGCGCCGGGGCAGGTCCAGCTCGACCTGGCGTATCTCGCCGTCGCGTCTGGTGTCCCGGGCCATCTGCAGCATGGGCTCGATGGCGAGCTTGCCGCCGCGGACCAGCCCGAGGGCGTAGGCGGCGGAACTGGCCTTGACGACGGCGTCGGCCTCGTCGAGGACGACGGCCGAGGAGCGGAGCACCGACAGCACGGTGTCCACTCCGGGTGGGAGTACGGGATCGGTATGCAAAGAAGTCCTGCTCGGTCGCTTCTGGTCGCGTTCGCTCCAGCGGAACGCCAGCATGGCGATGACACCGGTGAGAACCCCGGCGATCGCAGCCGCTGCGGCGACCGCCGCGTTCACGTCCATGCGTCCAGGTTAGGCATGGGGTACGACATACCCACAGCCGTCCGGGTGCGACCTCGAACACTCGTCGCCCAGAGTTCACCTTGGAGCCAGTACTGGTTCACTTGAGGTGGCGGAAACAGTCGCGTACAGGGCAGAACGTGGGAGCGTGGGGTTCGCACCGCTGGTTTCACCACGGGGTACGTGATGTCCTCGGGCCACGGAGCGCGTGAACTCACTGCCCCCGGAACCCCCGAAGCACACGTACGAGTAGGGAGCCCTGATGCGGGACGCGTACCACGAGGAACTGGACTCGATCGGCGACGGTCTGGTGGAGATGGCCCGGCTGGCCGGGTCGGCGATCGGACGCGCCACGACCGCCATCCTCGACGCCGACCTGAAGCTCGCCGAGAGCGTGATCGAGGCCGACCAGAAGGTCGACGAACTCCAGCACGACCTGGAGGCGCGAGCGATAGCCCTGCTGGCCCGGCAGCAGCCGGTGGCGACCGATCTCCGCATCGTCGTCACGTCGCTGCGCATGTCCGCCGACCTGGAGCGCTCGGGCGACCTCGCCCAGCACGTGGCGAAGCTGGCCCGGCTGCGCTTCCCCGCGCGCGCGGTCCCGCAGGACCTGCACGCCACCATCCTGGAGATGGGCCAGCTCGCGCAGCGCCTGATGGCCAAGGCCGCCGAGGTCATCATCACCAAGGACGTCGACCTCGCGCTCCAGCTGGAGCAGGACGACGACGAGATGGACCTCCTGCACCGCCACCTCTTCCAGCACCTGATCGACGACCGCTGGAAGCACGGCATAGAGACGGCCGTCGACGTGACCCTGCTCGGCCGCTACTACGAGCGCTACGCCGACCACGCCGTGGCCGTCGCCAAGCGCGTCGTCTACCTGGTCACGGGCGAGCACGCGGACGAGCTGCAGCCGGACATCCAGCCGGTCACCGGAGTCGACAAAGCCTGAGTCCCGAGACCGGGCTCCAGGGGGCGAGCTCCTAGGGCGGGCTACGAGGCCGGGGGCTCGTGGGTCCCGGCCAGGGGGGCTCGCAGGGTTCCGGCCCGGCGTGTGGGCGCCTCCGTGCGCCGTTGATGCGCCCTGGGAAACGGGCATGGAATGGGCGAGGGCACCAGGCCCCAGCCGAGGAGGGACCCATGGCCGAATCTCCCAACACCATGCCCGACCCCACCCAGGAGCGCGAGACCGACCAGCCCGCCCAGACCAGGAGCCTGCCGCTGGTGGCCGCGTGCGGCTGCGGTTCGGGCTGCGGGTGCGGGTGCCAGTCGGGCGCTCCTTGCCAGTGCGGCTGACGTCGTAAGACCTGCGAAGGGCCCCGGAGCCGCGACTCCGGGGCCCTTCGCCGTGCGAGAGGCGCCGCACGAGGTGCTGTCTCGCGATGGCCGGGCGCAGCATGGAGTGACGGGCACCGCAAGGAGGTGTGGCCATGACCAGGTTCATGGACGTCCATCACGACATGCAGGGCATCACGGCCGACCAGCTGCTGAAGGCTCACCAGGCCGACCTCGCCATCGAGAAGGAAGAGGGCGTGCACTTCGAGAACACCTGGGCGGACCCGCAGTCCGGCCTCGTCTACTGCCTCTCCGAGGCCCCGTCGGCCGAGGCGGTCCAGCGCGTCCACGAGCGCGCCGGTCACCGCGCGGACGAGATCCACCCGGTACCCCTCCAGGTCTGACCCGCGAGGTCCGCCCCGCACGCGCCGAGTCGCGCGGTGGACGGGGAGACCCCACCGATGGAGCAGCGACCCCCCGGGCGGACCAGTCGGGGTGGACAGGCCCCGCGCACCCGGGGCCAACTGGGAGAAGAGGTCCGCTGAGGTCGTTTCCCGCTACATCCCGGATGCGCCGCCCGACACCATGGAGCGCTCATGAGAACAGTGCCGCCGGTTTCCGCCGTGCCGCTCGCCGCCATCGGCCCGGCCGCACCCGGCAGCGCGTCCGGCGCCCCGGCGGTACGTCGTCAACGCGTCCGGCAGCAAGGTCGGACCCGATTGATCGGGGCCTGATGACCGGGCACCCAAACGCGCGGACGCGGCGACCCGCACGAACGGTCGCGGGCCTCTTGGCCGCTTTGCTGCCGGTCGCGGTCGCGGTGGGGGTGTATGCGTTCGGCCGCACGCACACACCCGACTACACCAGCGGCCTGTTCGGGCGGCACGGCATCGGTGTCTACGATCTCAAAGCACGCCTGGGCAGCGCTCTGATGGCACTCGCGCTCGTCCAACTGCTGCTCGGGCTGTGGATGTACCGGCGCCTACCGGGAGCGGGGGCCGCGCCGCACCGGGTGCACCCCACACACCGGCTGATCGGCCTCCTCGCCTTTCTGCTCTCGCTGCCCATCGCCTACCACTGCGTCACCGCCTACGGAGTCGCGTTCACGAGCAGCCGAGCGGCGGTGCACTCCATCACGGGCTGCGTCCTGTACGGCGCGTTCGTCGCCAAGGTGCTGGTGGTGCGCAGCCGCCGCCTGCCCGGCTGGGCGCTTCCGACCGCCGGCGGCGTCCTGGTCATCGCCATCGCCCTGATGTGGTACACGGCCGCCTTGTGGTTCTTCGTCGGCTCCGCCCCGGGTTTCTGATCTTGCCCGCGGCTGTGCCGCCTGGCCGCGCGGGTTGCGGTCGCGGCGCCGAAGGATTGCGGTGATGCTGTCAGAAGTGCGTGGCCTGCTTCGCACGGACCGTGTGCGTCGGTGACCGCGCCGCACAGGAAGGGAGGCCGCTGCCATGACAACGGTGCCGAACACGACACGGCAAGGGCACGGCGGGCCCGGCAGAAGTGCAACGACCAACAGCGCCTCCTCGTTCGCCGGGATCTTGATGATGCTCAGCGGGCCCCTCAGCATTCTGATGGGCGCATCCGGCATCGCGCATGACACCCTGTTCGCCGCGTCCCGGTACGCCTACCGGTTCGACGTGACCGCTTGGGGCTGGATTCACCTTGTGATCGGAGTGGCACTCGTCATCGCCGGCATGGGAGTGCTGACGGACCAGAGCTGGGGTCGCGGGGCCGGCGTGGCAACGGCGGCGATCAGCCTGATCACCCAGTTCATGTTCGTTCCGTACTACCCGCTGTGGGCCATCCCTGTGATGACACTCGACCTCCTGATCCTGTTCGCGCTGACGAGGGTCCATATCGAGACCAGCGGGGGTCGGTGAACCCAGCGGGGGTCGGTGAACCCGGACGCCGCTGACGGGGGGTGGGGTCTACTCGGGTCCCGCCGATGGTCGCAGACCTCCTCATACTCGAAATCCCCTCCACAATTGTCACAGGCATGCCATACGCTGCCACCAGCAGCCGCGCCCCGCGCAGCACCGCCGTCCAGCGGTCATGCCCGGGTGCCGCGCGGCGCACTTCTCCCCGGTCGCGCACCGGGTTTTCCTGTGGGGGTAACTGTGCGTATGCGCAGCATCTCGACCGCGACAGCTCTCGCGGTCCTCTTCAGTTCGGCGGCGCTGAGTCTCGGTGCTGCCGGCACCGCCTCGGCCGCTCCGACCGCCCGTGTCACCTCGCCCGGCGGTCTCGCGGTGGACGGTGCCGTGCGGCGGGTGTTCGTCGGCGACAGCACCACGGGCATCGTCGCGGCCACCGACTACTCCGGTACCGTCCTCGGATCGGTCGGCGAAGTCACCGGCGTCAGCGACCTCGCGGTCTCGGACGACGGAACGACCGTGTACGCGGCCGCGCCGACGATCCACGAGATCTGGGCCATCGACGCGAGCACCCTCGACGTCAAGGCCCGCTACACCGTCTCCACCAACTACGGCCCGCGCCATGTCGCGTTCAGCGCCGGCAAGGTGTGGTTCTCCTACGGCGACCAGTGGGACGGCGACATCGGCTCCGTCGACCCGTCGGTGGACCCGGCGAGCGGCACCGACCCGGTGACGCTCGCACAGTTCCCGACCGAGGGCACCTCGGCCGGGATCTGGGGCCAGGCCCTGCTGGACACCGACCCGTCCCAGCCCGGCATCCTGGCCGTCGGCGAGACCGGGCTGTCCACGGACTCGATGGCCGTGCTCGACGTCTCCAGCGGCAAGCCCGGGCTGGTCGCCTGGCACAACGGCGACTACACGCTGAACGACGGCATCGGCGACATCGACCTGGTGCCCGGCGGCACGCAGGTGCTGGTCAACGGCAAGGACCGGGACGCCTACGCGGACGGCACGTTCAAGGCGGCGGGTTCGTACCCGAGCGGCCAGCTCGCGGACGTCGCGTCCAACGGCCTGGTCGCCCAGGTCAACGGGACCAAGATCCTGACGTACCGGCCCAACGCCGCCCTGCCGCTGCACACCTACAACCAGGGCACGGCCCGTACGGCCGACCTCGCCTGGGCACCGGACGACTCCCGGGTCTTCGCGCTCGTCGGCACGGACGCCGCGAGCGGCGGCTACACCCTCAAGGCGCTCACCGGCGCGAACCTGAACAGCCCGACCCTGACGGTCAACGCCCCGGCGACCGCGACCCGTGCCAAGCAGCTCACCGTCACCGGCAAGCTGACCGCGACGGTCCCGCTGCCGGCCGGCGTGAAGCTCCAGGTCACCCGCACCGACCTGGAGTCCCCGAGCGGCAAGGCGCTGCCCGCCGTCACGGTCAAGGCGGACGGCACGTACTCCTTCTCCGACACCCCGCCCGCCGGTGGCACCGTCACCTACAAGGTGGCGTACGCGGGCGACGCCCAGCACTCGGCGGTCACCGCGAGCGACAAGGTGAGCGTCTCCCGCGCCGCGACCTCGCTGAGCCTGAACAACAACGGCAAGGTGTACGCCTACGGCACCGACGTGAAGTTCACCGCGCACCTGGGCACGACGTACAAGAACCGCACGGTCGAGATCTGGGCCAACCCCTTCGGCGGCGACAAGCCCAACAAGCTGCTGAAGACCGGGCGGGTCGACTCCCACGGCAACATCTCCGCGACGGTCGACATGACCCGTGACACCACCGTCACCGCGGTCTTCAAGGGCGACGCCCGCTACAAGCCGAGGACGGTCAAGTCCACGGGCTACGCCAAGGTGAAGATCTCCACCGTCGTGTCGAAGAACTACAAGACGGCCAAGATCGGCTCGACGACGTACTACTGGTTCCACAAGAGCACCGACCCGCTGCTCACCACGACCATGACGTACTACCCGGGCCGCACGCAGCGCATGGATCTGCAGGTCTACTACGCCGGCAAGTGGTACACCGCCGACGGCAGCCCGCAGTACTTCAAGCTCGCCTCGAACGGCAAGTCGGCCGTGAGCCTGGGCGCCCCCGGCGTGTCCGGCATCAAGGCGCGCATGCGCTCGTCGTACATCAACAACACCTCGGGCGACAACGTCAACACGACGACGTACGGCTCGTGGAAGTACCTGTACTTCTCCAACTGACCGGGCGTGATCGCTTCGGGGCCTGTCCGACAGGGCGCGTCACCGACCCCGCACCCGACAGCACTGTCACCCGAACGGCCCAACGTGGCGTGCCACCCACATGGGTGAAGCCCAAGCTGACTAGTGCCCCAACTGAGGCAATCCGTGAAAGGGGAACCAAATGCGCATTCGACGAATCCTCGCCGCCGTCATCGCCACGGCAGCCCTCACCGGACTCGGCCTCACAGGCGCCGCCACCGCCAACGCCGCCACCGCACAGGGTGCCCCGTCCTACGTCACCCCTTCTCAGTGCAGGGAGGGCGGCGGAGAGCCCCGGATCGACCTGCCGGGCAACCCCTGCCAGGGCGGTACGCACAACGGGGAGACGGTCGACTGAACCCCACGAGGCGCCCCGCAGCCACGCGCCGCGGGGCGCCTTGCGCGCGAGCGCAGCCGGGAGAGTCGCAGGGAAGTCGTAGCCGTACTTGCGTCCTTTCGCGTCCCGGATCATCCACTCTCCGCCGGGCACCCCTGCCAGTCCGGCCATGACGATCTTCCCTCCTCAGTGATGCGGGCGGTCGTAGCTTCAGGTTGCCTCCCCTGGGCTGGAGCCGCCCTTCTGCACCCCAAACCCGCCCGGCGCACTATCCGGGGCCAGTCAGCAGACGGGGCTGCCGGACCCCCGGGAAGCCGGAAGCAGAACGGGTGCGGGCACCGTGCGGGCGATGTGGAGCCGGCGGCTCAGGTGGAGGACCACCCACGCGTACAGCGCCAGCGCGACCGCTCCGGCCACCAGCAGTTGCCAGGAGCCGTCCGCGGCGGTGCGGTGGTCGGCGACGCCGCCCGCGGTGGTGGCGGCGAGGAGCATGAGGACCAGGTTGGTGCCCACGTGGTAGGCGACGGCCGCCTCCAGGCCACCGGTACGGATCACGAGGAAACTCAGGACGAGACTGAACAGGATCAGGTCGGCAAAGCCCCACGGGGTGCCCAGTCCGTGAGCCAAGGCGAAGAGCAGAGCGCCGACGATGCTGCCGACCCAGGGGGTGCGCAGGTAACAGCCGAAGACCTGGGGGATCCAGCCGCGGAAGACGTACTCCTCTGCGGCGGCCTGGAGCGGCACCAGCAGGACGAACACTGCGGCGGAGGCCAGGAACGTCGGCCAGCCCACCCATGCGTCGGACGCCGAACCGTCCACGCCTGCCCCGAACATGAGGGTGAGGGTGGCCGCCAGGATGATCAGGAGCACTGCCGCGGCCACGGCCACCCCCAGGCAGACCAGCAGCCAACGCCAGCGCACCCGGCCGGTCACCGAGGACAGGCTGCCGGCTGGCCGGCGCTGCACCTGGCGTGCGGCGAGCAGCACCATCGGGAGCATGAGCGCCAATATGAGCAGCAATGCGGCGTCGTCCCATAGAGGATCGGCGAACAGCACGTCCTGGGAACCGCCCAGCTCGACTCCGGCCAGCGCGGCCACCCCGCCCAATATGAACCCCAGCGGGAACAAGGACAGCCACCAGCCTGCCCCGGCGACCAGTGTGGCGACCAGTGGCTGCCACCAGCGATACCGCTCGGTCCGCGCCAACCGGTGGTAGGCCGATCCGGCCGGCGCGGCGATCACGTGCGAGTCCTGTGCGGGGGCCGGGCCGCCGTCACATTCCATCGTTTCGCCCGGTTCGTGATTCTGCGTGGTCATGGGATTCCACCTCGATCTCGAAGGTCTTGCCGGGCCGCTGCCCTTTGCTTCGATGCGGCCCTGGAAACCAGGAGACAAGGAGTGGCAGATATCCGTCATGCCGCATAAACACGTGACTTGACGGAACTGTGCGCCGTGCGTTAGGTGAGGGGTGAAGAGCCCGGTGGTAGACCTGGGCGAGGGCCAAGCCCAGCCTCAAAGGGAACGTCAGAGGGCCTGACCACTTTCGCGATCCGGCCCTCTGGGCATGGCCGAACGCCAGCTACCGGACACCCCGGAAAAGCCATGGCTGCAGGGCAGAGGCCTCAAGATCCTGGCCCGTCCCGCACCTGACGGCCCAGAGGCAGCGAAAAGCCCCCTCCCAGCGGAGAAACCGCAGGCAGGGGGCTTATTCGTGGGCGATTACTTCTTCTTGCCCTGGTTCTTGACCGCCTCGATGGCCGCTGCGGCCGCCTCGGGGTCGAGGTAGCGGCCGCCGGGGGTGAGGGGCTGGAAGTCGGCGTCGAGCTCGTAGGCGAGCGGGATGCCGGTGGGGATGTTGAGGCCGGCGATGTCGGCGTCGGAGATGCCGTCCAGGTGCTTGACCAGGGCGCGCAGGCTGTTGCCGTGGGCGGCGACGAGGACCGTGTGGCCGTCCAGGAGGTCCGGGACGATGCTGTCGTACCAGTACGGGAGCATGCGGTCGACGACGTCCTTCAGGCACTCCGTCTGCGGGCGCAGCTCCGGCGGGAGCGAGGCGTAGCGCGCGTCGTCGAACTGGGAGTACTCGGAGTCGCGGGGCAGCGGGGGCGGCGGGGTGTCGTAGGAGCGGCGCCAGAGCATGAACTGCTCCTCGCCGAACTCGGCCAGCGTCGCCGCCTTGTCCTTGCCCTGCAGGGCGCCGTAGTGGCGCTCGTTCAGGCGCCAGCTGCGGTGGACCGGGATCCAGTGGCGGTCCGCGGCCTCGAGGGCCAGCTGCGCCGTGCGGATCGCGCGCTTCTGGAGGGACGTGTGGACCACGTCGGGGAGAAGGTCGGCGTCCTTGAGGAGCTCGCCACCGCGGACCGCCTCCTTCTCGCCCTTCTCGTTGAGGTTGACGTCCACCCAGCCGGTGAACAGGTTCTTCGCGTTCCACTCGCTCTCGCCGTGGCGGAGGAGAATCAGCTTGTACGGTGCGTCGGCCATGCCCCAGAGCGTAATCCACGCATTCGCGCCCCTGCCCGGGCCGCCCGGTGGGCGGACGTTTGACGGCATCTGTTAATTGAGTGGCCGTCGCGGGTCCGAAGGTCGTAAGTTGCGCCTACCGCTTGAGCCACTTACTTAGCGGTACGGCGCCAAAGGACGGGCGCCGTGCCGTACGGGGGGTCCTGTCCATGTCCGTCGCGTCTGCCGCCAAGCTGAAAAGAGCCGCCCGGGAATCCGTCTCCGGGCTGCCCGAAGCCTTCTGGTGGCTGTGGACCAGCACCCTCGTCAACCGGCTCGGCGGCTTCGTCGCCACGTTCATGGCGCTCTACCTGACCCTGGACCGCGGCTACTCGGCCTCGTACGCCGGTCTCGTCGCCTCGCTGCACGGGCTCGGCGGGGTCGTCTCCTCGGTGGGCGGGGGCGTGATGGCCGACCGGCTCGGCAGGCGGCCGACCCTGCTCATCGCGCAGACCGCGACCGCCGGGTCCGTCGCGCTGCTCGGGTTCATGAGCGACCCCGTCGCCATCGCGGCCGTCGCCTTCCTGGTCGGCATGACCTCCAACGCCTCCCGGCCGGCCGTGCAGGCGATGATGGCCGACATCGTCCGGCCCGAGGACCGGGTGCGGGCCTTCTCGCTCAACTACTGGGCCATCAACCTCGGCTTCGCCGTCTCCTCCATGGGCGCCGGGTTCATCGCCCAGTACAGCTACCTCGCCGGCTTCCTCATCGAGGCCGGGATGACCCTCGCGTGCGCGATCGTCGTGTTCCTCAAGGTGCCCGAGTCCCGGCCCGCGGCGACGGCCAAGGAGGCCGGGGCCGAGGCCGAGGTCAGCCTCCTCACCGTGCTGCGCGACGGGCGGTACATGGCCGTCGTCGGCCTGTCCTTCCTCGTCGCCGTCGTCTTCCAGCAGGGCTCGGTCGGCCTGCCGGTCGCCATGGGGCGTGCCGGGTTCTCCCCCGCCGACTACGGCTTCGCCATCGCCGTCAACGGCATCCTGATCGTCGCCCTGCAGATCCCGGTCACCCGCTTCATCGAGCACCGGGACCCGCGCACGCTGCTGGTCATCTCCTCGCTCCTCGCCGGTTACGGCTTCGGGCTCACCGCCTTCGCCGGGTCGGTCGGCGTCTTCGCGCTCACCGTGTGCGTGTGGACGCTCGCCGAGATCGTCAACGCGCCGACCCAGACCGGGCTCGTCGTCCAGCTCTCCCCCGTCCACGGACGCGGCCGCTACCAGGGCGTGTACACCCTCTCCTGGTCCGTCGCCGCCCTGGTCGCCCCGCTGATGTCCGGCGCCGTCATCGACCGCTTCGGCGCGGAGTGGCTGTGGGGGATGTGCGCGGTCGTGGGGACCGCGGCCGGGCTCGGGTACGGCGTGCTCATGCGGCGCCTGCCGCCCGAGCGGCCGTCGTCCGAGCCCGCCCCCGCGGGGGCGGAGGCGGAGGTCAGCGCGGTCTGACCGGGCACGGAGCCGCCATACACCATCAAGCCCCCTGCCTGCGTCGCTTCGCGGGCGGGGGGCTTGGTGCCGTGATGCCGATCGTCCGGCCGCCGTCGGCCGACAGCGGCCGGGCGATCGGCGATCAGGTGTCAGCGATCGTGATCAGCGATCAGCGATCAGAAGGAGGCGTTGACGCTGACGTTGTGGAAGTTGGCGGCAGCGCCCTGGATCTGGCCGAGGGCGCCCTGGACCGTGCCCGTGACGGTGTCGAGCTGGGTCAGGAGCTCCGAGCTGCCGATCGTCGTGTTGCCGGCGGTGATGCCGAACTGCGGGCTCAGGCCGCCGGAGACGGAGTCCAGCTCGGCGTCGGAGATCTCGACGGTCTGGACCTGGGGAGCGGAGGTCATCTTGAAACTGCCCTTCGTATGGAGGTTCCACAGGGTGCGCGGCCCCGCTGGGGACAGACGGCTCGGCCGCGGCCGCAGGTACGCGCCTGCCGTTCCCGGACGCCATGGCGCGAACCCGGCGGTGCGGAGGATGAAATCACGGAGTGTGCCTGCCATCCAGTCGAACCCGTTCCCCACACGGGAGTCGAGGACATCGCCTCCGCATCCGTGCCGTCACGCACATGGATCGGGGGAAGTTTCTCCACACATGACACGGCGCGGAAAGCTCGGGGCTCTTGCCATGGCGACGCCGATCCGGACAACTCCGCACCAACGGTGCCCACCCCCCGCGCGCTTGGGTACACCCTGTGCAGATTCGGTCACTGGTGCATCCGCGCCCCCTTCAGCACCTTGTCCACCCCGTTTCGCGGGCCGTACACGGCGAGTCCGACCAGGTCCAGGTCCGCCGTGCCCACGGCGCGGACCGCCGCGCGGTTGTCGCGGTCGTTGCCCGTGGCGAAGAGGTCGGCGGTGAAGACGGCGCGGGGCAGCGCGCGGGACAGGGCTCGGGCGTGGGCCGCCTTCAGGGTCTCCTTCGTGCCCTCGAAGACGAGCACGGGCTGGCGGAACATCGGCAGGTAGGTGACGCCGTCCGCGTCCTCGTACGGCTCCCCGACGATCTCCGGGACCTCGCTGCCGAGGCCGCTGACCAGGAAGGCCGTCACGTTGAGGCGCTGCCACGGCTCCAGGTCCTCGCGGAGCAGCACGGCGATCTTGGTGTCGATGGGGGTCCCCCCGCGCTGGGGGGCCCTCCCGCTCGAGCGAAGCCGAGAGTGGGGGAGAAGTCGAGAGTGGGGGAGCAGGGGCTCGGTGTTCATGCACCGAGACTGCCGCGCGGCCCGGCGGGCGGTCTTGTACGTTCTTTGCGTGGCCGCAGCCCAGCCGGACGTCTCCGCCTGGCGCCCACGTGTCCCGGGCGTCGTGGAGGTCTTCCACGCCCATTTCACCGAGTACGCGTACCCGATGCACGTCCACGACAACTGGACGCTGCTGATCGTGGACGACGGGGCCGTACGGTACGACCTGGACCGGCACGAGCACGGCACCCCGCACGACACCGTCTCCCTGCTGCCCCCGCACGTTCCGCACAACGGCTCCCCCGCCACCCCGCACGGCTTCCGGAAACGAGTGCTGTACCTCGACAGCAGCCATCTCGGCGAGGAGCTGATCGGGCCGGCCGTCGACGGGCCCGACCTCCGGGACCCCTTGCTGCGGCGGCGGGTCGGGCAGGTGCACGCCGCGCTCGGGCGGCCCGGGGACGAACTGGAGGCGGAGAGCCGGCTCGCGCTGGTCGGCGCGCGGTTGCGGGACCATCTGCGGCGCAGGGAGCCGGAGGCTGCCGCCCGCCCCGATCCCGCCCTCGCGCGTGCCTTGCGTGAACTGCTCGACGAGCGGGTCTCGGAGGGGCTCGCCCTGGCCGAGGCCGCGCGGCTGCTGCACGCCCATCCCGCCCACCTGGTACGGGCGTTCAGCACCGCCTACGGCATCGCCCCGCACCAGTACCTGACGTCCCGCCGGGTGGGCCGGGCGCGCCGGCTGCTGCTGGACGGGGTGGCGCCGGGCGAGGTGGCGGTGGCGACCGGGTTCTGCGACCAGGCCCATCTCACCCGGCACTTCAAGCGGCTGGTGGGCATCACCCCGGGGCGCTACCGACTCAAGTCGGCTTGAGCGTCGTACAGGTTGCGCGGGCGCACGGCGTCCGTGGTGCCGTACAGCTCCAGGCGGGAGTGCAGGTCTCCGGTGAAGTCGGGGACGTCGGTCTGGTCGAACTCGGTGACCGTGTCGAGGCCGACGGTGGCGGAGTACGGGGCCAGGCCGTCGATCTTCATCAGGCCCGCGCGGCCGTTGGTGACCCTGACGTTCCAGTGGGTGAAGCGGGCGCCGAAGAGCGGGCCGGCGCTGGCGTCCCCGCCGTGGCGGCCGTTGTTGTTCACGGTGATGTCGGTGCGGACGTTCGCGAAGGGCAGGCCCCGGTGGCTGTCGAAGGTGCCCATCCGCATCTCGCCGCGCGACCAGACGTTGTGGGACGAGAGGCCCTCCACGTTGATGCCGTGCAGCTGGGTGTTCGGCGGCGCGGGGACCGTGCGCTGTTCGATCGTGAAGTCGTCGATCAGGTTGTCGTGCGCGCCCTCGCGGCAGAAGTACGGGTGGTGCGAGCCGCGGCCGGCGACGCGGGTGCGGCGCAGGGTGCAGGCGGAGGCGGCGACCAGGCCGAAACCGTTGTCGACGTGGCGGACCGTGACGTCGTCCACCCAGCAGTCGTAGGCGCACTGCAGGACGACGCCGTTGTACCCCTTGTCCAGGAGGTGCGGCGACTGCGGGGTCTGCATCGCCTCCAGGGTCAGGCCCTCGACGCCGGAGCCGGTCAACTCCGGGACGTGGGTGGTCAGCCGGGGGTCCCACTCGGGGCGTATGTCGAGCGGGAGGGGGCGTTCGAGGGTGATGCGGCGGCCCTGGACGCGGGTGATGCGTACGGGCCACTCGTAGGGGACGTAGGAGGTCAGCTTGGTCTTGTCGTCCCAGACGTACGCGGCCGGGCCGGGGCCGCCGCCCGCCATGTGCTGGAGGAGGGTGTGGGCCGGGTCGTCGGCGAGGCGGAGGAGGACCAGCCGGCCGGGCCGCAGGTCACCCGCGTCGGCGACGGTCACCGTCCAGGAGCCCTGGCGGGCCGGTTCGAGCGTGGTGAGGGTCGTCCACTCGTCCCGCTTGTTGCCGGTCCAGCCCTCGAAGGGCCAGGCGCGGGCCCGGATCGCGGCCACCAGGGAGTCCAGGCGGGCCTTCGGCGCCAGCCAGATGAGGCCGCCGGCCCAGGACCAGGAGGACTTGTCGCCGCCGTAGCGGGAACCGTAGGCGCCGATCAGCTCGGTGAGGTTCTTCGTCGCGTACAGGGTCGTACGGCCGCTGCCGGCGCCGCGCAGGACGACGCCGGAGTCGCCGATGCGGATCAGGTCGTCGATGCGGAAGGTGCCGGGCGGGATGGTGACCGTGCCACCGCCGGCCTCTCCGGCGGCGGCGATGGCACGGTTGATCGCGGGGGCGCAGTCCGTGGTGCCGTCGGGTACGGCGCCGTGGTCGGTGACGTCGAGGACGAGCCGTCCGGTGGCCCGGATCCTGGTGCGGCAGCCCGCCCGGCCGATGAAGGGGATCTGCGGATGAGTGAAGGGGGACCGGGCGAACTCCCGCCAGATGGCGGGGACTTCCGGGACTCCCTCCGCGGTCGCCGCCGCGGCTGCTTCGGCGGTCGCGGCACGTGCGGTGCCCGTCGTGGCGCCGAGGGCCACGGCGGTGGCGCCGGCCAGGAGTGTGCGTCTGCTGACGTGCCCGTTGCTCATGTCCAACCACCCCTTCTTATTCATGGATATGAACGACGTTCAGGAATGCGTTGGCGGTGAGCATGCCACTGCTCCTCGGGTGAAGGGAAGAGCGAGGAAGGGCTTGACTGAAGCTCAGCCGGCGGGGCGCTCGATCAGGTGCTTGAACGCGTCCAGGTTCCGCGTCGACTCCCCGCGGGACACCCGCCACGCGTACTCCTTGCGGATCGCGGAGGCGAAGCCCAGCTCCAGAAGGGTGTTGAAGGCGCCGTCGGCGGCCTCCAGGACCTGGCCGAGGAGACGGTCGATCTCCTCGGGGGTGATGGCGGTCAGGGGCAGCCGGGCGGTGACGTAGACGTCGCCGAGCCGGTCGACGGCGTAACTCACGCCGTACAGCTTGAGGTTGCGCTCCAGCAGCCAGCGGTGGACACCGGCCTCGTTCTCGTCGGGGTGACGGACGACGAAGGCGTTGAGGGAGAGCGTGTGCCGGCCCACCAGCAGCGAGACGGTGGTGGAGAGCTTGTGGGTGCCGGGGAGTTTGACGACGTAGGTGCCGGTCTCCGGGCTCTCCCACTCCAGTTCGGCGTCCTTCAGCACGCCCTCGACGACCTGTCCGGCCCTCTCGGCCCTCTCGGCCCTCTCGGCATCACCCATGCTGGGAGCGTACGCGACGGCGGTGGGACTGGGTGGCGGCCAGGTACACGTCGGCCGTGGCGGCCGCCGCGGTGTCCCAGCCGAAGGACTGCGCGTGCCGGGCGGCGGCCGCGCCCATGCGCGCCGAGAGGGACGCGTCGTCGGCGAACCGGCGCAGCACGCGCGCGTAGTCGGCCGGGTCGTGGCCCTGGACGAGGAAGCCGGTGACGCCGTCGCGCACGGCCACCGGGAGACCGCCCACCGAGGCCGCGAGCACCGGCGTCCCGGCCGCCTGCGCCTCTATCGCGACCAGGCCGAAGGACTCGCTGTAGGAGGGCATGACCAGCACGGAAGCGGCCCGGAACCAGTCGGCGAGCTGCGCCTGCCCGACCGGCGGCCTGAACCGTACGACGTCGGCGACGCCGAGCCGTGTGGCGAGCTTCTGCAGCCCCTCCGGCTTGGCGAGGCCGCTGCCGCTCGGGCCGCCGACGACCGGTACGACGAGGTTCGGGCGCAGGTCGGGACGCTCGTCCAGCAGCACGGCGACGGCGCGGAGCAGCACGTCGGGAGCCTTGAGGGGCTGTATGCGGCCCGCGAAGAGCGGGATCAGGGCGTCCTGGGGCAGGCCGAGGCGGGCGCGGGCGGCGGCGCGGGCGGCCGCGGTGTCGTCCGGCCCCGGCGCGCCGAAGTGCCCGGGGGCCGCGCCCTGGGGGAAGGGCCGGAAGCGGTCGAGGTTCACGCCGGGGTGGACCACGGCGACCTTGCCGGGGTCGGCGGCGTAGTGCCGGACGAGTTCGTCGGCCTCCTCGGCGGTGTTGGCGATGAGCTGGTCCGCGGCGGCGACGATCTGGGTCTCGCCGATGACGCGGGCGGCGGGCTCGGGGGTGTCGCCGTCGGCCAGGTTGGCGTTCTTGACCTTGGCCATGGTGTGCATGGCGTGCACCAGGGGGACGCCCCAGCGCTGGGCGGCGAGCCAGCCGACGTGGCCGGAGAGCCAGTAGTGGGAGTGGACGAGGTCGTAGTGGCCGGGGCGGTGACCGGCCCAGGCCTGCATCACGCCGTGCGTGAAGGCGCACAGCTGGGCCGGGAGGTCTTCCTTGGCGAGGCCCTCGTAGGGGCCGGCGTCGACGTGCCGGACCAGGACGCCGGGGGCGAGCTGGACCGTGGGCGGGAGGTCGCCGGCGGTCGCCCGGGTGAAGATCTCGACCTCGATGTTGATCGCGGCCAGCCGCTGGGCCAGCTCCACGATGTAGACGTTCATGCCGCCGGCGTCGCCGGTGCCGGGCTGGTGGAGCGGTGAGGTGTGCACGGAGAGCATGGCGACGCGGCGGGGCCTGCGGTGCAGCCTCAGCCGCGAGGGTGCCGCCGGCGAGCGACGCCCGAGCCTGCTGACGTACTGGCTCACGGGCGTTCCTCCTTGCTGCGGGCATGCCTGCCGGAGGACCGGCGTCGTCCTCCAAGGGGGTCCAACAGCGGACGGGTGTCCCGCCATTTCCCGATCAGGCGACTTTACCCAACCATGACCTTTGATCGATCAACCGTTCGACGTTCCGCCGTTTGGGGCCCGCTTACCCTCGTAGGCATGGCAGCCCGCGCGACGTCCCTTTCTCACTCCCGGCTTCGCTCGGCCGGGGGGACCTCCGTCGTGGGGACGGTGACGCGCGGGACCACCAATCCCAACCGGCTGCGCCGCATGGACCGCTGGATCGCCGCCACGCACGGCGCCGAGCTGCGCCGCGCGGCCGACCCGGTCGCCGTCGACCTCGGGTACGGCGCCGCACCCTGGACCGCCGTCGAGCTGCTCGGCCGGCTGCGGTCCGTCGCCCCACGCGCGCGCGTGGTCGGCGTCGAGATCGAACCGGAGCGGGTCGCGGCGGCCCGGCCGTACGAGTGCGAGGGCCTGGCCTTCCGGCACGGCGGCTTCGAGGTCCCCGTCCCCGGGCGTCCGCTGCTCGTGCGGGCCGCCAACGTGCTGCGCCAGTACGACGAGGACCAGGTCGCCGCCGTGTGGGAGCGGCTGTGCGCGCGGCTCGCCCCGGCCGCCGGCGGCTCGCGCGGCGGGCTGCTGGTCGAGGGGACGTGCGACGAGATCGGGCGGCGGCACGTGTGGGTGGCGCTCGGCCCGGACGGCCCGCGCACGGTCACCTTCGCGACCCGGCTGGGCTCCCTGGAACGGCCCTCGGACCTGGCCGAGCGGCTGCCGAAGGCGCTGATCCACCGCAATGTGCCCGGCGAGCCCGTGCACGCCTTCCTGCGCGACTTCGACCGCGCCTGGGCCGCCAACGCGCCCTACGCCTCCTACGGCGCCCGCCAGCGCTGGATCCGCACGGTCCGGGACCTGCGCGCCGACTGGCCGGTCACGGACGGCCCGGCCCGCTGGCGGCAGGGAGAAGTGACGGTGGCGTGGGGGGCGTTGGCGCCGCGCGGATGAACCGCCGGGAAGGCGCCGCGGTGCGCCGCGGGGAGCCCGCACGGGCGAACCGCGTGACGGCACACGGGTGACCTACGGGAGCCCGCACGGGCGAACGGCATGAACCCGCCCGGAGGAACGGCCTGGACCCGTGTGGGTGACACCGACGGAACGATCGCCGTGCGTCGTTCGTCACATCGGCGGGGAGATCGCCGTAATCGCAAGGGTGCGAGGGGACATGTGCGGAAGGGGGGAGACACGGGGGGCACGGAAAATCCGACTTCCGCCCACCTCTGTCACTTTGCGCGACATCGTGACACGATCCCCCGGGCATCCGTAAGTTACTGACGGTAAATCAGCTTGGGGGCTCAGGTATGGGTACAGGCAAGGGCGGCCTGATCGCCGCCGCCGTGACCGTGGTCTGCGCGGCGACCGTGCTGACGGCCCCCGGCACGGCCGTCGCCGCGCCCATCCCCAGACCGGGCGCGACGCCGGGCACCACCCCGACTCCGCCGCCAGGCAAGGGTCTTGAGAAGGTCCGCGAGAAGCTCGACGAGCTGTACCACGACGCGGCCGTGGCCACCGACGCCTACAACGCGGCCGAGGAGCGGACGAAGAAGCAGTCCGCGCAGATCGTCACGCTGGCCAAGAAGATCGTCGAGGGGCAGACGAGGCTGGACGAGCTGAAGGACCAGGCGGGTGCCGCCGCCCGCGCCCAGTACCGCAACGGCGGCCTGCCGCCCATGGCCCAGTTCCTGTTCAGCGGCGATCCGCAGCAGGTCGCCGACGGGGCCGGGACGGTGCTCAACGGCGAGCGGGCGACCAGGAAGCTGCTCACCGAAACGACCCGCGTCCAGAAGCAGTTGCAGCAGTACGCGGACGACGCCTCGGCGCAGTGGGAGAAGTTGGAGGCCGACCGCAAGGGGAAGGCCGCCGCCAAGAAGAAGATCAAGGAGCAGATCGCCGCCGCCGAGGAACTCGAGTCCCAGCTGGAGAAGAAGGAGCGGGAGCGGCTCGCCACGCTGGAGCAGCAGGCCGCCTACAAGGCGCAGACCGCCTGGCTGGACACAGGCGTGCTCAAGGAGATCAAGAGCAAGGCCTCGGCGCCGGGCAAGGCGGCGGTCGCGTTCGCCACGGCCCAGCTCGGCAAGCCGTACGTGTGGGGCGCCGAGGGCCCCGGCTCCTTCGACTGCTCCGGCCTCACCTCCCAGGCCTGGGCGAGCGCCGGCCACCCCATCCCGCGCACCTCGCAGGAGCAGTGGAGGCAGCTCGAGCACGTCGGCATCGAGGACATGCGCCCCGGCGACCTCATCATCTACTTCGACGACGCCAGCCATGTCGCGATGTACGTCGGCGACGGCGCGATCATCCACGCCCCGCGCCCCGGGCGGTGGGTGACGGTCGCGGGCGCGGGCTCGATGCCGATCCTCGGGGTCGTACGACCCGACGCGTAGGCCTCACGGCGGGGGGGGAAGGCGGTGGAGCGCCGTCGGGCTTCGGCCGTCTTCCGGGCGCGGGTCTCGCGCCGCGGCCGGCCGTGCCCGCGCTCGACCTCGCTCGATCGGGGGGACCCCCATCGCAGCGCGGCCGCATACCGATACGGCCCCGCGCCCCTCGGGCAGTCCCCGTGACGTACGCCATGTGACCCGCTCCACCGAATCCCCGCCGTAACCCGGGCGGTACGTGAGCTTCGTCATTCCCTGTCCCGTGCCGTCCTGTCCAACTGCGGTACGGAAAGCGGCATATGACAGTGGCCTGCGCGGGAGCGACGCGGCTCACACCATTCCATCGGGGCGGCAGGTACCGCTATGGTCACCCGTCGGTGGTACGAGGTCCCTCGACGCCACCGTGCCCTCGGGGGGAGGGAAGGAAACCGAACAATGCCCGTACCCGTACCGCGGCAGAGAGCGATCCCGGCCGTGGAGAGTGGTCAGGCGCAGGCCGCCTCCATGAGTGGCGGCCCCCTCAAGGAAGAGGCACACCGCGGCGCCGCGACCACCACCACGACCGGCGCCCCTCTCACCCTGCTGCTGATCGAGGACGACCCGGCCGGCCAGATCGTGCCCGATCTGCAGGACGCGGCCGGCCGCCCCATCCGCGTCCGCACCGCCCGCAACCTCACCGAGGCCGAGCGGCTGCTCACCGACGACGTCCACTGCATCCTGCTGGACCTCGCCCTCCCGGCCCCCGGCCGGCCCACCGAGGCCGACGACCGGAAGGCCGACGAGCTCGCCGTGCTCCGGCACGTGCTCAGGCTCGCGCCCCGGCACGCCGTGCTCGCGCTGACCGCCTCCGGCGACGCCGAGCGCGGCGCCGAGGCCGTGCGCGTGGGCGCCCAGGACTACCTGTTCCGCGACGAGCTGGACAGCCGGCTACTGAGCCGTGCGATCCGCTACGCAGTGGAGCGGAAACGTTCCGACACCGCCGAGCGGCGACTGACCGAGAGCAGGCTGCGCGCGCAGGAGAACCGCCGCCTGGAGCGCGGTCTGCTGCCGACCCCGCTGCTGGAGGGCTCCTCGCTGCGGTTCGCCGCGCGCTACCGCCCCGGCCGCTCGCGCGCCCTGCTCGGCGGCGACTTCTACGACGCGGTGCGCACCCCCGACGGCACCGTGCACGCCATGATCGGCGACGTCTGCGGCCACGGCCCGGACGAGGCCGCCCTCGGCGTGGAGCTGCGCATCGCCTGGCGGGCGCTGACGCTGGCCGGACTGTGCGGGGACGAGCTGCTGAGCACGCTCCAGGAGGTGCTGGAGCACGAGCGCGCGGACGAGGAGATCTTCGCGACGCTGTGCACGGTGGACATCGCCCCCGACGGCCGCAGCGCCGGCCTGTGCCTGGCCGGCCACCCGGCCCCGCTGGTCGCCCGCCCCGGCCGGGACGCGGAGCTGCTGCCGTACGACAAGAACGGCCCCGCCCTCGGCCTGCTCCCCGGCGCCCGCTGGCCCCGGACGCAGGTGGAGCTGGGGGCCGAGTGGAGCCTGATGCTCTACACCGACGGTCTGATCGAGGGCCGCGTCGGCGCGGGCAAGGAGCGCCTGGGCCAGGACG
Source organism: Streptomyces sp. NPDC002520 (assembly GCF_053595235.1). Lineage (NCBI taxonomy): Bacteria > Bacillati > Actinomycetota > Actinomycetes > Kitasatosporales > Streptomycetaceae > Streptomyces > Streptomyces sp. NPDC002520. Next base: position 66,708 of record NZ_JBSFXG010000024.1, on the reverse strand, counting down.
GCATGGTCGCCATGATCCGCCGCCAGCTGGGCGAGGGCCTGCGCGGCGAGCACCTGCTGCGCGCCGCCGTGCACGAGGTCCGCGACCTCAACGGCGGCGAGCTGACCGACGACCTCGCGGTGGTCCTGCTGGACAGGACTCCGTAAGGCTCCGCCCGGGGGCTCCGCGGGGCTCAGCGACGGCCGTTGTACGGCCCGTACGGACCGTCGCTGCTGCTTCCGCCGCGGCGGCGGCCCCAGCCGTTGCCGCCGGAGGCCTGCTTGACCGCGGGACGCACGTCAACGATGTAGACGATGCTCCCGACCAGGCCCGCGATCGGCAGGATGCCGAGGATCGAGAACATCGCGCTCACCACGAGCGCGAGTCCGAGGATGATCAGCCAGAACACCTTGTTCTGCTTGTCGGCCGCGCGAAAGGCGTCCTCGCGCCGGAACGCGGCGTCGACGAGCCCGAACGCGGCCAGAGCCATGAGGACGATCTTCAAGATCCCCATGAATCCCTCGAAGCCCAACATCAGCATGCTGCCCACCGCCCGCTGTCTCCCGATCCCTACGCCGTCACCGTACCCGTACAACGGGCCGGACACCCCAAGGGTGCCCGGCCCGTTCATGCCTCGTCGGTCACGCTCACTTGGCCGGCGGGGTCGTCCGCTTCACGGGGGTGACCTTGCGGGCGGCCGGAGCCTTCTTCGCCACGGGCTTCTTCGCCGCGGAGTCCGCCTCGGCGGCGGCCGGCTTCGGCTCCTCCTTGACGACGACCGGCCTGACGACGGCAGGCTCGGGCTTGCCCTCGACGGCGATCGCCAGGTCCTCGAGGTCCTCGGCGGCCTCGCCGCGCCACTGCTTCACGGCCTGCTCGCCGTGCTCGGCGACCTTCTCGTAGGTCTCGCGGGCCTTGACGGCGTACTCGGCGGCGACGCCGACACCGCGCAGCGCGAGGTCCTGGGCGGTCTCGCCGAACTTCTTCAGGTCGACGTCGAGGGTCCCGATGATCTCGTTGACCCTGGTCTGCAGGACCTCCTGCGCCTCCTTGGCGCGGGCGGCGGCCTTCTCCTGCACGGCCTTCGGGTCGGCCGCGCGCACCTTCTCGATGCGCGCCGGGGCCTCGGCACGCAGCTGCTCGACCAGGGCGGGCACCTTCTTGGCCTGCTGGAGGGCGAGGTCGGCGGTGCCGGCGGCGAAGTAGAGCGGGGTCGGGTCGCTGAGGGTCTTGCGCAGGTCGTCGGTGATGGCCATGGTGGTGGTCCTCCCGGATTCGCGTTCGGCTGAGGTTCGTGTGGTCCGCGGTATGGCGACCGGTGGCTGACTTGTCGAGGGCCCGCCTCAACCGGTCGTCCGCCGCGGACCGGCGTCACTGCCGCCGGCCCCACGGCTGCCGCGTGCGGCGCTGTCGCCGCGGTCTTCGGTGTCGCCCGGACCGACGTCGGTGCCCGGTTCGACGAGGTCGCCCGGTGCGCCGGCGCTGCCCGGCGTCCCCTCCGTGTCCCCCGTACCGTCGCTCCCCTGCTGCGGCTCGCCGACCCCGAATCCGTTCTCCTTGCGGAAGGACTCGTAGATCTGGAGCAGCACCTGCTTCTGCCGCTCGTTGAGCGAGGGGTCCGCGAGGACGACGGCGCGCGTCGCGCCTTCGCGGACGCGGTCCTCGCCGTCCCGTTCGGCGTCGAGGATGCCGGCGCGGACGTACAGCGTCTCGGCGGAGATGCGCAGCGCCTTGGCGACCTGCTGGAGCACCTCCGCGCTGGGCTTGCGCAGCCCGCGCTCGATCTGGCTCAGGTACGGATTGGACACCCCGGCGGCATCGGCGAGCTGACGCAGCGACAGCTGTGCGTTGCGCCGCTGCTCGCGCAGGTACTCACCGAGATTGCCGACGTTGAGCGATGCCATGCCTCCACCATGCCCCACCCTTGCTAACAATTGCAAGCAGCCGCTTGCAAAAGTGTGCCGTGCCACGTCCGGCGTGCCCGCCGCCGATCACGACCGCGGGGCCGGTACGGAAGATTCCGTACCGGCCCCGCGGTGGGGTTCCGGTGGGCCGCACCGGGTTCCAGCAGGCTCATCTGGCCAGTTCGGCCGGCTCCTCCAGCCGGGTCAGCTTTCTCGGGTTCCGCACGACGTAGATCCGGGTGATCCGCCCGTCCTCCACCACGAGGCTCACCGTGGACGGCTCGCCGTCGAAGTCGAGCCGGCCGGCGGGTTCGCCGTTGAGCCACACGGCCGTCGTCCCGAGCGCGTCCACCACGCGGTTCACGCGCGCGAGCACCGGCGCGATCAGCTCGGCCCCGTGGATCGGGGCGGGCGCGGCGGCCACGACCCCGCCGCCGTCGGTGATCATGACCACGTCCGGCGCCATGACCTCCATCAGTTCCCCCAGTCGCCCGGTGCGCAGCGCGGCCAGGAACCGTTCCACGACGGCCTGTTGCTCCGACCGGCTCACCCGCACCCGGGGCCGCCGGGCCGCCACGTGGTCGCGGGCCCGCCGGGCGATCTGCCGTACCGTGGCCGCGGACTTCCCGACGGCCTCGGCGATCTCGCCGTACGACAGCTCGAAGACCTCGCGGAGCACGAACACCGCGCGCTCCGTCGGTCCGAGCGTCTCCAGGACGGTCAGCATCGCGATCGAGACGCTTTCCGCGAGTTCGATGTCCTCGGCGACATCGGGGCTGGTCAGCAGGGGTTCGGGCAGCCACTCGCCGACGTACTGCTCACGGCTGCGGGACAACGTGCGCAGCCGGTTGAGGGACTGCCGCGTCACGATCCGGACGAGGTAGGCCCGCGGGTCCCGCACCTGCGCGTGGTCGACACCGGCCCAGCGCAGCCAGGACTCCTGGAGCACGTCGTCCGCGTCGGCGGCCGACCCGAGCATCTCGTAGGCGACGGTGAAGAGCAGACTGCGATGGACGACGAACGGATCCCCGGTCATGCGGTCGACGCCGCGCCGGATCGCGCGGGGCTCTCGGCCAGGGGGATCTCGCACGCGTCGGAGAAGCCCTGCGAGGAGACCCCGCCCGCCACGTTGGCCCGGGTCGCCAGGTTCACGTAGGCGATGAACGCGGTGAGTTCGACCATCGCCGCGGGGCCGAGCCGGTCGAGCAGCCCCCGGTGCAGCTCGTCGGTGACGGTCGGCGGCGTGTGCGTCATGGCCTCGGCGTACTCCAGGACGTCCCGCTCCAGCGGCGTGAACACCTCCGAGTCCCGCCAGCGCGGCACCTGGCTCGCCTTGGCCAGGTCCAGGCTCTGGTTCCGCGCCTGGAAGTAGCCGACGTCGAGGCACCATGTGCAGCCCACCAGCGCGGCGACGGCCATGTGCGCGTACGACTTGAGGCTCGTGTCGGCCGCGTCCCACGCGCCCACCTTGCCGCCGAACTCCAGGTTGTCCTGGGTGACCCGGGGGTTGTGCCAGTTCACCTCGACGTTCTCGGGCACGGCACCGAGCTGCTTGACCATGTTCTCCACGAGCTCGGCGGGGAGCTCGGCCTTCGGGAGGCGTAGCGCCATCGGATTCTCCTTGGACGAGTGTCTGTCGCCCATGAAGACACCGCCCGGCGCGTGCGTGTGACATCACTGGAAGGGCAGGGGCCGGGCGTGGACGACGTCCAGCCGGGACACCGCGCGGGTGAGCACCACGTACAGACGGTGTGCTCCTCGTGCCTCCGCCTCCAGGACGGCGGCCGGTTCGACGGCGACGACATGGTCGTACTCCAGGCCCTTGACCACGCTCGCGGGCACGACGGCCACCCGGGCGCCCGGTTCGTCCGGGCCCGCCGTGGGGATGCCGGCCGCGGTGAGGGCGTCCTGGACCCGGGTCGCGTCCGCGTCGGCCGTGACGACGCCGACCGATCCCTCGTGGGCCAGCGCCTCGCGCACGGCGGCCACGGTGGTGGCGGGCACGTCGTCGGTCGGCCGCAGGGTCAGCTCGCCGTCCGTGCGCAGGGAGCGGACGGCGGGTACGGCCACGTCGAGCCGGCCGAGCAGCCGGTTGGCCAGCTCGGCGACCACCGCCGGCACCCGGAACCCGGTGGTCAGCGGCACCACGGCCGCGTCCGGCTTGCCGAGGTGGCGCAGCTGTACGGCCCAGTCGCGGGCCGCCCACTCGGTGGTGCCCTGGGCGAGGTCGCCGAGCACGGTCAGCGAGCCGAAGGCGGCCCGGCGGGCGATGGCCCGGCACTCCATCGGGGAGAGGTCCTGCGCCTCGTCCACGACGATGTGGCCGTACCCCTCGGGGTGCTCGATCAGCCCCGACAGCTCGTCCAGCAGGACGAGGTCGGCGGCGGACCAGCGGGCGGACTTGTACGAGCGCGGCGGCCGGGGCCACCGCAGTGCCGCCTGCTCGGCGGGGTCCAGCAGTCCGTCGGCGGCCCGTGCCAGCGCGTCGGCGTCGGTGAGCAGTCCGGCGAGGATCTCCTCGGGCCGGACCTTCGGCCACACCGCGTCGAGCCGGGCGGTGAGCGGCCGCATCCGCTCGGCCCGGCGCAGCCATGCGTTCGGCGGCGGCCCGGACCGCCGCTCCACCTGTTCCAGCAGCAGCCGCACCAGCCGGGCGCGGACCCGCTCGCGGCCGGTCGCGTACGGCGGCTCCTCGGCGCGCACCTCCTCGACGATGCCGGCCAGCCGGCTCGCGGTGACCCGCAGCCACAGGGAGCCGTCCCGCACGGCGAGGTCGGTCGCCCCCTCGGCGGACACGCGCGCGTACAGCGCCCGGCGCAGCACCTCGGCCATGCGAGCGTCGTGCTTGAGGGCGGCCGTGGGGACGGGGTCGGTGCCGGTGGCGGGGTGCCGGGCGATCTCGTCCAGGAGGGTGGCCTGGCGGACGCCGCTCTCGCCGAGGGAGGGCAGCACCTCGGCGATGTAGGAGAGGAAGGTGCGGTTGGGGCCGAGGATCAGCAGGCCGGCGCGCTGGATGCGCTTGGGGTGGGTGTAGAGCAGGTAGGCGGCGCGGTGCAGGCCGACGGCCGTCTTGCCGGTGCCGGGGGCGCCCTGGACGCAGACGGAGGCGGCGAGGCCGGCGCGGACGAGGTCGTCCTGTTCGGGCTGGATGGTGGCGGCGATGTCCCGCATCGGTCCGATGCGGGGCCGCTCGATCTCGCGCGTCACGATGTCGCTGGTCCGTGACTCGCCCCGGCCCAGCCGCTCGTCCTCGAACCCGGTGAGGTCGGCGGAGTCGCCCCGGCTGCCGGCCGCCCAGCCGAAGCGGCGGCGGACGTCCACACCCTGTGGATCGCGCGCGCTCGCCTGGTAGAAGGCGCGGGAGACGGGGGCCCGCCAGTCGACGACGAGGGGTGGGGCGGCCGGGTGCTCGGTGATCCGGAGCCGGCCGACGTGGTAGTTCTGCCCGCCGTGCCCGGGGTCCTGTGCGGCGAAGTCCAGCCGGCCGAAGAACAGCGGCCCCTGGGGCAGTTCGCGCAGCGCCTTGGCCTGGCTGCGCAGCTGGTGGCCGAGGACCTCGGCGTCGGCGCCGGAGGCGGAGACGTCCTCGCCGACGACGACCTGTTCGGCGGCGCCCTCGATCATGGCGGCGAGGGCGGCGCGGCAGGTGTCGTGATGGGCGCGTTCGCTGTGGAGGGTGGCCTGGATGTCCTCGGGGGCGGGGCGGAGTGACGTCATGGCGCCACGGTACCCAGAAAACGTAACTCGGTTAAATTCTTTACCGAGTCTCATCCATCACACGGCCCGTGAGCCCGGACAGGCCCGCCGCCAGCCGTCCGAAGGCCCGCTCGGCCGCCGCCACCGCGTCCGGCCGTACGTCCTCCACGTCCTCGCCCGCCGCGATCCGCCGCCAGTTGTCCATCGCGAGGATCCGCTGGACGGCGATGATCTGCCCGGCGGCCAGCCGCGCGTCCAGCCCCCCGCCGAGGGCCTCGGCGAGCGCCGCCTCCGACCGCTCCTGGAAGGAGTACGCCCGTGCCACCAGCGCCGGAGTCCCGTACAGCAGACGGTGGAACGCGAGCACCGCCGGATGCGCGTTCAGCCCCGTCACCGGATCGCACCGCTCAAGCCCCTCCAGAAAGTTCCGGCGCAGCGCCTCCATCGGCTGCTCCGCACCGGCGACCACCCGTGCGGCCTCCGACTCGTGGTCCGCGATCCGGTGCAGGACCAGGTCCTCCTTGGTCGGGAAGTACCGGAACAGGGTCGGCTTGGAGATCCCGGCCGCGGCGGCGACCTCCGCCACCGACACGGCGTCGAAGCCCTTCTCCAGGAACAGCCGCACCGCGGTGTCCGACACCTCCTGGTACATCCGCCGCTTCTTGCGCTCGCGCAGGCCCATCTCACCCATGAGGGGAGCCTACGCACCGCGGCGGCCACGGGGAGGGCGCGGAGGGCACGCCCTCAGACAGCCGCTCCCGGCCGCCACCCGGGCCTTCTCGCGAGGCTCCACAGATCGTCGAAGTGCTTGTTCCACGTCGAGACGGCCGCCTCGGCAGCGGACGAGCCGTCCCGCGACCACACGTTCAGGTCGGTCCGGTAGCCCTTGGGGTCGAAGTACTCGTCGCCCATAGGGTCCAGCCGCATCCGCGCGGAAAGGTCGTACAGGCCGTGCAGCACCTGTTTCCGGTTGAAGATACAGATCTTGTCGCGCGGTATGCCCGGATAGAAGCGGTACTCGCACTCCACGACGACCGGGCCGGTCGCCGTGAGCCGCTCGGCGAGCTGCGACAGGATGCCGTCGTACTCGCGGCAGCGCTGCTCCATGCGTGTGCGGAAGTGCGGGTCGTCGACCGGCAGATCCTCGTCCCCCACTTTGGACGGCACCGTCATCGGCAGGCCGAAGTCCGGGATCAGCATGCGGATCGACACACGCCGGATGGGACCGGGGTTGTCGACGAGGTCCTCCAGACGGTGGTACAGCGCGTTGAAGAGCGTCTCGCCCGTGTACCCGAGAAAGCTGATCTCCACCTTCCGGGCATCGAAGGCCTCGCTGACGAAGCTCCCCAGCTGGCTGGAGTTCACCGGCGCCCGGCTCGGCACCGCCCGTACCGCCGAGGACAGCTCCTTCACCTGGTCGTACAGCACATAGCCGACCAGGCTGAGCAGTGCGCCGCCGAGGTAGGCCTTGCCGTCCAGCGCGTCACCGACCGGCTTCACGAACTGAGCGGTGAGACCGGTGACGAAGATCCCGAGGAGCACGACGCGGGTCACCATCGACTCGAAACGCTCCTGGAAGCGCCTCAGCCGGGACCCCACACGGCTGGGCGCCGAACCGTTCGACCGCTCGGACATTCGGGCCCCTTCCGCTCCTCGCCGCGCTCAGTCCTGGCTCTGCTGTACGGGCCGGCGGCGGCCCGGGAGGCGTGCGGGGAGCGGGTGGGCCGCCTTCCAGAACGTCTCGAACAGCTCCTGGCGGCGCTGGATGATCTTCCGTGCGTGCGGGCCGTCGTCCCGGTTCCAGCGCGTCAGCAGCGAGTCGTGTCCTATGAGGTCGAGCAGCTCCCCACCCTCGCCCGCGCCGGGGGCGAGGACCGGGCCGTACTCGTCGGGCCGCCGCACGAGCTTGTCGTAGATGCCCTCGAACACGCAGTCGTCGTTGACGAGGTAGAGCTTCAGCATCGGCGACATGTGCAGCGCCCGGAACTCCACCGTCAGGGTGCCCTGCGCGGCGTGGCGCATCCTGCCGATCATCTCTCTCAGCTCCGACTCGAACCCGGAGATCCTGACACGCAGATAGGCACGGAACCCGGCCGCGTCACCGGCCGTGCCGTCCTCGTCGAGCAACCCGGGAACCTCGATCGGCTTGCTGAAGTCGGGGACGAGTACCCGGACGGACACCGTGCGTCGCGCGTTGGCGGGCAGATCGCCCAGCAACTCCTTGAGCTTGGGGGCGACGGTTTCTCCGGTGAAGCCCAGGACGGACAGCCGGACGGCCTCGCCGTCCCGCAGCGCCTGGCGGTACTCCTCCGCCAGATCGTTCGGGGTGATCTGCGATGCGGCCGCCGAATGCTGGGCCTCGCCGAGTTCCGCGACCTGGTCGGTCAGCACCCGGATGGTGTCCCGCAGGTGCTCCGTGGCATCCCGCTGTGCCTCGTGGGCCGCGTTCAGCCGCTGCACCTCGCTGTAGAGGACGTAGCCCACCAGACTCAGCAACGCCCCGCCGATGTACGCCTTGCCCTCCAGAGCGTCACCCACGGGTTTGACGAACTGCGCGACCAGGCCGACGGCGAACACCGCCAGCAGCAGAATCCTCGACACCGTGCCCTCGGCCCGCGTCCAGCGCGCCGCCATCCTGCTTCTCAGCGTGGTATCCGCCACCAAATCCCCCTCGGAGCAAGCACCTTGAAGTGCCTCGCACATGGTGCCCGGTGAGCGGGTGGGTCAGGAAGGGGACAGCGGGATCAACAACCGGACTTGTCCGGTACCTGTTCGCCGCGGCGCCGGGCCAGCTCCAGCAGCGACTCGTACGACGCCAGCACCACCTTCGCTCCGGCATCGCGCAGCAGCTGCCGTTTCCCCTCGTTCCGGCCGTAGCCGACGAAGCGGACCCCGGCCCGCTCGGCGGCGACGAAGTCCGTGGGCGTGTCCCCGATCATCACCGCTTCCTCCGGGGGGAGCCCCAGGCTCCGCAGGGCGCGGACGACGACGTCCGGGTGGGGCTTCATCAGGTCCGGATCCGCGCCCCGCCCGTGGATGGTCTCGAAACAGGTCCGCAGACCCCGCTCCCGCAGGTACCGATCCGCCGCGCCGGCCGCGTTGTTCGTGACGACGGCCAGCCGGGAGCCGCGGTCGGCCAGCCAGGCGACAAGCCGGTCGGCGCCGACAGTGGGCAGGGCGTGAGGGACGGCCCCGAGCTCGCCCTCCGTCACCTGCGCCTCCAGCCTCCGCACAAGGTCGCCGAGGTCCCCGTCCCCCCGTGCCCGGTGGACCGCGCGGAGGACCACGTGCGGATCCTTGTCCTCACGTTCCGCCGCGGTGAGGACGTCCAGGACGCCGGCGGCCGCCACGGTCCGGCGCAGCTCGACCGCCACGGACATGGACGTGCCGTAGGGGAACAGACGGCACAGAGGTCCGTCGAAGTCGAACAGGACACAGCCCGCGCCCGGACCGGCGGCCAGAAGCTCCCAGGCGTCCTCGACGTCACCGTGGTCATCAGCCATGTCGCTCCATCCGTTCCTCGGCCCGTCCCGCACTCGGCGCGTCCGGCCACCACCAGCCTCGACGGCCACCGGTCCGTCCGCCCCGACACCTACTACTGTCCCGGCAAGACAAAGCGTAGGTGTCGGGCGGAACGGAACCCGCACACCATCCGTAGGCAGACGGGCTACCCCACGGGGCGGCTCGCGCGGGACTAAGCCCGCAGCGCCCGCAGCAGTGGCTCCAGTGTCCCCACGACGTGTTCGGCTCCGGCCTCGATCAGCAGTTTGGTCTTGCGTTCGTTATGCGCGTAGCCGAGGAAGGGGACGCCGGCCTGACGCGCGGCCGCGAGGTCCGAGGGGGTGTCGCCGATCATCAGGGCGGCCGTGGGGGCGGCGCCCATCGCGTTGAGGGCGCGGTTGAGGCAGTGCGGGTGGGGCTCGAGGTGGTGCAGATCCTGGGTGCGGCCGTAGATGTGGGGGGCGAAACAGGTGGTCAGGCCCCGGTCCTCGAGGTAGGCGCGGACCACGCGGGGGGAGTTGTTGGTGGCGATGGCGAGCCGGGAGCCGACCGCCGTCCAGGTGCGTATCAGGGGGTCGGCCCAGGCGGTGGGCATCGCGGAGGTCGCGGCGCGCAGCTCCTCGTGGGTGAGGCGTTCCTCCAGCTCGGCCACGAGGTCGCTGCCGGGGTGTCTGCGGTCGACGGCGCGCAGCACGACGTGCGGGTCGAGGGACTCCCGTTCCTCCTCGCTGAGGAGTCCGTGCAGCCCTCGGCCCTCGAGCCAGTCCACCAGCTCGTTCGCCACCCGTTCCGCCGAATGCCCGGCGAACAGGCGGCAGATCGGCCCGTCGAAGTCCCACAGGACCACGCGGGCGTGACTGATCAGTTCCCGGAGGCTCTCGCTCGCGTGCGCGCTGTCGGCCCCCGCCGGTCCCGTCTTCGTCGTCTCAGAAGTCACTAGGAGAGTGTCAGGTCCGTGGTGATGGTTTCCCAGAGGGCGTCGAACCACTTCTGGGACTGCTCCACGAACGCCGCGTCCCGTCGCCCGGCCCGCATATCGAAGGAGAACAGGAGGGATTCGGAGCCGAGGGCGTCGTACATCTCCAGCGTTCCGCCGTCCGTCTGCTCCTCGCGCCGGCTGACCAGGTAGTACGCGTACAGCGCCTCCACGCCGTTGAGCAGGTACAGCTTGGCCGGCGGGGTGAACGGCAGGGCTCGGAAGGTGACCTGTACGTCGATGTCGTGGGTGGAGCGCAGGGCCTGGAGGTTGTACTGCAGGACCTGGCCCTGGGCGTTGCGCATCGCCAGCCAGCGCTGGTGGACGGGGTCGTCGTCCTCGCGCCGGGCGTCGACCGAGACCGGGAAGGCGAGGTTGATGTCCCGGGACGGCAGCAGGACGCGGGCGTGGATCCGGTCGGGGCGGATGCGGCCCTCGTGGATCATGCGCAGCGATTCTCCGAGCGCGGGGATCAGGCTCTGCGCGGTCAGGCACACGGCGTCGATGCGGACGTGGGGCGCGCAGAACGCCTCGGTCAGCCGGGGGGCGAGGACCACCATCGTCGGCTGGGGCCCGTCGAGCGCGGGGGCGCGTCCGGCGATCCGCGGCGGGCTGCCCTTGCTGACGTTGCTGAGCAGGCCGTCCTTCTGAAGTGCGCGCAGAGCCTGGCGGACGGCACCGCGCTCCACGCCGAACTCCTCGGCCAGCTTGGCCTGGGTGGGCAGGCGCTCGCCCACCTTGAGGTCGCCTCTGCGGATCCGTTCGCGCAGGGTGTCGGCGATCTCCTGGGGATTGAGCCTTCTCCCATTCACAGCCACGTTCTCCTGGGTCACGACCAAACGGTACAACCGCCAGCCATCTAGACAGAGTTGGTTGCTAACTTGGCCGAGTCGCACTCGGTACTCCGCGCCCCCCTGGAACCGTCCCGACGCACAGCACTACGGCGTCAGCACCAGATCCGAACTGATCGTCTCCCACAGCGCGTTGAACCACAGGTGGGACCGCTCCACGAAGGTGGCGTCACGCAGTCACGCTCCCTGGTCGAAGGGGAACAGCATCGAACGGATGCCCCCGGCGTCGTACAGCTGCCGGTGCTCGTGCTCGACGTGCGGGGCGGCGAAGGCCGCGGCGACGCGTGGCGCGAGGCCCACCATGGTGGGCTGCGGTACGGCGGAGGGGCCGGCCGGCAGCCGGGCCGGGCCCAGCGGCACGGCCACGGTGGCGGGGCTGCCCTTGGACACGTTAGCGAGCAGATGCTCGGACTGGAGGATGCGCAGCGCCTCGCGCACGGCTCCGCGCTCGACGCCGAACTCGTCGGCCGGCTTGACCTGGGTCGGCAGGCGCTGGCCGGGGCGCAGCGCACCGGAGCTGATCCGGGTGCGCAGGGCGTCGGCCATCTCGCGGTGTGACGCGCGTGACCGCTGTGACCTCTCAGGCCCCTTGACGGGGGCGTGTTCCTGGTCCACACAGAAACACTACAACTTCCCGCCATCTTCCGGCAGTTCATGGGAAGGTGGTTATACGACGGCCCCAAGCGGAGATAAGTACCGTGGAGTTGGTAGCCAACTTGGCACAACATGGTCGAGCTTCTCAGTGGTTGGCCGACCGGGCTCCCTTCCGGAGGGGAGCCGGGAGCCCGGACAGGGGACGGCCACCGAAGCGCACCGTCACGACGCACCAGCCCGCACAGCCACAACTGAACACCGGCAACGCACCGTCACAACTGAACACGGCAGAGCACAGCCACAACTGAACACGAGGGACAACTGAACAGCTCGCTACGGATGCACGGTCAGCGTCGTCGAAGGAAGGGAGGGAGCAGAGGGACGGATCAGAAGATGTCCGGGCACCACGGTCGCCCGGAGGTACGGAACAGGGCGTCGGCCTGACGGGCGGCGCCCTCTCGTGCTTCCTCGACCCGCCCGAGCACCGCGAGCCGCGCCAGGGACCCGTCCCCCAGCCAGACCGTGGCCAACTCGTCCACCGGCAGCGTGAGATCGACCGCCGCACCGGCGGCGGGCGTGCACGACACCCCGTCCGGCGAGGCCTCCAGCCGGAACCGGCCCCCGGCGAGCCCCGCCCGGTCCACGACCTCCAGCACCACTTCCCCCGACCTCTCGTACGTCCGCGACTCCAAAGCGCGTACGACGTCCAGGATCCGCACCCACAGCCAGTCCGCGTGCGTGGTGACCCGGGCCGCGCGCGGGTCCGGGAGGAAGAACGGCAGCAGGTCGTCCGGGCCGCGCCAGCCGCTCTTGACCTTCGTGATCCAGTCGATCGAGCACAGGTAGTGCCACAGCGCGCGCTCGGCCGCGGGGGTCGCGGCGATCAGCCCGTTGACGTCGGCGGTGTTGTCCGGCTGCTTGCCGTGCCAGGTGTCGGTGGTCTCGTACGACACCAGACCCTCGACCTCGCCGAAGGCGTTGCGGTAGACGGCGTGGAAGGGCTCGGTCCAGTCCCGGTGGAAGCGGACGGCACCGGTGTTCATCTGCCACCACAGCTCGTCCCGGTCGACCGCGCCCGGCGTCGCACGGCGGAACCGCTCGTACAGCTCGGGGCCGAGCTTGCGGACGTCGGCGCCGTCCACGAGGTCGATGCGGCCTCCGTCCTCGGGGCCGGACCAGCGCGGGTCGAGGCCGGCGCGCGGGACCTCGACGGTCCACTCGGTCGTCCAGGTCGCCGGGCCGAAGCCGTAACGGCCGTAGATCGGGTACTCGGCGGCGATCAGGGTGGCGACGACGTCACCCCGCTCCTTCGCCGCCGCCAGGTCCCGGCCCATCATGCCCGTGAGCAGACCGCGCCGGCGGTGGGTGGGGCTGACGGTGACGTTGGAGACGGCGTCCGCGGCCACGGGCGCGCCGCCCACCGCGGTGATCTCCTGGGCGAAGGAACGGAAGGTGGCCACGCAGCGGCCGCCGTCGAAGGCGCCGAGCAGCCGGCCCGGCACGAACTGCCTGCGGCGGGCCTCGATCTGCTCGGGAGTCAGCACCGGCTCGCGCAGGAATCCGGTGTGCAGCGCCCGCTGCCAGTCCTCGAACTCGTCCTCGGTGACAGCTCGTACGTCGGTCATGGGGCCACGGTAGGCGGGCGACGCGGACCGTGTCGCGCGCATTTCCCCAGGCCCGGCCCTCGTGTCCCGGCCCGCTCTCGTCGTCCCGGCCCCGGCCCCCGCGTCAGGTCAGCAGGTCGTCCACCTGTGCCTCGCCCACCCGGTAGCGGCGGGCGATCTCCCCGCTGCAGTCGTCGGCGGTGCGCTGCAGGTGGTGGCGGTGGTGGGAGATCTCCTGCTCGTAGCGGACCAGGCGGCCCATGGCGGTGCTGAGTTCGAGGTCGGTGCGCGCCTGGAGGTCCGAGAGCTCGACCTCGGCGAGCATCTCCGCGGCCAGCTGCCCGTACTCCTCGTTGTGCGGCGTGCCGAGGGTGACGTGGCGGGCCGAGGAACGCTGCCGGGCCGGGGCGTCGGTGAGGATCTCCGAGAGCCGCTCCACCACGGAGGCGTCCGCCGGGGCCGGCACGGACGCCCTGCCGCGCCGGGCCAGTTCCGCGCGCAGGATGTCGATACGGCCCTGCAGCAGCCGCCGTACATAGCTGAGGTCCGCCTCGTCGCGCTGGGCGTCGCGGCGCAGGACACGCAGTTCGGGCAGGCTCAGCCGGGCCAGGTCGGGCTCGGCCGGCTCCGCGGGCAGCGACGGGCCGGACACGGTGTCGCCGCGCTGCGCGGGCGCTCGGTGCGTGATCGGCCGCCCGCTGGTGCTCGGTGTGCTCATGTGCTTGTGACCGTCCCCTCGACCGGCGTGTGTCAGCATCGTGCCACCCCAAGTGGCCGCTATGTGACCGAGTGCCCCCGAACAGCCCCAGATGGACGGTTAAGGTTCAATAATGAGGCCGCCTGCGGCGATGGGTGGGGCAACCGGCATGATGGGGCGCATGCGAGCGGTGGTGCAGAGGGTCGACGGGGCCGATGTGGTCGTGGACGGCGAGACCGTGGGAGCGATCGAGGGCGAGGGGTTGTGCGTCCTGGTCGGGGTGACGCACGACGACACCAAGGAGAAGGCGGCCCGACTGGCCCGCAAGCTCTGGTCGATCCGGATGCTGCAGGACGAGAAGTCGTGCAGCGACATCGACGCCCCGCTGCTCGTCATCAGCCAGTTCACCCTCTACGGCGACGCCCGCAAGGGCCGCCGGCCGACCTGGAACGCGGCCGCCCCCGGCGACGTCGCCGAGCCCCTGGTGAACGAGGTGGTCGCCCGACTGCGAACCCTGGGCGCCACCGTGGCCACGGGCCGCTTCGGCGCCCGGATGAGGGTGTCCCTGACGAACGACGGCCCTTTCACGGTGCTGCTGGAGATCTAGGCGCCGGGTGCTGCGGCCACGACACACCCGCAGCCGGAAGCGCGCCGCGGCCCAACGGCGAGACCCCGTACAGCCACGGCAACTACGGCGCGACCACGACCTCCTGCGCCGCCGCCGTCTCTCCGGCCAGGAGCCTCGCGTCGAGGGGCACGTTCCGCTTGACCAGGGCGAGGGCGATCGGGCCCAGTTCGTGGTGGCGTACGGACGTCGTCACGAAGCCGATCTTCCGGCCGTCGGGACCCTCGTCCGCGACACGGACCTCGGTCCCGTGCACCGGCAGGTGCACATCGCTGCCGTCCAGGTGCAGGAAGACCAGCCGGCGCGGAGGCTTGCCCAGGTTCTGGACGCGGGCCACCGTCTCCTGGCCGCGGTAGCACCCCTTCTGCAGATGCACCGCCGTGCCGATCCAGCCCAGCTCGTGCGGGATCGTGCGGTGGTCGGTCTCGAAGCCGAGCCGGGGCCGGTGGTGCTCGACCCGCAGCGCCTCGTGGGCCAGCAGACCGGCCGCCGGACCCGCCGTCGCGGCGAAGGACTCCAGGTCCGCGCGCGGCAGGAAGAGATCACGGCCGTACGCCGTCTCGCGCACGACGACGCCCTCGGGCACCTCGGCGATCGACCCCGCCGGCAGGCTGACGACCGCGAAGTCGGCCGTACGGTCGGCGACCTCGACGCGGTAGAAGAACTTCATCGACTCCAGGTACGCGATCAGCGCCTCCTGGGTGCCGGGCTCCACGTGGGCCCAGACGGTCGTGCCGTCGTCCACCAGGTAGAGGGCGTGCTCGATGTGCCCGTGCGCGGAGAGGATCAGCGCCTCGGTGGCCTCGCCCACGGGCAGATCGCTGACGTGCTGGGTGAGCAGCAGGTGCAGCCAGGCGAGGCGGTCCTCGCCGGTGACGGCGACGACACCGCGGTGCGAGAGGTCGACGAATCCGGTGCCGTCGGCGAGGGCACGCTGTTCGCGGAACAGGTCGCCGTAGTGGGCGGCGACGCCTTCGTCCACGCCCTCGGCGGGGACGGCGCCGGGCAGGGACAGCAGAGGACTCTTCATACCGGCAAGACTACGACGTGGTACTTGAACCCTTCGGCGAGCAGTCCTTGCACCGGCCGAAGAGCGCGAAGTGCTTCATGTCGGTGTCGAAACCGAACTGCTCGCGCAGCTTGGCCGTGAAGTCGGCGGCCACCGCCACGTCGGCCTCGATGACGTTCTCACAGTCCCGGCACACCAGGTGGAGGTGGTGGTGGCGGTCGGCGAGGTGGTAGGTGGGCGCACCGTGCCCGAGGTGGGCGTGGCTGACCAGGCCCAGTTCCTCCAGCAGCTCAAGCGTCCGGTAGACGGTGGAGATGTTGACCCCCGACGCCGTCTTGCGCACCTCCACGAGGATGTCGTCGGGGGTCGCGTGCTCAAGGGTGTCCACGGCTTCGAGGACAAGCTGTCGCTGCGGCGTCAGCCGGTAGCCGCGCTGCCTGAGGTCGCTCTTCCAGTCGGTGCTCACCACACCGGAAAGTCTAGGTCCGCCCGGCCGCTCACGGCATCGTCCGGCCCACCCAGCCCCCGGTGAGGTTCTGCACGGCCGAACCGTCGAGGTCGGAGAGCTTGGTGCCGACGAAGTCAAGGGCCCAGTCGGAGGTCTGCGTCCGCAGCGGCGGACGCTCGGCGCTCAGCGCCTCGACGACCGGGACATCCAGGATCTCGAGCGGGTGTGGCGGAAGCTGAAGCAAAGGCCCGCCTGAGGCGGGCCCGAGCACTGCGTATGCCAGCTCGAAGCAGGCGGGACCGCCTGCTTCGAGAACGCCTACTTGAAGCGAGAACGCCTACTTGAAGAAGGCGATGCCGTCGTCCGGCATGTCGTCCGGGAGGGCCTTGGCCCAGCGTTCGACGTCCTCCGGGGTGACGGCCTTCTTCAGCTGGGCCGACATGTAGGGGCGCAGCTCGACCTCGGGGGTCTGCTTCTCGCCGACCCACATCAGGTCGCCCTTGACGTAGCCGTACAGGCGCTTGCCGCCGCTGTAGGGACGGGCGTCGGGGAGGTGCGCCATCGTGTCTGTGGCAAGGTCGATCTGCGGCTTCTGGTCGGCCATCTCGCCGTACCAGATCTCCACCGTGCCGTCGTCACGGGTCGTCGTGACCTCGACCTTGCGGTCGGGGCCGATCCGCCAGTAGCCCGACTCCGACTCCAGCGGGCGCACCTTGTTGCCGTCCTTGTCCAGGACCCAGGTGTGGGAGTGGTACTCCAGGAAGTCCCGGCCGTCGTGGGAGAAGGAGACCTCCTGCCCGAAGTTGCACTTCTCCGCGCCGGGGAAGTCGTGGACACCCGCGCCGACCCAGTCGCCCAGCAGAAAGGCGAGGGGCACGAGGTCCTTGTGCAGGTCTGACGGGATCTCGATCATGAGCGGCCGTTCCTGGTGTGGTCCTTGAGGGGGTTCAGCGCTGGCCCTGGTACAGCTTCTTCACGGTCAGTCCGGCGAAGGCGATGACGCCGACGCAGACCAGGACCAGCAGGGTTTCGAAGAAGATCTCCACGGGTGCTCCTTGAGCGAGGGTGGGCGTACACGTACACAGAGCCGGGGCTCAGCTTACGCGGCCCGGTCCGCACTCTCCCGGTGAGGTGGGCCCGTACCGGGGCTCCTCCGGCCGGGACGGCTCAGCGGCCTGCGTCCGCGCGGCCGACGCCGGCGGCGAGGGCTTACGCTTCCGGCATGGCGAAGAAGCTCGTGATCAAGGTGACGGCCGGGGCGGACGCCCCCGAGCGCTGCTCGCAGGCGTTCACGGTGGCGGCGGTGGCCGTCGCCAGCGGGGTGGAGGTCTCTCTGTGGCTGACCGGCGAGTCGTCCTGGTTCGCGCTGCCGGGCCGGGCCGCCGAGTTCGAGCTGCCGCACGCGGCACCGCTGCCCGATCTGATCGAGTCGATCCTCGCCGCGGGCCGCATCACGCTGTGCACGCAGTGCGCGGCGCGCCGCGAGATCACGGAGAAGGACGTCATCGACGGGGTACGGATCGCCGGCGCCCAGGTCTTCGTCCAGGAAGCCGTGGCGGACGAGACCCAGGCGCTCGTCTACTGACGACGTCCGGGCGCTCGCCCGCCGAGCCGTACGGCGCCGGTCACCGGCGCGACCTCACTGGCCCATGACGTACTTGATCGTCGGGCCGGTGGTCCAGCCGCCGTCCACGGCCAGTTCCGCGCCGGTGACGTAGGACGCGGCGTCGGAGAGCAGGAAGACGACCGCGCCCGCGATCTCGTGCGGCTCGCCGACCCGGCCCATGGGCGTGTTCGGGTACTTGCCCTCACCCTTCTCGATGCCGACGGCCGCCGTCATCGGGGTGTACGTCATCCCCGGGTGCACGGAGTTGACGCGGATGCGGGACGTCCCCTGCTCCACGGCGCCGATCTTCGTGAGCCCGCGCACGCCCCACTTGGAGGCGCCGTATCCGGCGGTGAGGGCGAGGCCCATCAGGCCGGCCGCGGAGGAGATGTTGACGATCGAGCCGCCGCCGTTCTCCTTCATCGCGGGGATCACGGTCTTCATGCCGATGAAGACGCCCGTGAGGTTGATGTCGAGCACCTTGCGGAAGTGCTCGACGGACTCCGCCTCCAGGAACTGGCCGGTCGAGATGCCGGCGTTGTTCACGAGGCCGTGCAGGGAGCCGAACTCGGCGACGGCGAAGTCGGCGACGCGCTGCCAGTCCTGCTCCGAGGTGACGTCGTGGTGCAGGAAGCGGGCGGCCTTGCCGAGTTCGGCGGCGGTGGCCTCGCCCTCCTCGTCCAGGACGTCGGTGATCACCACGTTCGCTCCGGCGGCGACCGCCTGACGGGCGGCTTCCGCGCCGAGGCCGCGGGCGCCGCCGGTGATGATGACGGTCTTGCCGGTCAGGTCGTGCATGTCTGTGCTCCTGTTGCTCTTGCTGAGGCTGCCCGGCCCACTCAGAAGTGGGTGCCGCCGTCGATCCGGACCTCGGTGCCGGTGATGAACCTGCCGTCGTCCGAGGCGAGCATCGCGACGACGGACGCCACCGTCTCCGGGCCGGCGAAGCCCTGGCCGAGAGCGGGCGCAAGCTTCATGAACAGGCTCATGTCGGCGTCCGCGGGCAGGCCGGGACCGGCGCTCTGGCCGCTGGCACCGCTGCCGTCCGTCATGCCGGAGGAGATGGAGCCCGGCTGGACGGCGGTGAAGCGGATGCCCTGCTTGGCGTACTCGGCCGCGAGCGCGTGGGTCATGGACTGGATGCCGCCCTTGCTCGCCGCGTAGGCCGCCATGTAGGGGTGCGCGAACATCGCGGAGGTCGAGCTGAAGTTGACGACCGCCGCGCCGTTGCCCTGGAGCAGCGCCGGGATCGACTCGCGGATCATCAGGAACGTGCCGACGAGGTTCACCTGGAGGATGCGGTTGAACTCGTCGAGACCGGTCTCGTGGGTGTGCGACGAGCGCAGGATGCCGGCCGCGTTGACCAGCACGTCCAGCCCGCCGAGCGCCTGGACGGCGGCGGCGACGCCACCCCGCACCGAGGTCTCGTCGGCGATGTCGACGACGAGCGTGGTGAGGCGGTCCGCGTGCGCGGCGGCCTTCTCGACGGTGTCGGCGAGGCCCCGCTCGCTGACGTCCACGGCGACGACCGAGCCGCCCTCCTCGAGCATGCGCAGCACGGTGGCCTGGCCGATGCCGGAGCCGGCGCCGGTGACCAGGGCGCGACGGCCTTCGTAGCGGTTCATGTGTTTCTCCAACCCGGCCTGTCGCTGTTCGACCCGGCCCGAATGGCGCCGGTTTCTCTCACGTCAGGCGCCTCGACGCCATTTCACGTTACGCCTGAGTGGCACGGTTTGCCACCCCGTCACGGCGTGCCGCACTCCGGTCGCAAGCCGTACGCTTCTGGGGTGAGCACCGAGCCGTCGTCCCCGTCCCTGACCGAGCGCCGCAAGGCCGCCACCCAGCTCGACATCGCGCACGCGGCGGCCGAGCTGTTCGCCACGCGGGGCCCGGACGGCACGACCGCCGAGGAGATCGCCCACCGCGCGGGCATCGCGCTGCGCACCTTCTACCGGTACTTCCGCTCCAAGCAGGACGCGGTCAGCCCGCTGCTCACGGTCGGCGGCGACCGCTGGCGTGCGCTGCTGGAGGCGACGGAGCCGGGCACCCCGCTGGGCCGGGCGCTGGAGAGCGCGGTCCAGCAGGCGCTGGCCACGCCGGACGCGGAGTCGGTCGAGGCGCTGCTGCGCACGCGCGGGCTGCTGCGGGCCATCGCCGGTGACGTCGCGCTGCGCGCGGTCTGGTACCGGGTGAACCAGGACTCCGAGGAACGGCTCGTCCCGGTGATCGCCCGGCTCGCGGGCGAGGGGGCCGACCCCCTGGAGGTGCGGCTCGTCGCCGCGGCCGCCACCGACGCCATCCGGATCGCCCTGGAGACCTGGGCCGGCAACGAGGCCGGGGTGACGGGACCGGGCTCACCGGCGGACCTGGCGGTCCGCTGCCTGCGTCAACTCATCGGCGGAATGGGGCCGTTGACGGAACGTGCCAGAGAAGGCGGGCACTGAGCGCCCGGAGCACGGCTGCTACCTGGGGGTCGCTACCTGGTGGGGGGCCGCTACCTGGTGGGCGGCTTCTTCTTGCCGTCCAGCTCGTCCCACCACTCGTCGGACTGCGGATCACCGGAGGGGTCGTCCCACCACCGGTCGTCTGGCCCCCGCCGATTGGCGACCATCGCCGCCACGGGCGGGATGAGCATGGCCACCACACACAGCCCGACCGCCGCCGGAACCGACCAGATCCGCACGACGGCCCACGCCAGGACGAAGAGGAAGATGCAGGTCCCCATCATGGCGAAGTAGAGGTGCCTACGCCGCGCGTACATGATTCCAGGGTAGGCCGCATACGCCCTGGCGCGAGGGGGCCGCACAGGCCGAAGGGCCGCACCCCAGGAGTCCAACCCGGGGGGTGCGGCCCTTCTGCCGGTGCTGAGGTTCCTCAGACCGCGATCGCGACCTCGGCGAGGCCACCCTGCTGGGCGACGACCGTGCGGTCGGCGGTGGCGCCGGGGACGAGGGCGCGAACGGTCCAGGTGCCCTCGGCGGCGTAGAAACGGAACTGACCCGTGGCGGAGGTGGGAACCTCCGCGGTGAACTCGCCGGTCGAGTCCAGCAGACGGACGTAGCCCGTCACCGGCTCGCCGTCGCGGGTCACCTGACCCTGGATGGTGGTCTCACCGGGCTTGATCGTCGAGGCGTCGGGGCCGCCGGCCTTCGCTCCACACATGTCTTTCTCCGTAAGGGGGTCTGACCAGAAGGTCGGTCGGTGGGATTACTTGTTGGCGCCGAGCTCGATCGGCACGCCGACGAGGGAGCCGTACTCGGTCCAGGAGCCGTCGTAGTTCTTGACGTTCTCCACGCCCAGCAGCTCGTGCAGGACGAACCAGGTCAGGGCCGAGCGCTCACCGATGCGGCAGTAGGCGATCGTGTCCTTGGCGAGGTCCACCTGCTCGTCGGCGTAGAGGGCCTTCAGGTCCTCGTCCGACTTGAAGGTGCCGTCGTCGTTGGCGTTCTTGGACCACGGGATGTTGCGGGCGCTCGGGACGTGACCCGGGCGCTGCGACTGCTCCTGCGGGAGGTGGGCGGGGGCGAGCAGCTTGCCGGAGAACTCGTCGGGCGAGCGGACGTCGACCAGGTTCTGCGTGCCGATCGCGGCGACGACCTCGTCGCGGAAGGCGCGGATCGAGGTGTCCTGCGCCTTGGCCTTGTAGTCGGTCGCGGCGCGCTCGGGCACGTCGGCGCCGTCGACCAGCTCGCGGGCGTCCAGCTCCCACTTCTTGCGGCCGCCGTCGAGGAGCTTGACGTTCTCGTGGCCGTACAGCTTGAAGTACCAGTACGCGTAGGAGGCGAACCAGTTGTTGTTGCCGCCGTAGAGGACCACGAGGGTGTCGTTGGCGATGCCCTTCTTCGACAGGAGCTTCTCGAAGCCGTCCTGGTCGACGAAGTCACGACGGACCGGGTCCTGGAGGTCCTTGGTCCAGTCGATGCGGATCGCGTTCTTGATGTGGTTCTTCTCGTAGGCGGACGTGTCCTCGTCCACCTCGACGATCGCGATGTTCGGGTCGTCCAGGCGGGCCTCGACCCAGTCGGCGTCTACGAGGACGTCGCTGCGGCTCATGCTCTTTCTCCTCCGGGGCAGGTGCGGCGGGGCGTGCGAGTGCGTACGGGTGCGGCTCCGGTTTCGTCCGGAGGCGCACGGGTGCCCTTCGAGCAGGGCAGGGGTGAGACGCGGAAGTCGGGGACTTACGCTCAGAAGGGGCGACAGAGCATGGCGGCAACGCGGCACAGGTCCACTGCCCGCCGCTTCGTGAGATCCGCCTGTCGCTTCATGGGCTCGATCGTAGGGACGTACGGGCGGGCATGTCACCGGCGTGTCGAATCCTGAGACACGATCGTCCGTATAGCGGGATGAAGAAAGCGCCCGGGGCCGCGTTCCGGGGCCTCCTGGCGCTCGTGGCGCTCATCGCATCTGCGGTGCGGACGGAGACGTCTCGCCTGTCGGACGCCGGGCGTCTCGCGCCGCCGCCGGACCCCTGCCCGGCGGCGTCCGTCCGCTCCCTGTCCGCTCGTCCGTCCCGCGCGCTGGTCCTACCCGGCCAGCTTGACGTCCGAACCCTTCACGGTGATCTCGACGCCGTCCTGCGCGGCCTGCACCTTGTCGATCTTGATGCCGCCGGGCAGCCGGTCGATGACCTGCTGGAAGTCGATGACCTGACGGATACGGCTCTCGGCGATCGCGGCGACACCCAGCTCGGGCAGGTTGTCGGCGCGCACCTGGACCTTGTCGTCCACGACGGACACCGAGCTGAGCACGGACACGGTCCGCTTGATACCGAGGGACGAGACGGTGCCCTCCACCGAGACCTTGATCTTGCCGTTGCCGCCGTCGGAGAGGCCGACGATCCGGGCCAGGATCCCGGGGGCGACCTCGGTCGGCTCGGACCTGGCGGCCTTCAGCAGCTCCGTGTACGAGATCGTCGCGGTGCCCGTGGCGGAGCCGGCGGTGGCGGAGCTGTAGTCGCCGGAGAAGGAGACGCCCTTCATGTCGGCCTTCAGGTCGTCGATGCGGATGGTCCTGCCCCCGTTGCCGGTGGCCGCCTCGTAGTCCTTGATGCCGATCTGCACGTCGTCCAGCGAGCCGCCGGCGAGCTGGGTGAGGAACGGGAAGCCCTTGATGTCCACGTCCGGCGTCGAGGCGAGGTTCTCCGTCGCCTTGACCTTGTCCGCGACCTTTTCCTCGGCGAGGTGCACTGCCACCCGGTCGGCGATCACGAAGAGCCCGCCCAGGATCACGACGATGATCAGGATTATTCGCAGGGCGCGCATGGTGTGAGTGTCCCCCGGGTCGGCGGTGATGGTCGCTCATCGCCACGGTAACCCTGCGGGGCCCGGCCGGGCGGGATTTGTGGATCACCCGTGACAGAGGGAGGGAACACGGGTGGGGGCGCGCGGCGGCAGGCCGGGACGGAACGGCGGGATCGCGTATCCGGGGTCGAGCGGAGCGGACTCCGGCCGTGCGGCATGCCGCTGCCGCCGGCACTCCTCGTACGGCAGCCCCTGGCCGCCCCTCTTGCCAGGTCCGCCCCTCATGCCCGGTGCTCCCGCCGCTGGTGCTGCCGCAGCAGGACGTTGGCGTCGGTCTCGGCGCTGCGGTCGTGCGCCGAGACCGCGTCCTCCCGCAGCCCCGCCAGTTCCGCGCAGGTCCCGCAGTCCGGCACGGGACGCGGCGGGCGGCTGATGTCGTCCAGCGACGGCGGCAGCGCGGGCTGCGTCCGAGTCCGCTGGTTGGCCGCCCGCACGCTCTCGCCGAGCCGCTCCCGGTCCGTGGCCGGGCGCAGCGCCTCGGGGTCGGCCTGCCACTCCCGCCCGCCGCCGACCGGGCGCAGCATCACGTACGGGCCCGCCTTGTCCTGGTACTCCCCCACCTTGCCGGTGGCGGTGTCGTAGAAGAGTGATCCGCTCTCGTCGGGCCCCAACTTCGCCGTCATATCGCCCGGTTCCTTTCCGTGAACGCCTGAGCGCAGCGCAAACATGGGACTACGCTGCGTGTTCGGCTGCGTGCTACGAGCATGGCGCAACGAAGGCGCGAAAAGGTTGTTGAGCGGCCCAAATTCAACGCTTGGCGTGCCAAATTCAACAAATTCAACAGGAGCGGCGATGCCACAGAGGCTGGTGATCACGGGACGCAGCCAGGACCCCAGGGAGCGGTTCACCGAGGAGCTGCGGCGCCTGAGAACCGAACGCGGCCTCAGTCTGCGGGACCTCGCCAAGGAGGTGGGCTGGGACGCGTCCCAGTTCAGCAAGATGGAGAGCGGCCGGACCCTGGGCGGCCCGGAGATCGTGCAGGCGCTGGACCAGTACTACGGCACACCTGGGCTGTTGGTGACCCTGTGGGAACTGGCGGTGGCCGATCCGACACAGTTCAAGGAGCAGTACCGGCGGTACATGATCCTGGAGTCGGAGGCGATGAGCCTGTGGCACTACGGGGTCAGCGTCCTGCCTGGTCTGTTGCAAACCGACGGCTACGCCCGTGAGGTGCTCGCACTGGGTGGGGCCAAGGGCGACAAGCTGGACCAGCAGGTCGAAGCGCGCACCGGACGACGGAAGTTGCTGGAGGGTGACGACCCCCCGCCATTTCGGGCCCTCCTGGCCGAGGCGGTACTACGGACCCCGCTGCAGGAGGCGAGCGAGTGGCGGCGACAGCTGGAGCACCTGTTGGAGGTATCGCAGTGGCCGCACGTCACGATCCAGGTGCTGCCACAACAGGCTGGCTTACATGGCCTCGTGAGCACGGCCGTGATGTTCCTACGGCTCCTCGACGGACGAGCGGTGGCGTACACAGAGAACGCCCTTCGAGGTGAACTGGTGGAGGAATACGGGTCTGTTGAGCGAATGCACCGTGCGTACGATGCGATGCGCGACCTGGCACTGAACCCGGCCGAGTCGCGGAAGGTCATCCTGCAGACGTTGGAGGAAGTGCCGTGCGAGCCATCGATCTGAGTAACGTGACGTGGCGCAAGAGCAGCTACAGCAATCCGGACGGCGGGGAGTGCATCGAGGTCTCCGACGACCTTCTGAACGCCGCCTCCTGGCACAGGAGCAGCCACAGCAACTCCGACGGCGGCCAGTGCGTCGAGGTGTCCGAAGACTTCCTGGATGCCGCCTCCTGGCAGAAGAGCAGCTACAGCAACACGGACGGCGGCGCCTGCGTCGAAGTCTCCGGCGACTTTCTGGACGCCGCCTCCTGGCAGAAGAGCAGCTACAGCAACTCGGACGGCGGCAACTGCATCGAGGTCGGGCACGACATCCCCTCCGTCGTTCCCGTCCGGGACAGCAAAGACCCCGCCCGGGGAGCCCTCGTCTTCCCTGTCGGGAGCTGGGCCGCCTTCGTGGACGGGGTCGTCAAGCGTGAGGGTGCCTTCTAGCCGAGCGCGCGGCCGAGGACCCACACCACCGGGGCCGCCGCCGCGAGCGGCAGGGCGACACCGGCGGTGAAGTGGACGAAGCGGGACGGGTAGTCGTACGCGGCGACCCGGTGTCCGATCAGCGCGCAGACCGCCGCCGCCGCGCCGAGCAGCGCGCCCTTCGCGCCCATGCCGGTCATGCCGCCCACGGCGATGCCCGCGCCGGCCGCCGCGAGGACGGACACGGCCACGGAGGCCGGGGTCGGCAGGGGCAGCGCGCGGGCGACGGCCGCGACCGCCACCGCGGCGGCGCCGACCGAGACCGCGTGCGCGTCGGCGCCGAGGTAGCCGGTGGTCACGATCGCGAGGGCCGCCGAGGTGACCGACGCCATCAGGCCGTACATGCGCTCGTCCGGGTCCGCGTGTGAGCGGAGCTGGAGGACCAGGCAGAGCAGGACCCAGACGCCGAGCGTGCCGAGGATCGCGCCGGGCGCGTGCTCGCGTCCGGCGCCGAGGACGGCGGCGTCGGCGGCCAGCGCGCCCAGGAAGGCGAGCGCGATGCCCTGCCGGGCGGGCCACATGCCGTTCAGCCGGAACCAGCCCGCCGCCGTGACGGCCTGGAGCAGCACCAGCGGGACGAGCAGGGCGTAGGTGCCGACGGCGGCGGCGCCGGCCAGCAGCAGCCCGAGGAGCGCGGTGAGCAGCGCGGGCTGCATGCCGGGGTCGATGATCGGCGAGCGGCCCTCCAGCCGCGCCCGCTGGGCGTCGGTGATGCGGGCGTTGCCGGCGAGGGTGGCGGGACCGTAGGCCGGGTCGCCCTCCTCCGCGCCGGACGCGGGCGGGGGCGCGGGGGTGGGAGCGGGTGCGGGTGCGGCTTCCGGCTGCGCCTGCGCGACGCCGGCCGGCACCGCGTACGGCTGCTGCTGGTACTCGTCGTAGGGCGGCAGGTACGCCGTCTCCCCCGCCGGTACCGACGCGTGCGTCTGCGACTCCCACGTCTGGCCCTGCCAGTGCTGCGCCTGGTGCGCCTGCTGCGCGTCGTACCCCGTGTGCGGGTACGGCCCGGCGTGCTGCCCGTAACCGGTCTGCCCGTGACCGGTCTGCCCCTGATCGGGCCACGCCTGCTGCTGATACCCCTGTTGCTGGTGCTGTTGCTGATAGGGGTCGTAGCCCTCGTACGGCTGGTCGCTCAACGCCTCACCCTCCTGCGAACGGCGGGAGCACCTCGACCGTGCCGCCCTCGGCCAGCCGTACCGTCTCATGCGCGCGGGTCCCGACGGGATCACCGTCGATCAGGAAGGAACACCGCTGCAGTACGCGCGTCAGTTCACCGGGGTGTCGCGCGCGCACGGCGGCGAGCGCGTCGGCGAGCGTGGCCGCGTCGTACGGCTCCTCGGCGACCTGGGCCGCGGCCTTGGCGGCGGCCCAGTAGCGGACCGTGACCTTGGGCATCTGGTTCCTCAATCGACGGCGAGAACGACAAACAAGAACGGCGAACAAGAACGACAAAGCTGGATGGTGTCAGGCTAGCCCGCCCGTTCGACCGCCCAGGCCCCGATCCGGTCCAGCAGCGCCTCGTCCGCCGCGTGCTCGGCGTGACCCATCCCACGCTCCAGCCAGAGTTCGCCGTGCTCACCGGCGGCGTCGGCGAGCATCCGGGGGTGGTCGAGGGGGAAGTAGGCGTCGCTGTCGCCGTGGACCACGAGGAGCGGGGTCGGCGCGATGCGTGGGACGGCCTCGACCGGGGAGAGCGGGACGGGGTTCCACTCGCGGTGGTGGATCCGGGTGCGGAAGCCGTAGCGGCCGACCAGGCGGCCCTCGGGCCGGGTGACCATCCAGTGCAGGCGGCGCATGGGGGCGGTGCCCCGGTAGTACCAGCGGGCCGGGGAGCTGACCGAGACGACGGCGTCGACCGTGCCGGGGTGCAGGGCCGCGTGCCGCAGCACCACCGAGCCGCCCATGGAGAAGCCGACGGTCACCACGCGCGCGTACCCGAGGCCGCGGGCCCACTCCACCGCGGCGGTGAGGTCCAGCACCTCTTTGTCGCCGACCGTGGAGCGGCCGCCGGAGGCGCCGTGCCCGCGGAAGGAGAAGGTGACGGCGGCCCCGTAACGGGCCAGCACACCCGCCACCCTTCGAACATGCGGCCGATCCACATCCCCGGTGAAGCCGTGGGCGATCACGAACGCGAGGTCGCCGGAGGGCGTCCGGGAGGCGTCCGGCGCCGTTTCGTATACGACCGTGCCCGGGTTGTATACGGAATCGACCGGGATGCCGTCAGCGGTGTGCAGAAACGTCCGCATAGCAGCAGGTCCGCCCGTCTCGGAGTCCGGACGAACGGTGGAACGTGCCGCATGACCTGCCGGGCGATTGCTCATGTGGGCTATTCTGCTGGGCAGAGGACTCGGGCAGCGCAGCCCCCGGGTCCTTTTGTGCTTTCGTAAGCCTGGTGCACACGACGGGAAACCGCGGGTGTACGGGGCACCCGGGGGCGCAGAGGCAGTTCCGAGTGCTCGCAGGGACCGAGGAGGAACCAGACGTATGAGTTCGCTGCTGCTCCTGACCAACGCCCTCCAGCCGTCGGCGGAAGTGCTCCCCGCGCTCGGCCTTCTGCTGCACAACGTGCGGATCGCCCCGGCCGAGGGGCCCGCTCTCGTCGACACGCCGGGCGCGGACGTCATCCTCGTCGACGGCCGCCGTGACCTCCCGCAGGTGCGCAGCCTGTGCCAGCTGCTGCGCTCGACCGGCCCCGGCTGTCCCCTTCTGCTCGTGGTCACCGAGGGCGGCCTGGCCGCCGTCAGCGCCGACTGGGGCATCGACGACGTGCTCCTCGACACGGCAGGCCCGGCGGAGGTCGAGGCCCGGATCCGGCTCGCCATGGGACGCCAGCAGATCGTCAACGACGACTCCCCCATGGAGATCCGCAACGGCGACCTCTCCGTGGACGAGGCCACCTACTCCGCCAAGCTCAAGGGCCGGGTCCTGGACCTGACCTTCAAGGAGTTCGAGCTGCTCAAGTACCTCGCCCAGCACCCGGGCCGCGTCTTCACCCGCGCCCAGCTGCTGCAGGAGGTGTGGGGCTACGACTACTTCGGCGGCACCCGGACCGTGGACGTGCACGTGCGACGGCTGCGCGCAAAGCTCGGCCCGGAGAACGAGTCGCTGATCGGCACCGTCCGGAACGTCGGTTATCGATTCGTTACGCCCGAGAAGGGCGACCGGTCCGGGGACGACTCCAAGGCCAAGGCGGGCCGGTCAAAGGCGGAAGATGCGGGCGCAACCGCCGCCCTGGACACCTCCGAGGTGCGCGCGGACGCCTAGCCGCCGCCCGGCCGACGTCCGGTCGGGCATTGCCACTGCAATCCACGCCTCGATACGCCCTGCCCACGGCGGATCCATCCGCGTAGACTCCGCGCGTGGCCAAGGTGACTCGGGATGACGTGGCACGGCGCGCTGGGACCTCCACCGCCGTCGTCAGTTATGTCATCAACAACGGACCCCGGCCGGTCGCCCCGGCCACGCGCGAGCGTGTCCTCGCGGCGATCAAGGAACTGGGGTACCGGCCGGACCGTGTCGCCCAGGCGATGGCCTCGCGGCGCACCGACCTCATAGGCCTGATCATCCCGGACGCCCGCCAGCCCTTCTTCGGGGAGATGGCGCACGCGGTCGAGCAGGCCGCCTCCGAGCGCGGAAAGATGGTCCTGGTCGGCAACACCGATTACATCGGTGAACGCGAGGTCCACTATCTGCGCGCGTTCCTCGGCATGCGGGTCTCCGGTCTCATCCTGGTCTCACACGCCCTGAACGACCTGGCCGCCGCCGAGATCGACGCCTGGGACGCCCGGGTGGTGCTGCTGCACGAGCGCCCGGAGGCCATCGACGACGTCGCCGTCGTCACCGACGACCTGGGTGGCGCCCAGCTCGCCGTGCGCCACCTGCTGGAGCACGGGTACGAGTACGTGGCCTGTATGGGCGGTACGGCGGAGACGCCGGCCGTCGGCGACCCCGTCTCCGACCACGTCGAGGGCTGGAAGCGGGCCATGGCGGAGGCCGGCATGCCCACCGAGGGCCGCCTGTTCGAGGCGCCGTACAACCGCTACGACGCCTACCGCGTCGCCCTGGACCTCCTGTCCGGCCCGAACCGGCCGCCGGCGGTCTTCTGCTCCACCGACGACCAGGCGATCGGCCTGCTGCGGGCCGCCCGCGAGCTGCGCATCGACGTGCCGGGCGAGCTGGCGGTGGCCGGGTTCGACGACATCAAGGAGGCGGCGTTCGCCGACCCGCCGCTGACCACGGTCGCCTCGGACCGCTCGGCGATGGCCCGCGCGGCCGTCGATCTGGTGCTGGACGACGGGCTGCGGGTGGTGGGCTCGCGGCGCGAGCGCCTGAAGACGTTCCCGTCCAGACTGGTGGTCCGCAGCAGCTGCGGCTGCGAGGGCTGAGCCCGGCGTCACGGGGGCGTCGAGCCCGGCGTCACGGGGGCGTCGAGCCCTTGATGAAGGGCGGATGAGAAAGCCGCCCCGGGCCGCGGGAAGCGCCTTTATATCGGGCGAACGAGGTTCTGCCGGGCTTCTCAGGCGGGACTCAGGAAGCTCTCATGGTGGCGGGGGACGCTCTCCTCATGACCGAGAGCATGTACCGCAGCGGCGACTACGAGCACGAGAACCCCCAGGGTCCCCACGCTCAGCAGCCCAGCCACTCCGCTCCCGCGCACCCGGAATGGCCGCCCCCGCCGGCGTACCAGCCGGAGGCGGCCCCGGAGCCCGCGCCGAAGCCCAAGCGCACCCGTGGACCGGTCGCGCTCCTCGCCGCGGTCGCGATCGTCGCGGCGGCGGTCGGCGGCGGCACCGCCTACGCCTTCCAGGAGCTGACCGGCGAGCCCACGGCCGCCGCCTCCACCACGACCGGCACCCCCGTGGTGCCGTCGAGCAAGAAGGGCGACGTGGCCGCGATCGCCGCCGCGGTCAGCCCGAGCGTGGTCGAGATCAACGCCACCCTCCCGGGCGGCACCTCCACCGGCTCCGGCGTGATCATCACCAGTGGCGGCGAGATCGTCACCAACAACCACGTCGTCTCGGGCGCCGACTCCGTCAAGGTGCGCACCAGCGACGGCCACACCTACACCGCCGAGGTCGTCGGCACCGACAGTTCCAAGGACCTCGCGCTGATCAAGCTGCGGGGCGCCTCGGGGCTGAAGCCCGCCTCGCTCGGCGACTCCTCCGGCGTCCAGGTCGGCGACTCGGTCGTCGCGATCGGCTCCCCCGAGGGCCTGACCGGCACCGTCACCAGCGGCATCGTCTCCGCGCTCGACCGGGACGTGACCGTCTCCACGGACGAGAACCAGCAGCAGGACCAGGGCGGCGGACAGTGGCCGTTCCAGTTCGGCGGCCGTCAGTTCAACGGCGACACCGGCTCGTCCACCACGACGTACAAGGCGATCCAGACCGACGCCTCGCTCAACCCCGGCAACTCCGGGGGCGCCCTGATCGACGCCAGCGGGCGGGTCGTAGGCATCAACTCCGCGATGTACTCGTCGAGTTCGCAGGCTTCCTCGTCCTCGGACGCGGGCAGCGTCGGCCTCGGCTTCGCGATCCCCGTCGACACCGTCAAGTCCGACCTCGCCAAGCTGCGAGCGGGCTCCACGAGCTAGCAGGGAAGAACCGAACAGCAGGGAGAACGTCATGATCAAGAAGGTTGTGCACCAGGACTCCGCGATCCGTCCGGCCGGTATCACCCTGGCCCTGGAAGTGGCCCACGAGCTGCACGCGCCCGAGCCGGTCCGCCGCGCACCCGAGCTGTCGACCCCCGCTCCCCAGCTGATGGGCCTGCGCCGCACCGCCACCCGGCCGAACCGCCGCAAGGTGCCCCTGAACCGCCTCACCGCGCTCAACCGACTGGCCACGGTCGGGGTCTGAACCCGGCGTTCACGCCGCCGGCCCCGAAACGTGCGACGCTGAGAAACGCCCGACCGCACCCCCACCACACCCCCGAGGAAGTCACGAGCGATGAGCCCCGCCGAAGGCGACCGTGACACCCAGCGCATCCTGATCGTGGACGACGAGCCCGCCGTGCGCGAGGCGCTCCAGCGCAGCCTCGCGTTCGAGGGCTACGACACTCAGGTCGCGGTGGACGGCGCGGACGCCCTGGAGAAGGCCTCGGCCTATGCGCCGGACCTGGTCGTCCTGGACATCCAGATGCCCCGCATGGACGGCCTGACGGCGGCCCGCCGCATCCGCGGCTCCGGGGACACCACGCCGATCCTGATGCTGACCGCCCGCGACACGGTCGGCGACCGGGTGACCGGGCTGGACGCCGGAGCGGACGACTACCTGGTCAAGCCCTTCGAGCTCGACGAGCTCTTCGCCCGCATCCGGGCGTTGCTGCGGCGCAGCTCGTACGCGGTGGACGTGTCCGCCGAGGCCCAGGAGGACGAGGCGCTGACCTTCGGCGACCTGCGCATGGACCTCGCGACACGCGAGGTCACCCGGGCCGGGCGGCCGGTGGAACTGACCCGTACGGAGTTCACCCTCCTGGAGATGTTCATGGCCCATCCGCGCCAGGTCCTCACCCGCGAACAGATCCTCAAGGCCGTGTGGGGCTTCGACTTCGAGCCGTCGTCCAACTCGCTCGACGTCTACGTCATGTACCTGCGGCGCAAGACCGAGAGCGGGGGCGAGCCGCGCCTCGTGCACACGGTCCGCGGGGTCGGGTACGTGTTGCGGCAGGGCGGCGCGGAGTGAACCAGCTGGTGCGCCGGTACCGGGCACTGCCGATCCGGGCGCGGCTGGCGATGCTGGTGGCCGCGGCGGTCGCCTTCGCCGTGGCCGCCGTCTCCGTCACCTGCTGGTTCCTCGTGCAGGGGAAGCTGTACGGCGAGGTCGACGACCGGCTGGCCGGCATGGGCCGCCAACTGGACAGCGACCAGGTCACCACGCTGCTGGTCACCTGCCCGCAGACCCCGAGCCCCCAGGACGACCGTCCCGCCTTCCTGTACCTCCAGGTCGTCACAGCCAACGGCAAGGCGTGCGTGGCGCCGTACTCCCAGGGCGTCGTGAGGGTGACGGCCACGGACCAGTCGATGGCGCAGAACCCCACGCTGCGCACCCGCACCTTCCACAACGGCACTGACACCCAGGGCCACGAAGTCCGGGTGGCCACCGTGGCCGTCCCGGTGGGCGGAAGGCTCACGGTCGAGCCCTACCCCGACGTGGCGGTCATGGTGTCCCTGTCCCTGGAGGACACCGAGCGGACCCTGAACGACCTCGCCCTCGTCCTGCTCCTCGTCTCCGGCATCGGTGTCGTGGGGGCCGGCGCGGCCGGTCTCGCCGTGGCCCGCGCGGGCCTGCGCCCGGTCGACAAGCTCACCGAGGCGGTGGAGCACGTCGCCCGCACCGAGGACCTGACCGTCCGCATCCCGGTGGCGGACGACAGCGAGGACGAGGTGGCCCGGCTCTCCCGCTCCTTCAACTCCATGACGACCGCCCTGGCCAGCTCCCGCGACCTCCAGCAGCAGCTGATCGCGGACGCCGGCCACGAGCTGCGCACCCCGCTCACCTCGCTGCGCACGAACATCGAGCTCCTCACCCGCAGCGAGGAGACGGGACGCCCGCTGCCGCCGGAGGACCGCAAGGCGCTGCTGGACTCGGTGAAGGCGCAGATGACGGAGCTGGCGGCACTCATCGGCGATCTTCAGGAGCTGTCCCGTTCGGAGGGGCAGCGCGGGGAACGGGTCCAGGTGGTGTCCCTCCAGGACACCGTCGAGGACGCCCTGCGCCGGGCCCGGCTGCGCGGCCCGGAGCTGACGATCACGGCCGACCTGAAGCCCTGGTACACCCGGGCGGAGCCCATCGCGCTGGAGCGGGCGATCGTCAACATCCTCGACAACGCGGTGAAGTTCAGCCCCGAGGGCGGCACGGTCGACGTGCGGCTGGCCGACGGCGCGCTCACCGTCCGCGACCACGGCCCCGGCATCCCCGCCGACGAACTCCCGCACGTATTCGACCGCTTCTGGCGCTCCCCCAGCGCCCGCGCCCTGCCCGGCTCGGGCCTCGGCCTGTCCATCGTGGCCCGAACGGTCCGGCAGGCGGGCGGCGAGGTGAACCTGTCCCGCGCGGAGGGCGGCGGCACGGTGGCGACGGTACGCCTGCCGGGCGCACCCACGCCGCCGCCGGAGGCGGGGTAGGAGGGGCAGGCATGGGCGGGCGCCCCTGAGGAGTGCTCAGGGGCGCCCGGGAAGCCCGCGTTCCTACTTCACGTTCCTACTTCACGTTCCTACTTCACGACGGTGATCCGGTTCGCCGCCGGAGGCGCGATCGGAGCCGTCGGCGAGGAGTTGGCCGTCAGGTACTTCTGCAGCGCGGCCAGGTCGTCGCTGCCCACCAGGTCGTTCGTGCCCTGCCCCAGCGTCGGGAAGCCGTCGCCGCCGCCCGCGAGGAAGCTGTTGGTGGCGACACGGTAGGTGGCCGTGGGGTCGACGGGGCTGCCGTTCAGACGGATGGAGTCGGTGACGACCCGGTCCGCGCCCGACTTCGTGAGGTCGAGGGTGTAGGTGAGCCCGGCCGAGGGCTGGAGGATCTTCGGGGCGGCCGTGTTGGGACCGCTCACCTGCTCCTTGAGCACCTGGATCAGCTGGGCACCGGTGAAGTCCTGGAGGTTCACGGTGTTGGCGAACGGCTGGACCGTGAAACCCTCGGCGTAGGTGACGACCCCGTCGCCCTCCGCGCCCTTGGCCGCGTAGGTCAGGCCGGCCCGCACACCGCCCGGGTTCATCAGCGCGAGGCTCGTCTTCGGGTCCAGCTCACGGCCGTGGGCGAGCTGCGCGTCGGCGATCAGGTCGCCCATCGGGGACTCGGTGCCGGTGTTGTCGACGTCGGCGGAGATGTAGCCGATGGCCCGGTTGCCGATGGGGGCGGCCAGGGTGTTCCAGCGGGAGATCAGATCCGTCATGTCCGGGGCCCTGGGGACGTCCCGGGTGACCACGTGGTTCGCGGACTTCACGGCCGTACGGGCGATGTCGCCGGTGTACCGGTCGTACGTCAGCGTGGTGTCCGTGTACAGGCGGCCGAAGGACGCGGCCGAGGTGACCATGCGGGGCCGGCCCGCCGGGTCCGGGACGGTGCACACGTACGCGTTGTGGGTGTGGCCGGTGACCAGGGCGTCGACGGCGGGCGTGACGTTCTTCGCGATGTCGACGATCGGGCCGGAGATGCCGCTGCCCGGACCCGCGGAGTCGCAGTCGCCGTTGTAGGCGCCGGAGGCCGGGAAGCCGCCCTCGTGGAGGAGCGCCACGATCGACTGGACGCCCTGGCGCTGGAGCTCCTTGGCGTACTTGTTGATCGTCTCGACCTCGTCCTTGAAGGCGAGGCCCTTGATGCCGTCGGCGGAGACGATGTTCGGCGTGCCCTCCAGGGTGACGCCGATGAAGCCGATCTTGACGTCCTTCTTCTTCCAGACCCAGTACGGCTTGAGGATCGGCTTGCCGGTCTTCTCGTCCTGGACGTTCGCCGCCAGGTACGGGAAGTCCGCGCCCTGGAACTTCTGGCCGCCGTAGCAGCCGTCGGTGGGGTGGCAGCCGCCGTTCTGCAGGCGGGCGAGTTCCTTCGCGCCCTCGTCGAACTCGTGGTTGCCGACCGAGGTGACGTCCAGCTTCAGCTTGTTGAGCGCCTCGACGGTGGGCTCGTCGTGGAACAGGCCCGACAGCAGCGGGGAGGCGCCGACCATGTCGCCGCCGGCCGCGGTGACCGAGTACGGGTGGCCCTCGCGGGCCGTGCGCAGGTGGGTGGCGAGGTACTCGACGCCGCCCACGCCGTCGATCGTCTTCGTCGTGCCGTCCGGCTGGAGTTCGCTGACCCGGCCGGAGGAGCCGGCCGGCGGTTCGAGGTTGCCGTGCAGGTCGTTGAAGGAGAGCAGCTGGACGTCCTGGTAGCGGCTCGGTGGCCGGTGTCCGTCCTCCTGGTCGGTGTGGGCCTGCGCGGGCAGCGCGGCGGCCAGGGCGGCGGCGGTGGCGAGCGCGGCGGCCGCCCCGAGTACGGCTTGGGTACGGCGTCTGGTGCGCCGGGGCACGACGGGCATGAGACCCCCCTGTGGGTCGGCTGGGACGACTGATCGTTCGGCCGCAGCCTATGGTCAACGCGCGTAGCGCGACAGGAGGTTCATGGTTACATCCTGGTTTCCCTTTGCCGACCCCTTGCCGACCCCTTGCCGATCCCTTTACCCGCTGAGATGTCGGCACTTCGCCCGCACCGCCCCGTACCCTCGTACGCATGAGCAGCGACGACGACACCCTGCGGCCGTTCCCCTCCCGCTCCATCGACACGTACACCGAACTCGCCCCGGACCGCGCCGAGGCCGTGCTCGAGCTGGTCGCCGAGGCGGCCCGGGTCGACGGACAGCAACCGGTGTCCGAACAGGGACGACTCCAGCTGCGCGGGGGAACCCGCGAGGGCGTCTCCCATCTGCTGCTGCACGTCGGGGACGAACTCGTCGGCTACGCCCAGCTGGAGGACACCGACCCGGTGGAGGCGCCGGCCGCCGAACTCGTCGTCCACCCCTCGCACCGCGGGCACGGACACGGCCGGGCGCTGGGCGCGGCGCTGCTCGCGGCCTCGGGCAAGCGGCTGCGGGTCTGGGCGCACGGCGGACACCCCGCGGCCCGGCATCTCGCC
This sequence comes from Streptomyces sp. NPDC002520, assembly GCF_053595235.1. Classification (NCBI taxonomy): domain Bacteria; kingdom Bacillati; phylum Actinomycetota; class Actinomycetes; order Kitasatosporales; family Streptomycetaceae; genus Streptomyces; species Streptomyces sp. NPDC002520. Next base: position 31,215 of record NZ_JBSFXG010000024.1, on the reverse strand, counting down.
CAGGTGCTGGGGCTGACCCTGTTCCGTGAACTGCGGCAGATGCGGCGGTCGTTGACCGACCTGGAGCTGCCCGACCCGGTGCTGCCGCCGGGCGTGACGGTGCGCACCTTCGTGTCCGGCAAGGACGACACGGCCTGGCTCTCCGTCAACGCGGCCGCCTTCGCCCACCACCCCGAGCAGGGCTCGCTGACCCAGCGCGACCTGGACGACCGCAAGGCCGAGCCGTGGTTCGACCCGGCCGGGTTCTTCCTCGCCGAGCGCGGCGGGGAGCTGGTCGGCTTCCACTGGACCAAGGTGCACGCCGAGGAGGGGCTCGGCGAGGTGTACGTGCTCGGGGTCCGGCCCGGCGAGCAGGGCGGCGGCCTGGGCAAGGCCCTGACCACGATCGGGCTGCGCCACCTGGCCGGGCAGGCGCTGCCGACGGCGATGCTGTACGTCGACGCGGACAACAAGGCGGCGGTGTCGGTGTACGAACGGCTGGGATTCACGGTGCACGAGACCGACCTCATGTACCGCACCGAAACCTGACATGCCCCAGCGCATCTCGGCGCATGCCCGTGTATGCCGGCGTAAGGGGCGGCGCACTCTCCGTATACCGCCCCTCATGCCACCTTTCACTCCAGCCCTCATGCCGCCCCTCGCCGCTCCGGACGGCACGGGAGCGGCTTCCTTCCGCGCTTTCCGGCGGTGCCGGGCAGGAGATTCTCCGGCGAAAGGCCCCCGGGAGCCGCCCTGCGATATCCCGCACGTCATGTCTCCGTAACCATTGATTCAGCCGGGCTTGCGACGCTCGGCCAATGACGTCCGCCGTGCCAGAGCCTTCACCGCCCCCCGAGGGGCCTGCGGGGAACGGGGCCCTGACGCTCCCGCCCGCTCGTTCCGACGCGCCCGTCACGCCCTCGGCGCGGAAGAATGGGTTCATGAGTCAGCAAGAAGCCCAGGCACCGGTCCAGCACACGCAGCCCCCCGTGGGCTCCATCGCGGCCCACCGCCCCCACACCGTGGCGGCGACCGTCTCCGACCTGGAACCCGACATCGACGCGGATCTCGACGCGTACGAGGAGGCTCCGGGTGACGGCGCACCGCTGCCTCAGGGTCGCTTCCTCGACCGGGAGCGCAGCTGGCTCGCGTTCAACGAGCGCGTCCTGGAGCTGGCGGAGGACCCGAACACGCCCCTGCTGGAGCGCACCAACTTCCTGGCGATCTTCGCCAGCAACCTGGACGAGTTCTTCATGGTCCGGGTGGCCGGTCTGAAGCGCCGTATCGCGACGGGCGTGGCCACCCGCTCGGCCTCCGGCCTCCAGCCCCGCGAGGTGCTGGAGATGATCTGGGCCCGCTCCCGCGAGCTCATGGCCCGGCACGCCGCCTGCTACCACGAGGACGTCGCCCCCGCACTCGCGGAGGAGGGCATCCACCTCGTCCGCTGGAGCGAGCTGACCGAGAAGGAGCAGGCCCGCCTCTTCACGCTCTTCCGGCACCAGATCTTCCCGGTCCTCACCCCGCTGGCGGTCGACCCCGCCCACCCGTTCCCGTACATCTCCGGCCTGTCCCTGAACCTGGCCGTCGTCGTACGCAACCCGGTCAGCGGCCACAAGCACTTCGCCCGCGTGAAGGTGCCGCCGCTGCTGTCCCGCTTCCTGGAGGCCGCGCCCGGCCGGTACGTCCCGCTGGAGGACGTCATCGCCGCGCACCTGGAGGAGCTGTTCCCGGGCATGGAGGTGCTGGAGCACCACGCCTTCCGGCTCACCCGCAACGAGGACCTGGAGGTCGAGGAGGACGACGCCGAGAACCTCCTCCAGGCCCTGGAGAAGGAACTCATGCGGCGCCGCTTCGGCCCGCCGGTGCGCCTGGAGGTCGAGGAGTCCATCGACCGCGAGGTGCTCGACCTGCTGGTGCGCGAGCTGAAGATCTCCGAGGCCGAGGTCTACCCGCTGCCCGGCCCGCTCGACCTCACCGGTCTCTTCCGCATCCACGGCCTCGACCGGCCCGAGCTGAAGTACCCGAAGTTCATCGCGGGCACCCACCGCGACCTGGCCGAGGTCGAATCGGCGTCGGCACCGGACATCTTCGCCGCCCTGCGCCAGCGCGACGTCCTCCTGCACCACCCGTACGACTCCTTCTCGACGTCCGTGCAGGCCTTCGTCGAGCAGGCGGCCGAGGATCCGGACGTCCTCGCGATCAAGCAGACCCTGTACCGGACCTCCGGCGACTCCCCGATCGTCAACGCGCTCATAGACGCCGCCGAGGCCGGCAAGCAGGTCCTCGTCCTGGTCGAGATCAAGGCCCGCTTCGACGAGCACGCCAACATCAAGTGGGCGAAGAAGCTGGAGGAGGCCGGCTGCCACGTCGTCTACGGCCTCGTCGGCCTCAAGACGCACTGCAAGCTGTCCCTGGTGGTCCGCCAGGAGGGCGAGACCCTGCGCCGCTACAGCCACGTCGGCACGGGCAACTACCACCCGAAGACGGCCCGCCTCTACGAGGACCTCGGCCTGCTCACCGCCGACCCGCAGGTCGGCGCCGACCTCTCGGACCTCTTCAACCGCCTGTCCGGCTACTCCCGCCGCGAGACCTACCGCCGGCTGCTGGTCGCCCCCAAGTCGCTGCGCGACGGCCTGATCGCCCGGATCGACAAGGAGGTCCAGCACCACCACGCGGGCCGTCCGGCGTTCGTCCGCATCAAGGTCAACTCGATGGTCGACGAGGCGGTCATCGACGCGCTCTACCGGGCCTCCGAGGCGGGCGTGCCGGTCGACATCTGGGTGCGCGGCATCTGCGCGATCCGGCCCGGCGTCCCGGGCCTGTCCGAGAACATCCGGGTCCGCTCGATACTCGGCCGCTTCCTCGAACACTCCCGCGTGTTCGCCTTCGGCAACGGCGGCGAGCCCGAGGTGTGGATCGGCAGCGCCGACATGATGCACCGCAACCTCGACCGCCGGATCGAGGCCCTGGTCCGGGTCACCGACCCCGGCCACCGGGCGGCCCTGAACCGGCTGCTCGACACCGGTATGTCCGACACCACCGCCTCCTGGCACCTCGGTCCCGACGGCGAATGGACGCGGCACGCGACCGATGCCGACGGACAGCCCCTGCGCAACGTCCAGGAGATGCTCATAGACGCCCGGAGGCGCCGGCGTGGCACAGCAACACCTTGACCCGACGGACCCGGCGGCCGGGGCGTCCCCCAAGCTCTCGACGACGCTCGAGCAGAAAGGCGCACCCACCGGGGACGCCCTCGCGGTGTACCTGTGCGCCCAGGCCACGGAGTTCCTCCGCGCCCTGCGCCTGCACCGGGAGACCGGGAACGGGGGTGGGGGTCCCGCCGCGCACGGGGGTGCGCCCGCGCGAGCGAGGTCGCGGGTGGGGGAGTACGCGGGCGCGGGGGAGGCCGGCGCGCAGGAGTCCGTCGACGCGGCCCGCGCCCTGCGCCGCTCGGCCCGCCGGATCAGCGCCAGCCTGCACACGTTCCGGGCCCTCCTGGACTCCGACTGGTCCGACGAGATGCGGCCCGAGCTGGCCTGGGTCTCCGGCACGCTGGGCCTCGAGCACTCCTACGAGGCCCGCCTGGAGCGGCTGCTCGTGGCGCTGCACCGGCTGTCGGGCTCCACGACCCTGCCCGCGCAGCCGGTGGCCGCGGGCGCGCTGAACACCGGTGGACCGGGCCGCCCCGTGGCCGTTCCGGAGCGCGGCAACCTGACCGTGGGCGCGGCGAAGGCGGGCGCGCTGCTGGAGCGCCAGCTCACCCTCGCCCGGACCCGGGCCCACTCCACGGCACTCCAGGCCCTCGGCTCCTCCCGCTTCCACGCGGTCGCCGACAAGGTCGCCGTCCTCGCCAGCGAGGTCCCGCTCACCCTCACCGCCACCACCACCGACCTGCGGCCCCTGGCCGCCGCGGCCGAGGAGCGGCTCACCGACGCCGTCGCCACGCTCCCCCTGATCGTCGCGGGCCACCCCTACAACGCGGAGGCCCTGGTCCACGGCCTGTCCCCGGACCCGTCCCCGCACCCCCAGGACGGTCCCTGGCACCAGGTCCGCCTCCTGCTGCGCCTGCACCGGTACGCCCAGGAGGTGCTGCACGGCGGCAGCTGCCCCGTCGACGTCCACCTGCTCACCGCGGGCCAGGCCCTGAACCGGCACCGGGACGCCTCGGAGGCGGCGGCCGCCGCGGCCCAGGCGGCCCGCACGCCCCGCATCGCACCGGCGACGGCGTACGCGCTCGGCGTGCTCCACGCCGACCAGCGGCACGAGGTGGAGGCGGCCCGGTACGCCTTCCAGCAGGCCTGGCAGGGAACGAACTCCGGCGCGTCCTGAACCCTGCCGAGGAGGCTGAGTGAACGACACCAAGGTCGAGGCGGCGGGCTGCGTCCTGTGGCGCCGCTCCGCCTCCGGCACCGTCGAACTGGGCCTGGTCTTCAGGCCCAGGTGGTCCGACTGGTCCTGGCCCAAGGGGAAGCTCAAGAAGGGCGAGACCGCCCGCGAGGCCGCCCTGCGCGAGGTGGAGGAGGAGACCGGCCACACCTGCCGGCTCGGATCGGACCTGCCGACGTCCCGCTACGTCGACCACGCGGGCCGGGACAAGGTGGTCACGTACTGGACCGCCGAGACGACCGGCGGCGCCTTCGCCCCCAACGACGAGGTCAGCGAGCTGCTCTGGCTGTCACCGGACGAGGCGGGCGACCTGCTGACCTACGAGCGGGACAGGGAACTGATCCCCCTGGCTCTCGCGGCCATCGGCGTCGACCGGGGCAGGGTGTAGGAGTCCCGGCGCCGGTCGGCCGGCCAGCCGTCACACGTCTGCGACGCGGGTGGTGACGGGGCGTCATGGTGAGCCGACCGCCCGCTGGACGAGCTGCGTCGCCACGATCACCGACAGGGAGCGCGGATACGCCGAAGACCGGGTCTTCCGGCGTCACTTCACGCAGGAGACGGACACGCGGGCGGGCGCCCGCAACGCCTCCGCCAGGGCCCAGCTCTGGAGCAACCAGCGCTCCGGCCGGAAAGCGCCCCCGAGGGCGTCACAGCCCGGCCATGTGCCCGGCCGCGTCCGCCCTGGCCTGGCTGCGGGCCCGGCGGGCCGGGCCGCGCCAGCCGCAGCTGCACCGAGCGACGCAGAAGCGCCCCTGCTCGGTCGTCGTCGTGAGGTGCTCCCGTACCTGCCGGGCCTGCCCCGGCCCATCCTCCTGCGCCACACAGCCAACGGTACCGAATGGCGGGAAAAGGGCTTGTCCGGTCTTTCTCCGCCGTCGGCCCGCCTCCCGCAGCGCGTGACGGCACTCCCTACCCGTCGTTAACCGGAACGACAGGGGGCCCGACGGACGGACCGGCTGGGGGTAAGGCAGGCCATGGATCGGCGGCAGCACACGCGCGCGGGCACGACGGTCGTCGCGGTGGGGATCATGGGACTCACGGTCGGGCTCGGAGTGGGGACCACGGGGTGTTCCGGCACCGGTGCCGCCGCGGAGGGCGCGAACGGCGCGGGCGCCGACCCGGTCGCCGCGCTGCGGCAGGCCGCCGACAGACTGCGCGCCGCCGGCAGCTCCAAGGCCACCACGTCCATGGAGATGGCCACCGGCGGCACCCGCGTCACCATCCGCGGCAGGGGCGCCTACGACTACCGGCGCCGGCTGGGCCGGCTGACCGTCACGCTCCCGGAGGACCCCGCGGGCACCTCCGAGCACCGGCCCATCACCGAACTCCTCGCCCCCGGCGCCCTGTTCATGAAGAACCGGGGCGCCGGGGTGCCCCCGGACAAGTGGGTGCGGGTGGAGACCGCGAGCGTGTCCGACGGCAACCTCGTCACCGGCGGCGCGACGGACCCGTACGCCGCCGCCGAGGTGCTGCGCGGGACGCGCAGGGCGACGTACGTGGGCCGCACGGAGATCGCCGGCACCGCGGTGCGGCACTACCGGGGCACGGCCGACCTGGCCCGCGCGGCGCGCGGCGCCTCGGCCGGCAACCGGGCGCCCCTGGCCGCGGCGGCGAAGGGGTTCGCCTCGGCACAGGTGCCGTTCGACGCCTACCTGGACGACCAGGGCCGGATCCGCAAGCTCAGACAGCACTTCAGTTTCGTCAACGGCCGGCAGTCCACCGCCGTCGCGGTCGCCTCGACCACGCTGCTGTACGACTTCGGCGCCCCCGTCGACGTACGGTTGCCGAGCCCGAAGGACATCTACGCGGGCCGGATCGCGGAGGGCGACAGCGGCGGCGGCGAGGGGGGCACCGAGGAGAACGGGAGCGCCGGGGACGGCGGCGCGGGCGGGGACGAGGGGGCGCACTAGTCCGGGACGCCCTCCCCGGACTAGCCCGTCCGTGCCATGCGCTGTGTGTAGAGCGCTGCCTACTCTAGGAAGTCGTTGACGGCAGAGAAGAGGTGACGCGCGTGGCTCCGCTCGGCGGTACCGCGGTACAGGACCACGTGGCCCTCGCCGAGATCGAGCTGTGCGGAGAGCTGATCATCGCCGCCTCCGCCGCCGAGGACCGGCTCAGCCTGGAGAGCATCGACGAGGTGCTGCGGGTCGCCGAGGAACGGCGGTCCGCCGAGGTCTGAGCCCTCCGCCGGCCGAGCCGGCGGGCGCGGCTCAGCTGCGCAGCAGCCGGCCGATCGCCTTCGTCGCCTCGTCGACCTTCGCGTCGATCTCGTCACCGCCCTTGACCGCCGCGTCCGCCACGCAGTGCCGCAGGTGCTCCTCCAGCAGCTGGAGGGCGAAGGACTGCAGGGCCTTGGTGGAGGCGGAGACCTGGGTGAGTATGTCGATGCAGTACGTGTCCTCCTCGACCATGCGCTGCAGACCGCGGATCTGCCCCTCGATCCGGCGCAGCCGCTTGAGGTGCTCGTCCTTCTGCTTGTGGTAGCCGTGCGTGGCGCCGGCCTCGGTCGTCGTCGTCATCGCTGGCCTCCGTCTCGGGACAAGCTGCGGATACATACCCCTGGTGGGTATATGGTATCGAATTTTGCTGGGTATGGGGCCCTTGGCCCGCCCCCGTGCTCACCAGGTTTTCCCATGGGCGACACTGGAGGACGGCCCGATAGCCGTGGCCGGATGTTGCGCCTAGCATCAGCCTGACCGAAACCGAAGCACCCCGAGGACCCCACGTGCGCTTTCGTCTGACCCCCAGGGAGACGAGCTTCTACGACATGTTCGCCGCGTCCGCGGACAACATCGTCACGGGCTCGAAACTCCTGATGGAACTGCTCGGGGCGGACTCCTCCGCCCGGGCCGAGATCGCGGAGCGTATGCGGGCAGCCGAACACGCGGGTGACGACGCCACGCATGCGATCTTCCACCAGTTGAACTCCTCGTTCATCACCCCGTTCGACCGCGAGGACATCTACTCCCTCGCGTCGTCCCTCGACGACATCATGGACTTCATGGAGGAGGCCGTCGACCTCGTCGTCCTCTACAACGTCGAGGAACTGCCGAAGGGCGTCGAGCAGCAGATCGAGGTGCTGGCGCGGGCGGCCGACCTGACGGCCGAGGCCATGCCGAACCTGCGCACGCTGGACAACCTCACCGAGTACTGGATCGAGGTCAACCGGCTGGAGAACCAGGCCGACCAGATACACCGCAAGCTGCTGGCCCACCTCTTCAACGGCAAGTACGACGCGATCGAGGTGCTCAAGCTCAAGCAGATCGTGGACGTCCTGGAAGAGGCGGCGGACGCGTTCGAGCACGTGGCGAACACGGTGGAGACCATCGCCGTCAAGGAGTCCTGAGGCGTCGATGGACACCTTCGTCCTGATCGTGACCATCGCGGTCGCGCTCTTCTTCACGTACACCAACGGCTTCCACGACTCCGCGAACGCCATCGCGACCTCGGTGTCGACCCGTGCGCTGACGCCGCGGGCGGCGCTGGCGATGGCCGCCGTGATGAACCTCGCCGGTGCCTTCCTGGGCTCCGGGGTGGCCAAGACGGTCAGCGAGGGCCTGATCGAGACCCCGAAGGGGTCCACGGGGATGGGCATCCTCTTCGCGGCCCTCCTCGGCGCGATCGTCTGGAACCTGGTCACCTGGTACTTCGGCCTGCCCTCGTCGTCCTCCCACGCCCTTTTCGGCGGTCTGGTGGGTGCGGCGCTGGCCGGCGGCACGGAAGTGCTCTGGAACGGCGTCATCGACAAGATCATCCTCCCGATGTTCCTGTCGCCGATCGTGGGCCTGATCGTGGGCTACCTGGTCATGACGGCGATCATGTGGATCTTCCGCGGGGCCAACCCGCACAAGGCCAAGCGGGGCTTCCGTATCGCGCAGACCGTCTCGGCGGCGGGTATGGCCCTCGGTCACGGTCTCCAGGACGCCCAGAAGACCATGGGTGTCGTCGTGATGGCACTGGTGATTTCCGGCCATGAGACGTACGGCGACCCGATCCCGGTGTGGGTCAAGATCGCCTGTGCGGTGATGCTGTCCCTCGGGACCTACGCGGGTGGCTGGCGCATCATGCGCACGCTGGGCCGCAAGATCATCGAACTCGACCCGCCGCAGGGCTTCGCCGCGGAGACGACCGGCGCGTCGATCATGTTCACCACGGCGTTCCTCTTCAAGGCACCGATCTCCACGACCCATGTCATCACCTCGGCGATCATGGGCGTCGGCGCGACCAAGCGCGTCAACGCCGTCCGCTGGGGCGTGGCCAAGAACATCGTCCTCGGCTGGTTCATCACCATGCCGGCCGCGGCCCTGGTGGCGGCCCTGACCTTCGGCCTCCTGAAGCTGACGGTCCTCTAGCGGATTCGTCGTACGCGGGTTCGTCGTGGCTGATCGCGCAGTTCCCCGCGCCTCTCGGGGACGCGGCTGCCGCCAGACCTTCGGCTGCGGGGTCATGTCGCTTCTAGAGGGGTCCGCCCCCCGCGGGGGCGACCCTCACCGGGAACCCGGACACGGTCGGAAGAACGCAGCGGGGCCCGCCCCTGGGAGCCAGGGGCGGGCCCTTCTGTTTCCTCGCGGTGGCACCGCCATGCAGCACCGCGAGGGTCTCTGTGGCGCGGCCTCGGCCCAGCCGAAGCCGCGCGGACCGACTCAGCCGAAGCGGCCGGAGATGTAGTCCTCCGTGGCCTGGACCGAGGGGTTCGAGAAGATCCGCTCGGTGTCGTCGATCTCGATCAGCCGGCCGGGCTGACCGACGGCGGAGAGGTTGAAGAACGCCGTACGGTCGGACACACGCGCCGCCTGCTGCATGTTGTGCGTCACGATGACGATCGTGAACCGCTCCTTCAGCTCACCGATCAGGTCCTCGATCGCGAGCGTGGAGATCGGGTCCAGCGCGGAGCAGGGCTCGTCCATGAGGAGGACCCTCGGCTCCACCGCGATCGCCCGCGCGATGCACAGACGCTGCTGCTGGCCACCGGACAGACCCGAGCCCGGCTTGTTCAGGCGGTCCTTGACCTCGTTCCAGAGGTTCGCGCCCTTGAGCGACCGCTCGACGATGTCGTTCAGCTCGCTCTTCTTGTAGCTGCCGTTCAGGCGCAGGCCCGCGGCCACGTTGTCGAAGATCGACATCGTGGGGAACGGGTTCGGGCGCTGGAAGACCATGCCCACCTCGCGCCGCACCATCACCGGGTCGACACCGGTGCCGTAGAGGTCCTCGTCGTCCAGGAGCACCTTGCCGTCGACGCGGCCACCGGGGGTGACCTCGTGCATACGGTTCAGCGTGCGCAGGAACGTCGACTTGCCGCAGCCGGACGGGCCGATGAACGCCGTCACCGAGCGCGGCTCGACGGACATCGAGATGTCCTCGATCGCCTTGTGGGAGCCGTAGTAGGCGGTGAGTCCGCTTACGTCGATTCGCTTGGCCATGTCTACTTCACTTCCAGAAATTCAGGCTCGGTCGCTGTATGGCCGCGTCAGCGACCGGTCTTCGGGGCCTTCCAGCGGGCGATGCCGCGGGCCACCAGGTTGAGGATCATCACGAAGGCGATCAGGGTGAGCGAGGCCGCCCACGCCCGGTCGTACGCCGCTCCGGCTCCCGCGCTGTTCGCGAACTGCTGGTAGATGTACAGCGGCAGCGAGGACTGCGCACCCTCGAACGGGTTGTTGTTGATGAACGGGTTACCGAAGACCAGCAGCAGCACCGGCGCGGTCTCACCGGCGATACGGGCGATCGCCAGCATGATGCCGGTGGTGATGCCGCCGATGGAGGTCGGCAGGACCACCTTCAGGATGGTGCGCCACTTCGGCACGCCGAGCGCCAGGGACGCCTCGCGCAGCTCGTTCGGGACGAGCTTGAGCATCTCCTCGGTGGAGCGGACGACGACCGGCATCATCAGGATGGCCAGGGCCAGCGAACCGGCGAAGCCGAACGGCTGCATCTTGAAGATGAGCATCAGGCTGAGGATGAACAGACCCGCGACGATCGACGGGATACCCGTCATGACGTCGACGAAGAAGGTGACCGCCTTGGCGAGCCTGCCCCGCCCGTACTCCACGAGGTAGATCGCGGTCATGACGCCGATCGGCGCGCCGATCAGGGTGGCGAGGCCGACCTGCTCGAGGCTGCCGATGATGGCGTGGTAGATGCCACCGCCGGGCTCGGTGTCGGCGACGATGCCCATCGAGTGGGTCAGGAAGTAGACGTCCAGGACCTTCACGCCGCGCGCGACGGTCACCCAGATCAGGGAGACCAGCGGGACCACGGCGAGCAGGAAGGCGACCCAGACGAAGCTGGTGGCGAGCCGGTCCTTGGCCTGGCGGGTGCCCTCGACGCGGGCGGCGATGACGTACGTCCCGAGGACGAACAGGACCGCGGCGATCAGGCCCCACTGGATCTTGCTGTCCAGGCCGGCGGCCAGCGAGATGCCGATGCCCACGGCGACGGAGCCCACGGCGATCGCCCACGGCGACCACTTGGGCAGGCTGGCGCCCTGCAGGTTGCCGGCGTTCTTGCCGGTGACGGCTGCGGTGCTCATGCGTTGGCCCCCGAGTACTCCGCACGACGGGCGATGATCAGCCGGGCCGCGCCGTTGACCAGCAGGGTGATGACGAACAGGACGAGACCGGACGCGATCAGCGCGTCCCGGCCGAACTCCGTCGCCTCGCTGAACTTGCTGGCGATGTTCTGGGCGAAGGTGCCGCCGCCCGGGTTGAGCAGGCTGGCCTGGATGTCGAAGGACGGGGAGAGCACGGTGGCCACGGCCATCGTCTCACCGAGCGCGCGGCCGAGGCCGAGCATCGACGCGGAGATCACGCCGGAGCGGCCGAAGGGCAGCACGGACATGCGGATGACCTCCCAGCGCGTGGCGCCGAGGGCCAGGGCCGCCTCCTCGTGCATCTGCGGGACCTGGCGGAAGACCTCGCGGCTCACGTTGGTGATGATCGGCAGGATCATGATCGCGAGCAGGATGCCGACGGTGAGCATCGAGCGCGGGGCGCCCTCGTCCCAGGAGAACAGGCCGGTCCAGCCGAAGTAGCTGTTGAGCCAGCCGAAGAGGCCGTTCATGTGCGGCACCAGCACGAGCGCGCCCCACAGGCCGTACACGATGGACGGCACGGCGGCGAGCAGGTCGATCACGTACGCGACGGGGCCGGCCATCCGGCGCGGCGCGTAGTGCGTGATGAACAGCGCGATGGCGACCGCGACCGGGACCGCGAGCAGCATGGCGATGACCGAGGAGACGATCGTGCCGAAGGCCAGCACCGCGATGCCGAAGGTCGGCGGCGTGAGGTTGGTGTTCCACTCGAAGGTGGTGAGGAAGTTCCCGTGGTCCTTGCTGATGGCGAGGACGGCACGGTACGTGAGGAAGGCCGCGATGGCGGCCATGATCACCAACAGCAGAATGCCCGAGCCGCGGGAGAGACCGAGGAAGATCCGGTCACCGGGCCGGGCGGCACCGCGGGACGCGCCCTTGGAGGCGGCCACGGAATGCTTCGGGGTGGGTGGTGGTGTGTCGATTTTCTGTGTCGATATGTCCATCGGGTTCTCCGGTCTGCTGAACCGCGCGCCCCACGGGGGCGGCGATTCCTGGCGGCGGTGCACCGGACGGTGCGGCCCGGTCCCAGGGAAGCCCTCGGACCGGACCGCACTTCACGGATCAGGTCAGCTCAGGCCCTCGACGGTGGTGCGGACCTTCGCGATGATCTCGGCGGGGACGGGGGCGTAGTCGATGCCCGAGAGCACCTTCTGACCGTCCTCGCTGGCGATGTAGCGCAGGAAAGCCTTCGTGGCGGGCAGGGTGTCCGCCTTGTTGCCCTTGTCGCAGACGATCTCGTACGTGACCAGGGTGATCGGGTACGCGCCCTCGGCCTTGGTCTTGTAGTCCAGCTTGAGCGTGAGGTCCTTGCCGGTGCCGACGACCTTGGCGGCCGCGATGTCGGCGGTGGCGCTCTCGGTGCTGGGCGCGACCGGCTTGCTGGCACCGGTGTCGATGGAGACGGCCTTCACGCCGTCACCGACGTAGGACAGCTCGAAGTAGCCGATGGCGCCGGCGGTCTGCTTGACCTGCTGGGCCACACCCGCGGACTGCGGAGCGGACTGGCCGCCCTTGGCCTGCCAGGCCTTGCCGCCGGAGTACTTCCAGTTGTCCGGGGTGGTGGCGATCAGGTACTTGGTGAAGTTGTCCGTGGTGCCGGACTCGTCCGAGCGGTGGAACGCCTGGATCTTCAGGTCGGGGAGCTTCACGCCCTTGTTCAGCTTGGCGATCGCCGGGTCGTTCCACTTGGTGATCTTGCTGTCGAAGATCTTGGCGAGGGTCGGCGCGTCCAGGACCAGGTTGTCGACACCCGGGACGTTGTAGCCGAGCGCGATCGGGCCGCCGACCATCGGGAGGTCGATGCCCTGGCCGCCGGAGCAGACCTTCTTGGAGGCGGTGACCTCTTCGGGCTTCAGCGCCGAGTCGGAGCCGGCGAAGGCGACCTGGCCCTGCGTGAACGCCGTCACACCGGCGCCGGAACCGGAACCCTTGTAGTTGATCTGCACGCCACAGGCCTGCGAGAACTGCTTGACCCAGGCGTCTATCGCGTTCTTCTGCGCGGAGGAGCCGTCAGCGAGCAGCTGGCCCTTGGCGTCGTCGCACTTGATGGAGCTGGCCTGGGCGGAGGACGACGGGTTGCCCGACGCCTTGCTCCCGCCACCGTTGTCGTCCGAGCCGCACGCCGTCAGGGCAAGGGCGCCGGAGACGGCGACAGCACCGAGAGAGAGGGCGCGCAGCCGGTTCTTGCGCTGAAGCATCACTTTCAGGAGTTCCTTCCAGGAGCCGCCGCTGTCGGCGGCGTGCGAAGTCGTCTGGGCGCAGAGCGCATTCAAAGGCCGCACTCAGCACCGGTACGGCCGAAATTAGGCACGACAGATGAAGCGACCAATGGCCGAAAGTGAACGGAGAGTGAACCCCTGCCATCGGCCCGGTGAGGTCACGGAATGCTCACGGGTAGAGCACGCCCAGATCCCGAACGCGGGGTGACGCGGACACGTACTCGGTACTCGCTGACGCGTGTTCGACGATCGTTCTCCTGTCGATGGAACTCCTGTGCGCGCGGCGTCGTCTCGTTCCACGAATGCCGAGGAAGGGCGACGGATATGGAACGGCGTACGTTCATGTCGGGCGGCGCGGCCGCGCTGGCCGCGACCGCGTTGACCGCGTGCAGCTCGGGATCGGGAACGTCCGCCGGGTCGTCGGCGACGACGCTTTCATCCTCCGGTACAGCGCTGAAGACCACCAGTCAGGCCGCCGCGTCGGACTGGGCGGCCCTCGCCCGCGACCTGGACGGCATACTCGTCCGCCCCGGCGAGGCCTCCTGGAAGACGGCCCACCAGCTGTACAACACCCGCTTCGACGGACTGAAGCCCGCCGCGGTCGCCTACGTGGCCCACCCGGCCGACATCCGTACGACCCTGGCGTACGCCCACGCCCGCCGGATCAAGGTGGCGATACGCAACGGCGGCCACTCCTACGCGGGCTACTCCTCCGGCGACGGCCGGCTGATCCTCGACGTGTCCAAACTGAACCGGATCCGGGTGAGCGGCGGGCAGGCGGTGGTCGGCGCCGGCTCCAAGCTGATCGACGTCTACCGGGCGCTGGCCGCGAAGGGCGTGACCATACCCGCCGGCTCCTGCCCCACCGTCGGCGTCTCGGGCCTGGTCCTCGGCGGCGGCCACGGCGTCGCCTCCCGCGCCTACGGCCTGACCTGCGACAGCCTCACCCAGGCGACGGTCGTCACCGCCGACGGCACCCAGGTCACCGCGAACGCCACCTCCCACTCCGGCCTCTTCTGGGCACTGCGCGGCGCCGGCAACGGAAACTTCGGCGTCGTCACCGAGCTGCGGTTCACGACCCACCCGGCACCGCAGGCAGTGACCGCGTACATGACGTGGTCCTGGTCCAAGGCGGCCGCGCTGATCAAGGCCTGGCAGGAGTGGGGCCCCTCCCAGCCGGACGAGATCTGGTCCTCCCTGCACCTGGCCGGCACCCCGGGCGGCACACCGACGATCTCCGTGGCCTGCTTCTCGCTGGGCACCTACGGCGAACTCCAGAACGCGGTGGACCGGCTGGCACACATGGCCGGCGCCGACGCGCGCTCCGTGTCCCTGCGCCGCCGGGGCTACGAGGAGGCGATGGAGATCTACGCCGGCTGCTCCTCCTTCTCCACCGACGCCCAGTGTCATCTGCCCGGCTCCACCCCCGGCCGCTCCCCACAGGGCAGGCTGGGCCGCGAGACCTACGCCGCCCGGTCCGACTTCTTCGACCGCTCGCTGTCCGCGGCGGGCATCCAGACCCTGCTCCGGCAGATCGGCTCGGTCCGCGGCGGCGCCGGCAGCATCGCGCTCACCGCGCTCGGCGGCGCGGTCAACCGGGTCTCCCCTACGGCGACGGCCTTCGTCCACCGCCGCTCGCGGATGCTGGCGCAGTACATCGCGTCCTGGGGGGCGGGGGCCTCCGGCAGCTCGGCCCAGTCCTGGCTGACGTCGGCGCACGACGCGATGAAGCCGTACGCCTCCGGCGCGGCGTACCAGAACTACACCGATCCCACGCTGAAGGACTGGCGGAAGGCGTACTACGGGGACGCGGCGGGGCGGCTGGCCACGGTGAAGAAGAAGTACGACCCGGAGCGGTTCTTCTCTTACGGGCAGGGGCTGTAGGAATAGGAAGGGGACCTACGGGGGCTACGCGGCCAGGTCCTTCTCGTCGGACTCCGCGCACGGGCGGGGGCCGGGAACCAGGCCGTCCTTCTCCTCCGGGGCGGACGAGGAGCCGCGGCGGACGATCCAGCCCGCGCGCGGGGAGCGCTCCACGGCCTTCGTCAGCGGGGTGAGCAGGGCGCTCGCCAGGGGAGAGAGGAGCAGGGCGACCGCGGTGCCGAGGGCGAAGCCGCCGACGACGTCCGTCGGGTAGTGGACTCCCATGTAGACGCGGCAGAAGCCCTCCAGCAGGGCGAGCCCGATGCCCGCGACACCGAAGCGGCGGTCGGCGACGAAGAGGCCGACACCGAGGGCCATGGTGATCGTGGCGTGGTCGCTGACGAAGGAGAAGTCGTTCTTGCCGGTGACGAGGACCGCGAGGCCCTGGTGATCGACGAAGGGGCGGGGGCGTTCGACGAAGCCGCGGATCGGCACGTTCACCAGGACCGCGATGCCCGCCGCGAGCGGCGCCCAGAGCAGCGCGGCAACCGAGGACGCCGCGTCCGGCCCGCCCCGGCGCCGCACGGTCCACCAGCACCACAGCACGAGCAGCACCATGGCGAGCAGCAGTCCGTACTCACCGACGAACTCCATGACCCGGTCGAGCCAGCGCGGCGCGTCCTTGGCCAGGCCGTTGATGTCGTACAGCAGGTCGACGTCGGGGTTCGATCCGGATTCGGCGAGTACAGCCATCGTGCTGCGGCCCCTTCGTCGTCTTCCCGGACGCACCTCGTGTGCGTCGCTCCAGCCCCCCGTGGTTCGTAGATCCGCTTCCGCTGCACTGGCGTACTGACGTCCGCTCGGCTACGTGTCCAGGAACGCACAGCACTCATGCATACGTTCCACAATCCACTGAACGATCACTCAGACGTTATCGAAGAGAGACGAATCATCGCAGCTCAGGGGGTAGGTTCACGCTCGGTTCACACCTTGGTGGGGAGCGCTTTTGCGCCATCCGCGGTGACCCGGGTGGCACCGAAGTACTCGCCGGTGTCGATGGGGTCGAACCGGATCACGGCGCCCGTGCGCGGCGCGTCGATCATGTAGCCGCCGCCCACGTAGATCCCGACGTGGTGGATGGCCCGGGAGTCGGCCGGGTCGTGGGAGAAGAACACGAGGTCCCCGGGGAGCAGTTCGTCCCGGGAGGGGTGCGGGCCTGCGTTGTACTGGTCGTTGGCCACGCGGGGCAGCTGGATCCCCACGTTCTCGTACGCCGCCTTGGTCAGCCCCGAGCAGTCGAAGCGCCCGCCCTGGTCGGCGGTGCCGTTGCCACCCCACAGATAGGGCGTGCCGAGCTTCTTCTGCGCGAACCCGATGGCTCCGGCGGCCTGTCGGGTGGGGTCGAGCCGGCTGACCGGCGCGGCGAAGCTCTGCTCCAGGGAGCGGATCCGCTTCACGTAGTTCTGCGTCTCGCTGATGGCGGGAACGCCGCCCGCCCTTATGACCCGGTAGGCACCCGCGTTGTACGCGGCGAGCATGTTGTCGCCGACGTTCCCCGGAACGTCCTTGACGTACTTCGCCAGTTCGCAGTCGTACGACGCCGCCGACGGGATCGCGTCCTGCGGATCCCAGATGTCGCGCTTGCCGTCACCGTTGCCGTCGATGCCGTGCGTGGCCCAGGTGCCCGGGATGAACTGGGCGATACCGCGCGCGTCGGCAGGGCTGACGACCGTCGGATTCCAGCCACTTTCCTGGTACAGCTGGGCCGCGAGCAGCGCCGGGGTGAGGGCCGGGCACAGATTCCCCCACTCCTGCACAAGTGGCTTGTACGCGGCCGGCACCGCCCCCTTGGCGAGACCCCGGCCGCCCGAGGTGACCCCGTTCACCAGATTCCCGGCGACGACGTACACCCCCACGACGAGCAGCGCGACGAACGCCGTCCCGAGCCCGACCGCCGCCCCACCGACCACCCATACCTTCCGCACGGTTCAACTTTCCCCCATGCCAGAGCGGTTCAATGCACTTTCCTCGTGATGTGGCGTCATTTCACGGGTGACACCCGGCACTACGCCCCCGGCTGCGGCTGCGGCTGCGGCTGCGGCTGCGGCTGCGGCTGCGGGACAACGGAAGGGGCCGCCCGGCCCTCGGCCGGACAGCCCTCCGGGGTCTGGCTCAGCCCTTGGCGACCGCCGAGGCCCAGTCGAGGTTCACGCCCATGTCGGAGTACATCTTCGTGTAGCCGACGTAGCAGTTGAACTGCTCGACCTTGCCGTTGTGCAGGTACCAGAAGTCGGCGGTCGGTGCGTCGACCCTCGCGCCGGTCGGCTTGACGGTGCCGGCGGGCGTCCGCAGCGGCCCTTCGAACGTGCCCTGGATCGACAGCTCGATGCTGACCTCGTCGCCGCTCACGGTGATGCGCTTGAGGTCCCGATGGACGTCGGGGAAGAGGTTGGCCATGTAGCGCGGTACCTCGCCGAGCGCCTTACCCCGGTAGGCCTGACCGGCGACCATGTCGTTGAAGACGCCGTCCTCGGCGAAGCCGTCGACGAACGCGTCGGGGTCCAGGCTCTTGCCCTCCGCCACGTGGTACGCGTTCAGGACGACGGCGAGGTTGGCCGTCTCGCGCGGGGTCAGGTGGCGGTCGGTGAGGGGCAGTTCCGACAGCTGGCGGGGAGTCAGGGCCGGGCGGGCCTCCGCGTCGCCGGCGGTGCGGACGTGCGCGGTGGGGGCGACGGGGCTCGCCGCCTGTGACGGCACCGCGGCGATGCCGAGACCGCCCAGGCTCGCGACGGCGGCCGTGGCGATGATCGTCTTCCATCCGAGCTTCATGTCGTGTTCCTCCAGGTTGGTTCTCGGGGTCCGGGATCCGGGATCCGGGATCCATCAAGACGGTGGCGCGCCGTCGCGTGCCGGCGCTTCTTAAATCAATCGCTCGCTTGAAGATATGGACGACGGCGCAGACCTGTCAAGCGAATGATTGATTTATGTATTGCTCAAGGGTCGCGCGAGGGCCGCGTGAGGGTCGCGCCACGAAGCGCGCCGGCCCGGCGGGTCGACTGATGGATGATCAGCAGGTGTCCGGCCGGCACAGGAGAGTTCACCGCCCCCCTCGGGAACGGTGCGCGGCGGCCGGCCGAGGACCGACGATCCCTGACGCGACGGTGTCGAGGCCGCGACCTCTCAGGAACCGGCCGTCGCGTCCCGGTACAGCTCCGCCGCCTCTTTCCCCAGCACCACGCTGTACGACACGTCGTCGGTCGAGCCGCCCTGTTCGTGGCCGCCGAGGATGCCGACCACCTGACCGTCGCCGTTGATCCAGGGGCTGCCGCTGGTGCCGCTGGTGAACTCGGGGCAGTCGATGCGCTGTTGGGTGGCGCTGTGCGGGGACGGCTTGTTGGTGCAGCTGATGGGGGTCTCGCGGCTGTCGGGGTAGCCGATGACGGTGACGGCGGTGGCGCCGGTGGCCACTCCGGGGACGAAGCGATGCGCTCCGACGACGTCCTCGATCCGCCGGCCGCCCCGTGCGTCGACGACGGCGAACGCGATGTCGCTGTCCTCGTCCTGGTCGCGCGCCCACCCGTCGGGCAGGATCCGCTGCCCGACCTTCCACTCCCCGTACGGCGCCTTGCCGTCCCGGTAGCCCGGTGCGAACACCAGGTCGCCGTCGACGCCGTCGACACAGTGCGCGGCGGTGACGATGAGGTCGCGGCCCGGACTGTGCACGACCGAGGCGGTGCAGAAGTGTCCGCCGGTCATGTTGCCGGCCCGGTCCGCGCCGAACAGCGCGCCCACCGGCACGCTCCGCGCGGTCCTGGCGGCCAGGGCGGTGACCCCGAGGGGCCCGGGCCCGTCATCGGCAGAGGCCACGGACGCCGACGTGAGGGCGAGCATCACCACCGCGCAGAGCAGCGCGGGACGCGAGGTGACCGAGATGCGTGAGATGCGCTTCATCAGTCCTCACTCTGTCGCACAAAGGTGAGAAACCCGTCCCGACTTCACTGATTTTTTCCTGTGAACCGCTCTCTCGCCCGGGGCGTCGCCCGTACGGCCCAGGCCGGGTCCACCGTACTGTGCGGCCCGTTCCGCCGCCTCCCCACGCGGCCCGTCCGGGGGGCGCCGGTCAGAACGTCGTGGTCATCCCGCCGTCCACCGCGATGGTCTGCCCGGTGATGAAGGAGGCCGCCTCGCTCGCCAGGAACACGACGATCCCGGCGATCTCGCCCGGACGGCCCCAGCGGCCCAGCGCGGTACGGGTGCGCAGCCAGTGCGCCCACTCGGGATCCTCGGCGGCCTCGGTGCCGGCCGCACCCTCGGTCGCGACGTCGGCCTTGGTCTCGCCCGCGACGTCGGCCTCGACGTCGGCCTCGACGTCGGTGGCGAAGGTGCCGGGCGCCACCGAGTTGACCGTCGTACCGCTCGGGCCGAGGTCTGCGGCCAGGGCCCGGGTCAGACCGTCCAGCCCCGCCTTGGCGGTCGCGTAGGCGACGTCTCCGGTGCGGCCCAGCCGGCCGACGACCGAGGAGACGTTGATGATGCGGCCCGGCGTGCCCCGGGCGGCCAGGCCCCGGGCCACGGTCTGGCTCAGGGCGTACGCCGAGGCCAGGCGGACACCGAGCACCCCGGACAGCTCGTCCGGGGTCATCTCGCCCACGTCGCGCCGGTCGTCGTCGCCCACGTTGTTCACCAGGACGTCGACGGTGCCGAGCCGGCTCACCGCCGCCTCGGCGGCCTCCCGGTCGGTGACGTCGAAGGCTGCCGTGAGGATGTCGTACCCCTCGCCCCGCAGGCGCGCCGCCACGGCGTCGAGGGCCGCCTGATCACGGCCGTTGAGCACGACCTTCGCCCCGGCCCCGGCCAGTGCCCGCGCCATCTCCAACCCGATCCCGCGCACCGAGCAGGTCACCAGCGCCGTGCGGCCGGTGAGACGGAAACTCACCGGCGGGGTCACGGGGGTGCGCACAGGGATGTTCGCGGGGGTGGCGCGGAGATGGTCGGCGCGCGGGCCCGGCTGGGCGGGCACGCCCGGCAGGGCACGGGCGTACGACTCGGCAGGTGCGTCCGGCCCGGCAGGGGCGTCCGGCCCGGCAGGGGCGTCCCGCCCGGCGGGGACGTACGACTCGGCAGGGACGTACGGCTGCGCGATGCCGGTGTCGCCGCTCATCCCCGCTCCTCTTCGTCCATGAGGGGTCACCGTATCCGGCAAGGGTGCGGAGGTCAGCGGCTGTGCACGGGTCAATTTCTACTGCGGGGTAAACCCGGTACGGACCGGGAGGACCGGGAGGACCGGATTCCTGCCTCGGCCCGCCGCCCGCCCCTGCCCCGGATGCCGGGATGCCCGCCGCACCCGGCTCAGAACCGTTCGGCAGCCCCCGGCGCACCCGGAGCAGCCCCCGCCGCGAGCCCCCACTGCACCCCGGTCATCTCCTCCGACAGCGTCCACAGCCGCCGCGCCGCCTCCGGGTCGCTCGCCGCCGCGCTGCGGCCGACCAGGGTCGGAGCGCCGCGCATCCCGCCGAGGCCGTCGGGGCCGACGTAGGCCGCGCCCGGGAGGTCCTGGGTGGCGGCGTAGAGGGTGGGGAGGGCGCCGGCCTTGTCCTCCTGGGCGAAGAGCTTGTTGCCGACGACCATGAAGGCCCGCGCGAGGGGGTTCGCGGCGTGGCTCTGCAGGTTGGTGGCCGCGTAGCCGGGGTGGGCCGCCAGGGCGCGCACCGGCGAGCCTGCCTCGGCCAGCCGGCGCTGGAGTTCCAGCGTGAACAGGAGGTTGGCCAGCTTGGACTGGGCGTAGGCGCGGGTCGGGGAGTAACGGCCCCGCAGGTTCACGTCGTCGAAGTGCACCACCCCGTCGCCGCCGCGGTGGAGGCCGGAGGAGACCGTCACCACCCGGTCGGTGACGTACGGCAGCAGCAGGTTGGTGAGGGCGAAGTGCCCGAGGTGGTTCGTGCCGAACTGCATCTCGAAGCCCTGCTTGGTGCGCTGCTCGGGCAGCATCATCACGCCGGCGTTGTTGATCAGCAGGTCCAGCGGGCGGCGGTCCCAGGAGGCGGCGAACTCCCGCACCGAGTCCAGGTCCGCCAGGTCCAGGCGGCGCACCTCCGTGCTGCCGCCCACCCGCGCCGCCGCCGCACCGCCGCGCGCGGGGTCCCGTACGGCGAACACCACATGCGCCCCGGACCGCGCCAGCGCCTCGGCGGTGGCGAGGCCGAGGCCGCTGTTGGCTCCGGTGACCACGGCCGTGCGGCCGGTCAGGTCGGGAAGGTCGGTCGCGTTCCATTTGCGCGCACGGCGCGCACCGCTCGTATCAGCCATAGCCTCAATGTAGGCATCGACAACAATGCTGTCAACGACAACATCACGTTACGATGGGGCCCATGCCGCGCATCCCGACGAGCCGCCCCTATCACCACGGAGACCTGCGCGCCGCCCTCCTCAAGAGCGCCGAGCGCACCCTGCGCGAGAAGGGGGCCGGCGCGCTGTCGCTGCGCGAACTGGCCCGTGACATAGGCGTGAGCCACGCGGCCCCGGGCCGGCACTTCAAGGACAAGCAGGCGCTGCTGGACGCCCTCGCACTGGACGGGTACGAGCGCCTCAACCAGGGCCTCGCCGCGGCCACCGCCCTCACGGACCCGACCTTCGAGGAGCGCATGACCGCGCTCGCACGCGCCTACCTCGGTTTCGCCGTCGAGAACCCGGAACTGCTGGAGCTGATGTTCGCGCGCAAGCACGACCCCGACAGCTCCGCCCAGCTCACGGCGGCCGTCGACCAGTCCCTCACCGGCCTCACCCGCATGTTCACCGAGGCGCAGGAACGGGGCGAGATCGTCGAGGGCGATCCCGAGCGGATCGCCATGGTCGCCACGTCGAGCCTGCACGGCCTCGCCGCCCTCATCACCAGCTGCGCACTGGATGCGAGCGAGGCCCTGGCCGGGCTGGACGAGCATGTCCATCTGATCCTGCACGGCCTCAAGCCCCGCTGAGCGGCCGCGCCCCTTCGGTGCGCCTGTGCGCACCCCGTGTTTCCGGTCAAGTTCCGCCCAGCACACCGCCATCCGCTCGCCATCGAGAGGTAAGCCGGCAACCCCCTCCAGTAAGGCGGGAGTCAGAACTCCGAAAGCTCCCTGGCTGCCGCCCACCCGACAGGCGACATTGGTCGCGGGCCGCCGTACTCGGCGCCGCCCGACCCCCGTCGGGTCACGGGGAGCCGCCACCGCAGGGGGACGTGGGGTCCCCTCGGGGCGGCGCGGGAAGGAAGACGGGCCACGGCATCCGGCCGCGGCCCGTTTTCCCTGCTCGTGAGAACCCCGTGAGAACATCGTCCCGACGCCTCACCCGACCAGCCGTCAGAAGCCGTGCCAGGGCGTAAGAGAGGTCAACGACGTAACCACGTGACGGGTTTCGCACCGGCCTCGTTGCCCGGCGTGACCTGCCGTGATACACAGAGTGACCGTGCCAAGGATTCGTACGAAACCCGCCAGCCAATGACGTCAAGTCGACATACGACAGCGACGTTGTCGGCGAGAATGAGGGCTGACCTCTGCACACGGCAGGGGTCATGCGGAACTACCCACCAGGGGCGGTGACTTACATGCTCTTTGCGGCCGACAAGGGAGACATCAACACCATCATCGGCGGGATCGCTCCGGACTGGGGCCCCTTCGGCAGCCTGGGCAACGAAGCCAAGGTGATGATCGAGGTGGTGATGGCCGTCGCCATCCTGCTCTGTCTCGGCATCGCGGTCTGGGGCGCGGCCAAGCAGCGCATCGGCGCGACCGCCCTGCGCGACACCTTCAGCGCGGAGCAGGGCAAGGGCCTCATCATCGCCGGCCTCACCGGGGTCTTCATCATCGGATCCCTCGGCACACTCTTCACGATCGTGTACGGCATGGCGGTCTAGCCCTCCTCTCCTGTCCCCGCCCGGGCACGCCCGGTTCCCGTCCCCTCCACCCCACCCACCCGTCGTGCCCACCGGCTGAGGTTGCGTTTCCCTGATGTCGAGTCACCACACCGCGCCCGCGCGGGAACCAGCACGGCTACCGTCGTATGTCTACGAGGTGGAGGGGGCGTACGCGGCATGAATCCCGGAGACGAGCAGGGCTACACCGAAACCGGCCAGACCCGGACCCACCTGCCCGGCGGCGACCCCTACGGCGGCGCACCCCGCCGCCCCGGACGCTCCTCCTCCCGGGGCCTGATCACCGTCGTCGGCGTGGTCGTCCTCCTCATCGCGGCGATCGCCTTCGCGAACAGAGGGGACTCGTCCGCGGACGGCTCGACGGACAAGGGGCAACAACCGAAAAGCTCCTCCACGGCGGCCAGCGGGTCACGTCCCGTGGAGACGAAGAGCGGGGGGATTCCTTCGGGTTTCGCACACACGGAGGGGGGTGCGCAGAGCGCTGCCGCGAACTACTCCGTGGTGCTGGTCTCGGCCGACATCCTCAAGCCTGCGCGGCGCAACGAGATCGTCCGCCAGGTCTTCGTCGCCAACCAGCAGGCCTCTCTGACCGACAAGTTCGACAAGGCGTACAGCCGACAGTTCCTGAGCAGCATCGGCCTGGACGCCAACGGCAACGCTGCCGCCGGACAGACCTACGTCTCCCGTACCGCGCCGATCGGCACCAAGACCACGAGCTACTCGGGGACCGCGGCAACGGTCGAGGTCTGGTGCACCGGTGTGTTCGGGACCGCCGGTGACAGATCGACCAACCCCGTCACCAGCGACTGGTTCACCCTGACCCTTCAGCTGAGCTGGTCGGACGGCGACTGGAAGGTCGACAGCTTCTCCCAGAAGGACGGCCCCGCGCCCGTCCCCGGTGACAACAAGGCATCCAGCGCCGACGAGATGTCGAAGGCCGTCGAGGAGTACGGAGGCTTCACTTATGCCCGGTAGCCCGCGTCGCGTACTCAAGGCCACCGCCGTTGTCACCGCCGTGCAGAGTGGCCTCGTCCTGCTGGCCACCCGAGCCGTCGCCGCACCCACACCGTCACCCTCGTCGAACAAGTGCGACCTCATCGTCGGCCCCGCCAAACAGTTCTGCGAAAAAGACAACGGCAGCTCCAAAAACGGCCTCACCGGTACCCCCAGCAACCCCCTCACCGACACCCTCGACCCCCTCTCCTCCCTCGCCAAGGGCTGTGCCGACGCCGCTTCCTGGACGATCGGGAAGCTCAGTGACGCGGTGAAGGAGACGGCGACCGTCGACTTCACGAACGAGAAGTTCCTGCAGCAGTACGCCGTCGTGTTCGCGGCCTCCTCGATCCTGACCCTCCTGCTGTGGCTGCTGGCCGTCGCCAAGCGCGCGGTGCGCGGCGTGCCGCTCACGACCGCCATCTCGGAGGCCGTCGGTTTTCTCTGGCTGACGGTGCTGGCCTCCGCGTTCACGCCGCTGATCCTGTACACGGTCGTATCGGCCACCGACGGTGTGACCGACGTCCTCGCGAAGGCGACCGGCGACCAGGCGGACACGTTCTTCGGCACGTTCTCGGGCGCGCTCAGCAAGGGCAACGACATCGGCGGCGGCCCCATCATGCTGATCGTCGTCTCGCTGGTCAGCATCCTCGCCGCCGGCATCCTCTGGCTGGAGCTCGTCATCCGCGCCGCCCTGCTCTACGTCGGCGCCCTCCTCGGCACCGTCGTCTACGCGGGCCTGGTGGACAAGAACCTGTGGGGCCACGTCCGCCGCTGGGCCGGGATCATGATCGCGGTGATCCTGGTGAAGCCGGTGATCGTCATCGTGCTGGGGCTGGCCGGCGCCCTCTCCGGCGACAACGGCCCGGACGCCTTCTCCGCGGTCGTCTCCGGCCTCTCCATCATCCTGCTCGCCATCTTCGCCAGCGGCGCGATCTACCGCTTCGTCCCGGGCTTCGGCGACGAGATCGCCGGCTCCCGCAGCAACCGCATCATGCAGGGCGCGGAGGCCAAGGCCGCCGCGGTCATCAGCTCCCCGGCCACGATGGTCGCCCAGGGCATCAAGACGCACAGCGCCCGCGCCGACAACAACGGCGGGGGCGGGGGCGGCGGCGCGCAGGCCCAGGGCGGCAGCGGGCCGCGCCCGGCCAACCCGGCCTCCGGCGGCGTCGCCGCCCACAGCACCCGCAGTCCGCAGGGCGGCGGCGCAGCAGTTCCCCCCGCCACCCCGGCGCCGCGCTCCCCCAGCCCGGTCAACACCCCGCACGCCGGCAACACCCGCAACAGCAACCGCACGGGAGGTGAAGGGCGTTGACGACCGAGTCCCACCTGTCCCATCCGGTCACGCCCCGCCGTACGTATCTCATCGGCCGCGCCCGGCCGAACGCGATCGTCGGCCGGAACCGAGAGTCCGGCGAGATCGCGCTGATCGTCCTGGGCGCGTTCCTCGGCATGATGTGCGGCCTCCTCGTCCCGGTCCTGTCCCTGCGGATCGTGCTGCTGACGGGCTTTCCGATGCTCGCGCTCGCCGCCGTGTACGTGCCGTACAAGCGCCGCACCTTCTACAAGTGGTTCGAGATCAACCGCTCGTACAAGCGCACCGTCAAGCGCGCCGCCGTCTATCGCTCCTCCGCCGTGGATGCCGGGACCCGGCTGGACGGGCGCGAGGTCGAGATCGGGCCGCCGCCGGGCATCGGGCGGATCAGCTGGCTGGCCGCGCCGTTCGGCCCGGACGAGATCGCCGTACTGCTGCACGCCGACCGCAGGACCGTCACGGCGGCGATCGAGATCGAGGGACCGGGCGTCGGCCTGCGCGACTCCGAGGACCAGGAGGCCCTCGTCGACCGGTTCGGCACGCTGCTCAAGCACGTCGCCAACGGGGACGGGTTCGTCACCCGGATCCAGATGCTCGCCCGTACGCTGCCCGCCGACCCCGACGCCCACGCCAAGGACGTCACCCAGCGCGGTGACGAACGCTCGCCCTCGTGGCTCCAGCAGTCGTACGACCAGCTCCAGTCGATGGTGTCCACCAGCAGCGAGCAGCACCGCGCCTACCTGGTCGCCTGCATGCACTACACCCGTGAACTGGCCGCCGAGGCACAGGCCATGGCGCGGGCCGCACGGCCCCAGGCCGGGCGCCGGCTCGACCGGGACGCGGGACTCGCCGTCGTCATGGCCCGCGAACTGACCGACATCTGCTCGCGGCTCCAGGAGGCCGACATGCGGGTCCGCCAGCCCCTCGGGCAGGGCAGGCTCGCCTCCCTCATCCATTCCATGTACGACCCCGACCACCCGATCGACCACATCCAGGCGATGACGAAGCGCAACGCCTGGCCGGCCGAGCTGAACGCCATGGAGCCCACCTACCTCCAGGCCAAGACCCGGGAGTCGGCCACCCGCGCCCCCTGGTGCCATGCCACGGCCTGGGTGAAGGAGTGGCCGATGACCCCCGTCGGCGTCAACTTCCTCGCCCCGCTGCTCGTCCACACCCCTGACGTCATCCGCACGGTCGCCGTGACGATGGACCTCGAACCCACCGAGATCGCCATCGAGCGGATGCTCACCGAGAAGACCAACGACGAGGCCGAGGCCTCCCGCGCCGCCAAGATGAACCGGACGGTCGACCCCCGCGACGTGGCCGCCCACAACCGCCTCGACCAGCGCGGCGAGGACCTCGCCAGCGGCGCCGCCGGCGTCAACCTGGTCGGCTACATCACCGTCTCCGCCCGCACCCCGGAGGCCCTGAACCGCGACAAGCGCACGATAAGGGCCTCCGCAGGCAAGTCGTATCTGAAGCTGGAGTGGTGCGACCGCGAGCACCACCGGGCCTTCGTGAACACACTTCCCTTCGCCACCGGCATCCGAAGGTAGGGGCTGATTCGCCGATGCGGGATCCGCTGTCCGTCCTCACCGACGCCTTCACGTCCTTCCTCTTCGGGAAGGTCGAGACGACCCGGCTGCCGGTACGCACCTCCACGGGCCAGGCCCAGGCGGTCTACCTGCCCACCGCCGCGCCCGGCCTCGGCGACTCCGGCGTCATCATCGGCCGCGAGGTGTACTCCGGGAAGGGCTACATCTACGACCCCTTCCAGCTGTACGGCCAGCAGCTCCCGGCCCCCCACTGGCTCGTCCTCGGCGAGTCCGGCAACGGCAAGTCCGCGCTGGAGAAGACGTACGTCCTGCGCCAGCTGCGCTTCAAGGACCGCCAGGTCGTCGTCCTGGACGCACAGGGCGAGGACGGCGTCGGTGAATGGAACCTGATCGCGGAGGAGCTGGGAATAACGCCGATCCGGCTGGACCCGACGGCCGCCCTGAACCACGGCATCCGCCTCAACCCGCTCGACCCCTCGATCACCACCACGGGCCAGCTCGCGCTGCTCCGTACGATCATCGAGGTCGCGATGGGCCACGGCCTGGACGAACGCTCCGGCTTCGCCCTCAAGGTCGCCCACTCCTACGTCAACGAGACGATCGTGGACCGCCAGCCGGTCCTGACCGACATCGTGGAGCAGCTGCGGCATCCCGAGCCGGAGTCGGCCGAGGCGATGAACGTCGCCATAGACGACGTACGGGCGTGGGGACTCGACGTCGCCCTGGTCATCGACCGCCTGGTCGACGGTGACCTGCGCGGCATGTTCGACGGCCCGACCACGGTCGGCATCGACCTCGACGCCCCGCTGATCGTCTTCGACCTCTCCCACATCGACCGCAACTCCATCGCCATGCCGATCCTCATGGCGATCGTCGGCGTATGGCTGGAACACACCTGGATCCGCCCCGACCGCAAGAAGCGCATCTTCCTCGTGGAAGAGGCCTGGCACATCATCAACAGCCCGTTCGTGGCCCAGCTGTTCCAGCGGCTGCTGAAGTTCGGCCGACGGCTCGGTCTGTCCTTCGTGGCGGTCGTCCACCACCTGTCCGACGTGGTGGACGGCGCGGCCGCGAAGGAGGCGGCGGCGATCCTGAAGATGGCGTCGACCAGGACGATCTACGCCCAGAAGGCGGACGAGGCGAGAGCGACGGGACGGGTCCTCGGTCTGCCGCGCTGGGCGGTCGAGATCATCCCCACCCTCACCCCCGGCATCGCCGTCTGGGACGTCAACGGCAACGTCCAGGTGGTCAAACACCTGGTCACGGAGACGGAACGCCCCCTGGTCTTCACCGACCGCGCGATGACCGAGTCCTCCAGCGAGCTGACGGCCGACGACGCGCTGCACGCGGCCGAGCTGGAGGCCGAACAGCGGGCGGCGGCCTTCGTCGAGCAGCACCTGGGCGACTCCGAGTCGACGGTGGCGTAGGGGGAACAGCGTGAGACGGGACGACCGCCGTGACAGCGGCCGGGAGAGCCAGGGCGGCATCCCCGACGGCCTGCTGATCGGCCTGCTCGCCTTCCTCATCGGCATGACCGTGCTGGTCTGGACGGCCACGGGCCTGGCGGCCTACTTCGCCAAGGGCGCCTGGCCCGACGCCGTCACCTTCACCCGCACCCCGCCGGCCATGCGCCACCTGATCGGCGAGCCGCACGACCTGGCCGGCGCCTGGCCCGACACCCCCGCGCACCAGCTCTCCGGCTGGGGCCTGTTCTGGGGCCTGTTCATCGGCCAGCTGATGATCCTGTTCGTGCTGACCGTGTTCGTGATCGGCGTGGTGGCGCGGTGGCGGGCGGGGAGAGCGCAGCGGGGCACCGGGAAGGGGAGGGCGCGGGCGGGTGCTCGCGACAGAGCGCAGGCCCAGGAACAGACACCGGAGCCGCAGCCCCTGCCCCAGCCCCCGCCCCAGGCCCAGGCACAGCCCCAGGCCCAGGCCCAGCCCCAGCCCCAGACGCAGCCCCAGACGCAGACGCAGACGCAGACGCAGACGCAGCATGAGGTACCCACGCCTCGTCAGGAGCCCGAGCCGCAGCAGCCGAACGGCCGCTTCCCGGCGGACGGCAACCGGGGCGCCGGTTGGGTAACTCCCCGCGCCGAGGGCGCGGTCCACTACGCACCACCCGCGGCCCGCCAGGAAACCGCCACCCAGGCGATCCAGGACGCGCCGGGCCCCGCCCTCGTCCTCACCTCGAACCCGGCCCTCTGGGCCGAGACAAAGGACGCCAGGGCCAAACTGGGCCCCACCCTCCTCTACGACCCCGCCCACCTCTGCGACACCCCCGCCCGCCTCCACTGGTCCCCGACCACCGGCTGCGAGGACAAGCAGACCGCGCTGCACAGGGCGACGGCCCTCATCAGCCCCGTCCAGCCCACGGCCAGGATCGACCAAGCGGTCACCGACACCGCGATAACGCTCCTGAGGAGCTATCTCCACGCCGCCGCCCTGGAGAACCGCACCATCCGCCACGTCCACCGCTGGTCCCAGGGCACCCAGATCCAGGACGCTGTACGCACCCTCCGCACCCATCCCAAAGCCGCCCCCGGCGCCGCCGGCGAACTCGAGGCCGCGCTCACCGCCCACCCTGAACGCCGCGACATCGCCCAGGAGTTGACCAGCCGGGCCCTCTCCGCCCTCTTCACGGTCAACATTCGCGAGGCCTGCACCCCCAACCGAACTGATGCGCTCTCCCTGGATTCCTTCGTCCAGGAAGGGGGCACGCTTTATGTGGTCGGTGAATCCATCGAGGACCCCAGGACCAACCCAGGGGCGATGCCCCTGCTGACGGCCCTCGTCTCCAGCGTGGTCGAGCGCGGCCGGCGCATGGCCGAACGGTCATCCTCCGGTCGGCTCGACCCACCACTGACCCTGGTCCTGGACGATGTGGCGGCCGTGGCCCCCATCCCCCAGCTCCCCGACCTGCTGGCCGCCGGAACCGAGCGGGGCCTGCCGACCCTGGCCCTCCTCCGCTCCCGCGAACAGGCGAAATCCCGCTGGCCCCACCAGGAGCTACCTGTCTAGAAGCGATCGATCGGTCCGGGCTGGAAGGGACCGGTCCGAGAACCCCGCGGTCCCGGAACCACCGGTCCCGGAACTACCGTTCCAGGACGAACTCCAGGTCCTTCTCCGCCTCGAACTTGGCGAACGTCACGGCCACTCCGCTGGGCACGAATCCGGCCTTGCGATAGGCCGCCTGCGCCCTCGTGTTGTTCTCGTGCACGAACAGCCGTATCCGCTCGGCCTTCTGCTCCCACGCCCAGGCGGCGCCGGCATCGAGCAGCGCCTCGGTCAGCCCGCGCCCGCGGTGCTCGGGCCGGACGAACACACCGACCACCTGCCCCTGTCGCCGGTCGACCGGGTACCCTGCCCAGTCCTTGCCGCCGGGCTCCTCGAGGAGCACCGTGGCAGTGCCGGCCCAGGCCCCGTCCGGCGCCTCGGCGATGAACTGTCGTGCCCCTGTGGCCCCTTCACCTGACTGCAGGGCCCGTTCCTGATAGAAGGAGTCCGGGAGGGCCTCGGCCTCCTCGTACGTCGTCAGGAAGGCGATGTGCGCGACCGGGTCCCGCAGCGCGTCAAGGCGCAGCTGCCGTGCGGCGGCCCACTCCTCGGGGCGCAGGGCGCGCACGATGTAGTCGGCACGGGTCTGAGTACTCATGACGGAACGGTAGCCGCCCCGGCCCCGGCCCTCACCCGATATACGGGGCGCCCATGTCAGCGGCAGCTTCTACTGTGGGCGCATGACCACGCTTCCCGATCGGCCGCATTCCGCACTGCTCGTCATCGACGTCCAGAACGACGTCGTGTCGGGCTGCCACAACCTTGACGGCGTCCTCGCCAACATCAACACCCTGATCGACAAGGCCCGCGCGGAAGGCGTGCCGGTGGTCTGGGTGCAGCACAACGACGACGAACTCAAGCGGGGCAGTGAAGCCTGGGAGTACGTACCGGAGCTGACGCGCCTCGACACCGAGCCCCTCGTCCACAAGAACTACCGGGACTCCTTCGAGGACACCGACCTGGAGTCGGTCCTGGCCGAGCACCGGGTGGGCCGTGTCGTCGTCACGGGCGCCCAGACCGACTTCTGCGTCCGCTCCACGCTGCATGGCGCGCTCGTCCGCGGCTACGACGCGACGCTGGCCGGCGACGCCCACACCACGGAGGACGCCACCGAGTACGGCGCTCCCGCCCCCGAGCTGGTGATCGCGCACACCAACCTCTACTGGAACGGGCAGCACGCACCCGGCCGCCGGGGCGAAACGGTGAACACGGCGGACGTGACCTTCTGACCGCTCTTGCTGACCGCCTAGCCGCTCTTGAACGCAGAAAACCCCCGCATCCGTGGATGCGGGGGTTTTCCCAAAATTTGTTCGGCGGCGTCCTACTCTCCCACAGGGTCCCCCCTGCAGTAC
>NZ_JBSFXG010000023.1:0-149290 GCF_053595235.1 Streptomyces sp. NPDC002520 | reverse complement strand
TATCAACATATCTGGCGTTGATTTTTGGCACGCTGTTGAGTTCTCAAGGAACGGTCGCTTCCTTTGTACTCACCCTCTCGGGCTTTCCTCCGGGCGCTTCCCTTCGATCTTGCGTTTCCGACTCTATCAGACCTTTTCTCGATCCGATTTCCTCGGCGCTTTCCAGGTTTTCGCTCTCGCGTTTCCCTTTCCGGCGGTCCCAAATCTATCAGGCTTTTTCCGTCTCTCTGACCACCATCCTGCGGACATGCAGAAGGTGACCCCGAGATAGGATCCGATAACTTTGGGTGCTGTTGAGGGAGCACACTTTCGCGCCGCTCGCCCTCAGCAGGAGTACGACTGTACACGCGGGCTTGGAGCACGTGCAAATCGACGAGGCTGGTGGTCTAGACCACCAGCTGGTAGCTTCCATACGGAACCGCCACTTCATCTGTCATACGCTGCTGCTCAGTACGCCGTCGGGACAGGTAGTGACAGCCCATATGCAGCTCCACTCCTTGGGAGGCTTCCCATGACCACCGTGACGTCCCCTCTTGCCGGACGTGCCATCGGACTGGCCGCCGTGCCGGATCCGGTCTTCTCCGGGGCCATGGTCGGCCCGGGCACCGCGATCGATCCCGCGCGTGAGCGTTCCGAGGCCGTGGCGCCCGTGGACGGTGTCATCGTTTCCCTGCACCCGCACGCCTTCGTCGTGGTCGACGCGAGCGGTCACGGCGTGCTGGTCCACCTCGGTATCGACACCGTCCAGCTCAACGGTG
The DNA here is from genome assembly GCF_053595235.1 of Streptomyces sp. NPDC002520. Taxonomy (NCBI): domain Bacteria; kingdom Bacillati; phylum Actinomycetota; class Actinomycetes; order Kitasatosporales; family Streptomycetaceae; genus Streptomyces; species Streptomyces sp. NPDC002520. Next base: position 148,532 of record NZ_JBSFXG010000023.1, on the reverse strand, counting down.
AGGGCTTCGAGCTGCTCGTCAACAAGGGCGACACCGTGGTGCGTGGTCAGAGCATCGTCCGCTGGGACCCCGCCGCGGTGGAGGCCGCGGGCAAGTCGCCGGTGTGCCCGATCGTGGCGCTCGAGGCCACGGCCGAGTCCCTCTCCTCCGTCGTCGACAGCGGTGACGTGAAGACGGGCGACAGCCTCTTCTCCTGGAACTGATCGCCGTGCCGTCGTACGACGGCATACAGGACAACCACGCGGCGGCGGGACCCGCCGCACTATCGGAGACGGGTGAGATGGAGACAACGCTGCGAGGCGTCGGCGTGAGCCACGGTGTGGCGATCGGCGAGGTCAGGCACATGGGGACGGCGGTGCTCGAGCCGCCGGCCAAACAGATCCCGGCCGAGGACGCGGAGCGCGAGCAGGGGCGGGCTCGCCAGGCTGTGGACGCGGTGGCTGCCGATCTGATGGCGCGGGGCAATCTGGCGGGCGGCGAGGCACAGGCCGTGCTCGAGGCACAGGCCTTGATGGCCCAGGATCCCGAGCTGATGGCTGACGTGGATCGGCGGGTCGCCGTCGGCAGCACGGCCGAGCGCGCCGTGTACGACGCGTTCGCGTCCTACCGCGAGCTGCTGGCCGCCGCCGGTGAGTACCTCGCCGGCCGCGTGGCGGACCTCGATGACGTGCGGAACCGAATCGTCGCCCGGCTGCTCGGGGTCCCGATGCCGGGTGTCCCGGACAGTGACCAGCCCTATGTGCTCGTCGCCCGTGACCTGGCCCCGGCCGACACCGCACTGCTGGACCCGACGCTGGTGCTCGGTTTCGTGACCGAGGAGGGTGGGCCGACCAGTCACAGCGCGATCCTGGCGCGTGCGCTGGGCGTACCCGCCGTCGTGGCACTGCCGGGTGCCGGTGAGCTGGCCGAGGGCACGGTGATCGCCGTCGACGGCAGCACAGGTGACATCTTCGTCAACCCGAGCGAGGAGCGGAAGGCGCAGCTGGAGGCCGCGGCTGCCGAGCGCAAGGCTGCTCTGGCCGCGTCGACGGGTCCGGGTGCCACGGCCGACGGGCACAAGGTGCCGCTGCTGGCCAACGTGGGCGGTCCGGCGGACGTGCCGGCGGCCGTGGAGGCCGGGGCCGAGGGCGTCGGTCTGTTCCGGACCGAGTTCCTGTTCCTGGACGACAGCGAGAACGCGCCGTCCGAGGAGAAGCAGGTCTCGGCGTACCGGCAGGTGCTGGAGGCCTTCCCCGAGGGTCGTGTCGTGGTCCGTGTGCTGGACGCGGGTGCGGACAAACCGCTGGAGTTCCTGACGCCGGCGGACGAGCCGAACCCGGCGCTCGGTGTGCGAGGTCTGCGGACCCTGCTGGACCACCCGGAGGTGCTGCGGACGCAGCTGACCGCGCTGGCGAAGGCCGCCGAGGGGCTGCCCGTCTATCTCGAGGTCATGGCGCCCATGGTGGCGGACCGTACGGACGCCAAGGCGTTTGCGGACGCCTGCAGGGAGGCCGGGCTGCGGGCGAAGTTCGGCGCGATGGTGGAGATTCCGTCGGCCGCGCTGCGGGCGCGTTCGATCCTGCAGGAGGTCGAGTTCGTGTCTCTGGGCACGAACGACCTCGCGCAGTACACGTTCGCCGCGGACCGGCAGGTGGGTGCGGTCTCGCGGCTCCAGGACCCGTGGCAGCCCGCGCTGCTCGACCTGGTCGCGATGTCCGCGGAGGCGGCCAAAGCCGAGGGCAAGAGCTGTGGCGTGTGCGGTGAGGCCGCGTCCGACCCGTTGCTTGCCTGCGTGCTGACGGGTCTGGGGGTCACCTCCCTGTCCATGGGTGCGGCGTCGATTCCCTATGTCCGGGCGACTCTGGCGAAGTACACGCTCGCGCAGTGCGAGCGGGCGGCGTCGGCGGCGCGTGCGGTGGACAGCGCCGAGGAGGCGCGGGTCGCGGCGCAGGCGGTGCTCTCCGGCGAGTAGGCGCGTCGCACGGTTCGTTGCGCACGCACGGTCGTACCGGTGGTCGGCTTCAGGGGCGCCCCGCCTTCGGGTGGGGCGCCCCTCGCGTGTTCAGTGGCCGTGTCCGGGCTTCTTGCTCTCCTCTCCGAGGTCGGGGGGTGCGCAATAGTCGACGCCGGACTCGGGTGAGACGAGGTCACCGGTTTCTGCGTCGGTGCAGTAGGCGTCGAAGACCTCGGAGGCGGTGAGCGGTTCGAGTTCGCCGGCGCGCAGTCGCCAGCCCTGGACGCGGTCGGGGACGTCGGGGGCGCTGGTGCGCATGACGAGTCCGCCCGGGCTGTGGGTGGCCAGGCCGAGGGCGAGGACGCTGGTGAATTCGAGTGCTTCGGCCTCGTCCAGTTCGGCGGTGGCGTCGCTGCCCGCGTCCGCGTGGAGGACGGAGACGAGGATTTCGGGTGATCCGGAGACGCTGCAGACGAGGTGGCGGTCGCCGGGTGGTGCGGTGTCGAGGATGCGGGCCAGGAGGTCGGCCGCGCGGATGAAGGCCGCCCGGCCGATGTCCTCGCCGCAGGTGGGGCAGGGTCCGAGGTGGGTCAGGAGGGTGGTCGCGTACTCCCAGGTGGCCTGTCGTACGGCTTCGTCGACGAGGGCAGGCAGGAGTGCGGTGAGCGGGGCACCGTCGTAGGGGATGGTGGGGCCGGTGGCCGCGAGTTCCGCGGTGAAGCGGCTGCGGGTGCCCGGTGCTTCCGGGTCGAGGCCGGTGTCCGCGCAGAACTCGGCGAACTCCTCGGGGTCGAAGAGCGCGAGTGTGGTGTGGCTGCCCTGCGCGGCGCGCGTTTTGAGGACGGTCTCCACCTGCCGGAGGTAGGTCGCGTGGTCGTCGAAGGTGAAGCTGCTGTAGCGCCGCATCGCGCGGAAGTCGTGCTCGTCGGTGAGCAGGCCGACAGTGCCGGCGATCTCGCGGTGCAGGACGCGTCGCATGGTCTGCTGGTCGGTGTGCGCCATGTTTCCCCCTTGTGCACGGTCGATCAATGCTCACTCACCGTAACCGGCAGCACTGACAACGGGGTCCGGCGAAGTCGGTCGTGGACCAGCTGGTGCTGGATTTCGCAGGTCAGGGCGATGGTGGCGCCGAACACGGTGACCGGCGCGGGACTTGCCCGCCGGGTGCACGTGTGGACGCTCAGCAAGTTTCAGGGGACGGGCCTGCGGTGGGCGGCGGCCGCGTGGTCGTACGGCTGGTGGGGGGGGTGGCCTGGGCCTGGTTCCGGCTGGACTCCGGACCCTTGGTCCGTATCTCCACGTCTCCACGGCAGGGCTGCGGCCGGCCGAGGCCGTGCGCGGCCTCGGACTTCGCCGTCTTGCCGGGCGAGTCCGAGGCCACCTGTCGGAGGGTGAGGCCCTCGGGCGTCAGGCGCGCTTGCGGGCGAGTTCCTCGAAGAAGCCGATGAGGTCGAGGTTGTCGATGGAACCGGGATTGACCGCCTTCTCCAACGGGGTGCCCTGCAGAAGGCGCTTGACCGGCACCTCGATGCGCTTGCCGGTGAGGGTGTGCGGGACGCCGGGGACCTCGATGATCTCGTCGGGCAGGTGACGGGGCGAGAGCTGCTCGCGGATGGTCCGCTTGATGCGGTCCACGAGCGCGTCGTCGAGGGCGGCACCCGCTACCAGGTGGACGAACAGCGGCATCCAGTAGCCCCCGTCCGGCTGCTCGATGCCGACGACCAGGGACTCCTTGATCTCGGGCAGGCGCTCGACCACCTCGTAGATGTCTGCCGACCCCATGCGTACGCCCTGCCGGTTGAGGGTGGAGTCCGAACGTCCGTGGATGATCACGGACCCCCGCGAGGTGAGGGTGATCCAGTCGCCGTGGCGCCACACTCCGGGGTAGGTGTCGAAGTAACTGTCGTGGTAGCGGCTGCCGTCGGGGTCGTTCCAGAAGCGGATCGGCATCGACGGCATGGGGTTGGTGACGACCAGCTCACCCACCTCGTCGACCAGGGGCTTGCCGCTCGGGTCCCAGGACTGCAGGTCGGTGCCGAGGCCGGGCGCCTGGAGTTCGCCGGTGTACACCGGCAGGGTCGGCACGGCTCCCGCGAAGCAGGAGCAGACGTCGGTGCCGCCGCTGACGGAGGCGATCCACAGGTCCTCGCGGACCTCGTCGTGCAGCCATCGGAACCCGTCGGGGGGAAGCGGCGAGCCGGTGGTGGCCACGCACTGGACCTTCGAGAGGTCGAAGTCGCGGGAGGGGTGCACACCGGCCTTGCGGCAGGCCATGACGTAGGCGGCCGAGGTGCCGTAGAGGGTGGTTCCGGTGCGTTCGGCGACCCGCCACTGGGCCCCGGTGTCGGGGTAGCCGGGGCTGCCGTCGTACAGGACGATCGTCGTGCCCGTGAGCAGACCGGAGACGAGGAAGTTCCACATCATCCAGCCGGTCGACGTGTACCAGAAAAAACGATCCTCGGGGCCGAGGTCGCAGTGCAGGCCGAGCTGCTTGAGGTGCTCGACGAGGATGCCGCCCTGGGACTGGACGATGGCCTTGGGCAGGCCGGTCGTACCGGAGGAGTACAGCACCCACAGCGGGTGGTCGAAGGGCACCTGCTCGAAGACGGGCTCCGTGTCCGCGGCCGTCAGGGCCGACCATTCGAGGGCGCCCTGGGGTGCCTCGGTGCCCAACTGCGGGATGTGGACGACGGCGCGCAGCGTCGGCAGCTCGCGGCGCAGCTCGGCGACGATCTCCCGGCGGTCGTGCTCCTTGCCGCCGTACCGGTAGCCGTCCACGGTGAACAGGACGACGGGTTCGACCTGCTGGAAGCGGTCGAGGACGCTCCGGGCACCGAAGTCGGGGGCACAGGAGGTCCACACGGCGCCCACGGCGGCGGTGGCGAGGAGGGCGACGACGGCCTCGGGGATGTTCGGGAGATAGCCGCTGACGCGGTCGCCGGGGCGTACGCCGAGGGCGCGCAGTTCGGCGGCCAGGGAGCCCACCTGACGGCGCAGCTCGGTCCAGGTCACCGGGCGCGGCTCATGGGTCTCGTCGACGTACAGGAGGGCCGGTTCGTCCGGTCGGTCGGCGACGGCGCGCAGGGCGTGCTCGGCGTAGTTGAGGGCGGCTTCGGGGAACCACTGAGCGCCGGGCATCGACCGGTCACCGAGCACGTGTGCGTACGGCGTCGAGAAGCGGACGTCGAACCACTCCGTGACGGCCTTCCAGAAGGTGTCCAGCTCGTCGACGGACCACCGGTGCAGGGCCGGGTAGCCACCCTCGGCGGGGGCGCCGTGGCGCTCGGCGGCCCATGCCTGGAACCGGGTGATGCGGGCCTGGGCGATACGCTCGGGATCGGGCTGCCAGAGCGGCTGGGGGTTCGCGGTCGACATGGGGCGGCTCCCGGCTGTGCGCGTCGTGGGCGTCGGTCCGCGCACGGGCTGGGGTGTGCGCGTGACGCGGCTGACACGGACGATGCCATGTGATCGACTTCTACACCAGGGCGCGCCCCACATAATCCGTGTCGTGAAGATGTGGTCCCGGCACGGGTGAACGGCAGTTGAACGGCACGCGCGCGTGGAGCGCTCAGTGGCAGGGTGAGCAGTATGGACGGTCGTGACCTGATGGGTTCGATGGGTGGGGTCGGTTCGGGAAGGGCGGCTCAGGGGTTGCGTACCGTTCGCGCCGCGTGGCGCAGGAGGCGGATCGATGCCGCGGGGCTGCCGCCTCGAGGTGCCGAGCGCGCACGAGTCCCCGGTCAGGTACGGGAGACCGAGCCGGGTCCCGGGGGCGGCCTGATCCGATTCGACCGGTCCGAGCTGAAGATCATCGTCACGGTCAACGGGGCCGTCTTCTGGGGCTGGGACGGAGCGGATCCCGAGCCCTCGTACGCGCTGGCCGGCGCCTGTCCCGAGCCGGATCCGCGGGCGATCCTGGAGCCCGACAAGGACGGCGGCTGGCGGGTCGTGGCCGAGCGGGTGACGGTGGCCGTCTCCCAGCACGGCGCGGTGGAGGTGCGCACGCCCGGCGGGGTGATGCTGCGCCGGGACCTGCCGCCGCGTTGGTGGGAGCCGGTGGGCGGGGGTACGGCGCGATGGATGCAGCGGTCCGAGGTGGCGGCGGACGCCCGGTTCTTCGGGCTCGGCGGGCGCGCGTCCGGGCCCCGGCTGCGGGACGGCAGGTACCGGCTGTGGAACACCGATCCGGGGCATGCGTTCGGCCCCGACGACGATCCGCTGTATCTGACCATGCCGGTGCAGCTGGTGGTGGCCGACGCCGCGACGCACCTGGTGTTCCACGACACCTCCTGGGACGGCACGGTGACCCTGCGGGAGGGCGAGGAGGGCGCCGGGTCCGGTCACGACCGGGCGGGGCTGTGCGAGGTGCGGATGGACGGCGGTCCGTTGCGCTGCTGGGTGATGGTGGGCACCCCCGCGCGCGTGCTGCACGCGTGGGCCTCGTTGACGGGAGCGCCCGCGCTGCCGCCGGCGTGGGCGCTGGGGCACCATCACGCGCGGTGGGGTTTCGGCAGCGAGCAGGAGGTCCGCCGGATCGTCGCGGGCTATCAGGAGCACGGTCTGCCGCTGGACGCCGTCCACCTGGACATCGACCACTACGACGACCATCAGGTGTTCACCGTCGACCAGGAGCGCTTCCCCAAGCTTCCGGTGCTCGCCGAGGAGTTGCGCCGGGACGGGGTTCGGCTGGTGTCGATCGTCGATCCGGCGGTGAAGGCGTCGCCGGGCAACGCGGTGTACGACAGCGGGTCGGCCGTGGACGCCTTCGTGCGGGACGCCTCCGGGCGGACCGTGCGCGGCGAGGTGTGGGCCGGCGAGTCGGTCTTCCCCGATTTCACGGACGCGCACGTGCGCGCGTGGTGGGGCGGGCTCTACGGGGAGCGGCTGGGGCAGGGCTTCGCGGGGTTCTGGCACGACATGAACGAGCCGACCTCGTTCAGCGCGTTCGGTGAGCGCACTCTGCCTCGCTCGGCCCGGCACGCCTTGGAGGGGCGCGGCGGCGACCATCGTGAGGCGCACAACCTGTACGCGCTCTGCATGGCCCGGGCGGGCTACGAGGGGCTGCGCGAGCTGTCCCCCGAGGAGCGTCCGTTCGTGTTCTCGCGGTCCGGCTGGGCGGGCATGCAGCGCTACGGAGGCACGTGGTCGGGGGACGTGGCGACGGGCTGGCCGGGGTTGCGGGCCTCGCTGTCACTGGTGCTGGGGCTCGGTCTGTGCGGGGTGCCGTACTCGGGTCCGGACGTGGGCGGTTTCGACGGGAGTCCGTCGCCGGAGCTGTATCTGCGGTGGTTCCAGCTCGGCGCCTACCTGCCGCTGTTCCGGACGCACGCGAGTGTGCGGGCCGGGCGCAGGGAGCCGTGGGAGTTCGGCCCGCAGGTACTGGAGCACGCGCGCGGGGCGCTGCTCGAGCGCCGGCGTCTGCTCCCGTACTTCGTCACGCTGGCCCATCTGGCCCGGCGGACCGGTGCTCCTTATGTGCGGCCGCTGTGGTGGGGGGCGCCGGAGGACCGCGCGCTACGCGACCGCGGGGACGCGTTCCTGCTCGGCGACAGTTTCCTCGTGGCACCGGTCCTGGACCCAGGGGCCGACCGGCGTGCGGTGCAGCTGCCTCGGGGCCGCTGGTACGACACGGTGACGGAGCAGGCTTACGAGGGTCCGGCGCAGGTGCTGGTGGACGCGCCGCTGTCGCGGATCCCGGTGCTCGCGCGCGCGGGTGCGGTCGTCCCGGTGCGGGGCGCGGACGGCGGGCTCGAGCTGGAGGTGTGGGCGCCCGCCCTGGGACGGACCGGGGGCGGGCTGGTGGTGCCGGACGCGGGCGACGGCTGGGACGAACCGGAGGTCGAACGCTACGTCGCCCGGCGGCAGGGCCGGCAGGTGGTGGTCACCCGGGAGGGGGAGAACGGCGCGGCCGAACCGTCCTACCCGGTGCGCGTCCGGGGCCTCGGCTGAGCGCCGGGGCTCAGTACCGGCCCTCGAACCACGCCCGCACCGCAACGGTGTGCAGCGGGAAGGCGAGTTCCTCGGGCCTGCGCAGCAGCTGCCAGCCCTCGGTCTCGTGGGTCGCGGCCGACACCGGCAGCCCTTCGACGGGGCGTTCCGGGAGGGCTCCGAACAGCAGCAGGTGCCCGTCCGGTGAGCTCATGGCGTCCACGAGCCGCACGTCGCGGGTGGCGGCGTCGATGCCCGTCTCCTCCTTGAGCTCACGGACGACGGCCTGCTTCCAGTCCTCCCGGTCGTCGATGAAGCCACCGGGCAGCGCGATGCCGCCGCGCGCGGGTTCGATGGTTCGGGTGATGACGACCAGGGCCGTGCCCTTGGTGTCGTACACGGGCTGCAGCGCGATCGCGACGGGCAGCGGATTGCGGTAGGCCACGGCTCCGCAGGACGGGCAGGTGCGCGGCCAGCCGGAGATGCCCTCTCCATAGGGCGCTCCGCAGCTCGAACAGTGGGAGTCAGGCGCGGAGTTGGCAATTGGGTGCTGAATTTCGGACACGCGCGGACTGTATCCGATCAGAGGAACGACGTCTTCCGCCAGTGCGGCGCCACGAGACGATCGTGATCCGGAGGGGCTGCCGGCCCCCCGTCGGCCCCGGCAGCCCCTCCCGTTACCACGACGCCAGGAGGCGCCGCCTGGTTCGCCGGTACGGCCTGCACATTTCCGGTGGCCCGTGGCAGACTTCTGACGCTCCGTCAGATATCTGTGTCGGGAGGAACGTTGTCACGCATTCGTACGCCGTCGGTCGTCGGGTGGTTCACCGGCGACGGGAACGCCTTCCGGCTTCTCGGCACCCGCTGCGCGTCCTGCGCCACGGTCTTCTTCCCGCGCGAGGACGTCCACTGCCGCAATCCCCGCTGCACGGGCGGCCGCCTGGAGGAGGTTCCGCTGTCGCACAGGGGCCGGATCTGGTCGTACACCGACAGTCGGTATCGCCCTCCGTCACCCTATGTGAGCAATCCGGAACTTCCGTGGGAACCGTACGCGTTGATCGCTGTGGAGCTGGAGGCCGAGCGGATCGTGGTGCTGGGGCAGGCAGCTCCCGGGGTCACCGTCGCCGATCTGGCGGTGGGCATGGAGGTGGAGGCCGTCTCCGGACTGCTCCACGAGGACGCGGAGACGACCTGGACGGTCTAGAACTGGCGGCCGACGGGAGTGCGGACATGACAGCGGACGTGGCGGTGCTCGGTGTGGGCATGCATCCATGGGGCAAGTGGGGACGCGGCTTCGTCGAGTACGGGACGGCGGCGGCCCGCGCGGCGCTCGCGGACGCCGGACTCGACTGGACGGAGATCGGTTCGATCGTCGGCGCGGACACGGTGCGTGGCGGATATCCGGGATACGTGTCGGGGGCCACGTTCGCCAAGGCCCTGGGCTGGCAGGGCGCCAGGGTCGCGAGTGTGTACGCGGCGTGCGCCTCCGGTGCGCAGGCCGTCGCGACCGCACGGGCGCAGATCCTCGCGGGGCTCGCCGACGTCGTGCTCGTGGTGGGGGCGGACGCCGCGCCCAAGGGGTTCTTCCGGCCCGCAGGCGGGGATCGCCCCGACGATCCGGACTGGCTGCGCTTCCGGCTGCTGGGCGCGACGAACCCCGCGTACTTCGGCCTGTACGCGCGCCGGAGAATGGCCGTGCACGGCGACACCCTGGAGGACTTCGCACGGGTCAAGGTGAAGAACGCCGCCCTGGGGGCGCTGAATCCGTACGCGCGCTACCGCAGGCGGGTCACGGCCGAGGACGTCGCGGCCTCGGCGGTGGTCGCCGATCCCCTGCGGCTGCTCGACATCTGCGCGACCTCCGACGGCGGCGCCGCGCTGGTGCTGTCGAGCCTGGACTTCGCGCGCCGGCACGGGGTGGCGCGGCCGGTGCGGATCCGGGCGGTGTCGACGGTGACGCCGCGCTTTCCGAACACGGTGCTGGATCTGCCGGACATCGCCACCGACTCCGCGGCCACCGTGGAGCCCCCGGACGAGACCTTCCGGACGTCCATCGCCCGCGCCGCCTACGAGGAGGCGGGGATCGGCCCCGAGGACCTGTCCCTGGCCGAGGTGTACGACCTGTCGACGGCGCTGGAACTGCAGTGGTACGAGGACCTTGGGCTGTGCGGCGAGGGCGAGGGCGCGAAGCTTCTGCGGGAGGGCGCGACAGCTCCCGGCGGCCGCATACCCGTCAACACCAGTGGCGGTCTGGCCTCCTTCGGTGAGGCCGTGCCGGCCCAGGCGATCGCTCAGGTCTGTGAGGTGACCTGGCAGTTGAGAGGTTCCGCGGGCGACCGGCAGGTGGCCGGGGCGAGCGTGGGGATCACGGCGAACCAGGGACTGTTCGGGCACGGATCGTCGGTCGTCGCGGTGCGGTGAGCGGGGCCCCGACGGGGGCGCTGCGACGAGCGGGACTCCTGGGGTTGTCCACGCTGTGTGACCACCTCGGAATCCTGCGTGAACGTCTTATGAACTGCCCCTGGGCGTACGCGCGTGGCGCCATCATGCTCCCGTGCGCTCCTGGACGGATACTCTCCGCTTCGCCTTCCAGCCGGTGGTCAATCTGACGACCGGCGCGATCGCCGCACTGGAGATACTCGCCCGCCCGGAGACCGGCGACATCCTGGCCGAAGCCCGCCGTGACCCCGAACTCGACGGAAAGCTGGCCGTGTTGGCGCTCCGTGCGGCGACGCGCAAGGAGACGCTGCTGCCCCTGCACCTGAACGTGTTCGCGGCCACGCTGGCCGACCTGGGCGGCCTCTCCCTGCTGCACGACGCCGTACGGGCAGCCGGCCGGATGCCGTGGGAGGTGACCCTCGACATCGTGCCGCCCTACACGCACGTGCCGCAGCGCGCGCTGCTCGAGGCGGTGCACACGCTGCGTGAGCAGGGGTTCCGGATCAGCGCGGACGGCATCGGCGACGGGGACGTACCCCTCAGGCTGCTCACCGACCTCTGTCCCGACCTGGTCAAGCTCGACGCCTCGCTGCTGTCCCGGCCGGCCGCGGTGCGGGCCATGCGGACGCTCTGCGAGCAACTGGGCGCCCTGGTGGCGGTGGAGGGCGTGGAGACCGAGCTGCAGTGCGACGCCGCGCTGTCGGCCGGAGCGCAGCTGGGGCAGGGCGAGCTGTTCGCGCCACCGGCCCGGATACCGGCGGCGGACGTATACGTTCCGCCCCGCTCCCCCGGTGCCGTGGCGATGCCCCGGTCCGGGCCGTCGGTCCGGGAGTTCGTCCGCCCCGCGGCCGTTCTTCCGGTGACCGTCTCGGCCGGGCACGTGCGGGCACTGCTGACCGGTTCCCCGGACATCTCCGGAGTGCTGCTGGTGGACCAGGCCGGGGCCCCCGTCCGGTCGGTGCACCGGTCGCGATTCCTGCTGTCGATGTCCGGCCGGTACGGACACGCCCTGTACGCGGACCGGCCGGCCTTCAAACTGGGCGACCCGCCGCGCACGGTCGGGGTCGACGCCACCGCCTGGGAAGTGCTGGACGTCGTGGCGATCGGTGGCCGTGACCGCACCTCGGACGACGTCGCAGTCGTCGACCGTCACGGCCGCTGCGTGGGTGTCGTACGGCTCGCGGACCTCGTGCGGGCGCTGGCCGAGACCCGGGTGGAGGAGGCGGCCGGGCTCAACCCGCTGACCAGGCTGCCCGGTTCGGACGCCATCACCGGCGAGGTGGACCGGCACATCGCCGACGGGCGGGCCTTCGCGCTGAGCTGGCTGGACATCGACCACTTCAAACAGGTCAACGACGGCTCCGGGTTCGCGGCGGGCGACGAGCTGATCCGCTCGGTGGGGCAGGCGCTCCAGGATGCCGTGGCGGGGCCCGCGCGCGTGGGCCACATCGGAGGGGACGACTTTCTGGTGCTGGCCGAGGAGGCGGCGCTCGATCCGCTGGTGGCCGCCGTGCTGGACGCGCCCTGGTCGGCGGACGGCCGTCCCGTCACGCTGTCCCTGGCCACCGTCGTGTGCGTGCCCGGCAGCGTGGCGGACCACCGGCAGGCGGCAGCGCACCTCGCTCCGCTGAAGAAGGCGGCCAAGGCACTCAGAGGGGCCAGCTGGGTCCTCGGGCGCGCGGGGCTGCCCGGGCACGAGATCCGGCGCGGTCCCGGTCCGGCACCCTCACAGGCCGGCTACGCGGCGGCCGAGCCGTTCGGCTGAACGTCTCTTCAGCGGAGGGACGTTGATCCCTCGCTCGCGGGTAGCGGCGGCCTGTTGCCGCCGGCTCGAGGCAACCGCTGTCATCGTTGCCGTCGGCGACCTTGACGGCCCCGGGGCGCCGGTGAAAACTTCCGGGTGTCAGCCGACATCGCCGTACATTCGCGGCGCATTCAGGCACGCGCCACGGGCCTTTCTCCTGCTCGACGGCCCGTTCTCCCAGGGCGATCCGGCTGCGACGGCACGCTCGTCACGGACGCCGGGCGGGACGCGGACACTCCCTGCCTTCGGCTGAAGTCGCCAAGGAACCGTTCCTGCACGGAGGGCCGGGGCCGATCGCCCCGGCCGGCGCCTAGGGAGCCGCCATGAGCAACGGAGACATATTCGTCGGCGAAGTCATCGGCACCGCGATCCTGATCCTGTTCGGTGCCGGTGTCTGCGCCGCCGTCACCCTCAGACATTCCAAGGCGCGCGCCTCGGGGTGGATCGTCATCGCGTTCGGCTGGGGATTCGGCGTGCTGGCGGGCGCGTACACCGCCGCTCCCCTCTCCGGTGGCCAGCTCAACCCCGCGGTCACCATCGGCATCGCCGTGGACACCGGGAAATGGGACAAGGTCTGGGTCTATCTGCTGGGGCAGATGGTCGGCGCCATGCTCGGCGCCGTCCTCGCCTATCTCGTGTATCTCGCCCAGTTCCAGGCCAACGTCCGCAAGGAGGGCGACGACGACACCGACGGACCGGTGCCGACCCTCGGCGTCTTCTCCACCATCCCGGAGATCCGGAACCCGGTCGCCAACCTCGTCACCGAGATCATCGCGACGATCGCGCTCGTCCTGCCGATCCTCGCCCTGGGGCTGACCAAGGGGCTCGGCGAGTCCGGCACCGCCGTGCTGGTCGTCTCGCTGCTGGTCGTCGGCATCGGCTGCTCCCTCGGCGGGCCCACCGGCTACGCCGTCAACCCTGCGCGTGACCTCGGCCCGCGCATCGTGCACACCTTCCTGCCGATCCCGAACAAGGGCACGTCCGACTGGGGTTACGCCTGGATCCCGGTCGCCGGCCCGCTGATCGGCGGGGCGCTCGCGGGCCTCGTCTACAACACGGCCTTCTGATCCAGCGACCCCACCCAGCGACCCAGGGACAGCCATGACGGACATCGCCGAGAAGTACGTCGCCGCCATCGACCAGGGCACCACGTCCAGCCGCTGCATCATCTTCGACCACGGCGGCGCGATCGTCGCCGTCGACCAGCGCGAGCACCGCCAGATCTTCCCCAAGCCGGGCTGGGTGGAGCACGACGCCACCGAGATCTGGTCCAAGGTGCAGGCCGTGGTGGCCGGCGCGCTCACCAAGGCCGGGCTGCGCGCCGACCAGCTCAGTGCCCTCGGCATCACCAACCAGCGGGAGACCACAGTCTTGTGGGACCGCGCCACGGGCAAGCCCGTCCACAACGCGATCGTCTGGCAGGACACCCGAACCGCCGCCCTCTGCCACGAACTGGGCGGCACCGACGGCCAGGACCGCTTCCGCGACCAGACCGGGCTACCTCTCGCCAGCTACTTCTCCGGGCCCAAGGCGGCCTGGCTGCTGGACAACGTGCCCGGTCTGCGCGAGCGCGCCGAACGCGGCGAGATCGCCTTCGGCACGATCGACTCCTGGCTGATCTGGAACCTCACCGGCGGCACGGACGGCGGCCGCCATGTCACCGACGTCACGAACGCCGGCCGCACCATGCTGATGAACCTCGACACCCTCCAGTGGGATCCCTCCATCCTCTCCGCGATGAACGTGCCCCCGGCGGTCCTGCCCGAGATCAGGTCCTCCGCCGAGGTGTACGGCACCGCCGTCGGCCAACTCGACGGTGTGCCCGTGGCCTCGGCGCTGGGCGACCAGCAGGCGGCTGTGTTCGGGCAGGCCTGCTACGACGTCGGCACCGCGAAGAACACCTACGGCACCGGCAGCTTCCTGCTGCTCAACACGGGCAACCGGCCGGTGCCGTCCAAGAACGGGCTGCTGACGACGATGGGCTACAAGATCGGCGACGACGCGCCGGTGTACTGCCTGGAGGGGTCCATAGCGATAACGGGCGCGCTGGTCCAGTGGTTCCGCGACCAGCTCGGGATCATCCGCAGCGCCGACGAGATCGAGACCCTGGCGGCGAGCGTCGAGGACAACGGCGGCGCCTACATCGTGCCCGCCTTCTCCGGTCTGTTCGCCCCGTACTGGCGCTCGGACGCGCGCGGGGTCGTCACCGGGCTCACCCGGTACGTGACCAAGGCCCACCTCGCGCGCGCGGTGCTGGAGGCCACGAGCTGGCAGACACGCGAGGTCGTGGACGCCATGTACCAGGACTCGGGCGTACGGATCACGACGCTGAAGGTCGACGGCGGCATGACCAAGAACAACCTGCTCATGCAGCACCAGGCGGACGTCCTCGGGGTGCCGGTGATCCGGCCCCGGGTGTCCGAGACCACCTGTCTGGGCGCCGCCTACGCGGCCGGCCTCGCGACGGGCGTGTGGAACGACCTCGACGAGCTGAAGTCCCACTGGCAGAAGGACGCGGAATGGACTCCGGCGATGGAGGCGTCGGTGCGCGACCGCGAGCACGGCAACTGGCGCAAGGCCGTGGAGAAGAGCTTCGGCTGGCTGGAGGAAGGCGTCGAGTAGCCGCGCGGGGCACGCGCGCGTGGGCCATCGGTGCGCCCGCGCGGGAGCCCGCCGAAGGACCACGGCCCGTACCCCGGTCGGCGAGGGTGCGGGCCGTGCCCGAGCCGTCAGGTGGTGACGGCGGCCGGACGGCGGTGGACGGCGGCGTACGCCATCGCGTGCTGGACGACGCCGACGAGGACGTCCTTGACCGACTCCCGCTCACGGGCGTCACACAGCACCACGGGCACGTCCTCGTCAAGGTCGAGGGCCCGGCGGACGTCCTCCTCCGGGTAACGGGCCGCTCCGTCGAAGCAGTTGACGCCGACGAGGAAAGGTATGGAACGCCGCTCGAAGTAGTCGACGGCGGCGAAGCAGTCCTCCAGGCGCCGCGTGTCGGCGAGGACCACGGCGCCGAGCGCGCCCTCGGACAGCTCGTCCCACATGAACCAGAACCGTTCCTGTCCGGGCGTGCCGAACAGGTAGAGCACCAGGTCCTCGCGCAGGGTGATGCGTCCGAAGTCCATGGCCACGGTGGTCGTGTGCTTGCCCTGCACACCGCTGGTGTCGTCGACCGGGCGCCCGGCCTCGGTCAGCGACTCCTCGGTGCGCAGCGGCTTGATCTCGCTGACCGCGCCGACGAGGGTCGTCTTGCCCACACCGAAGCCGCCGGCCACCAGGATCTTGAGCGTGACGGGCTCGACCGGGAGTTTGCCGCGCTCAGATCGCTCGAGGACCATCGATCTCTTCTCCTGCTTGACGGGAATCGGGCGACAGCCGGCCGTAGCCGCCGCCACCGGGGGTTTCGATGACCAGTACGTCGCCGGGGCCGACGTCCGCCGAACCGCTGCCGCCGAGTTCGGTGACCGTGCCGTCGGCCCGCTCCACCCGGTTGGCGCCCAGCGCGCCGGGCGCTCCGCCCGCCATCCCGTAGGGGGGCACGCGGCGGTGCTGGGAGAGTGTGGAGACGGTCATGGGTTCCAGGAAGCGGATGCGGCGCACGGCCCCGTTCCCGCCGCGCCGGCGTCCGGCGCCACCGCTGCCCGGCCGGACGGCGAACTCCTCGAGCCTGACGGGCAGCCGCCACTCCAGGACTTCGGGGTCGGTGAGCCGCGAGTTGGTCATGTGGGTCTGTACGACGTCGGCGCCGGGAAAGTCCTCGCCCGCTCCGGAACCTGAGGCCACGGTCTCGTAGTACTGGTGGCGGTCGTTGCCGAAGGTGACGTTGTTCATGGTCCCGGAGCCCTCGGCCTGGACGCCGAGCGCGGCGTAGAGGGCGCCGGTGATGGCCTGGGAGGTCTCGACGTTGCCCGCGACGACGGCGGCGGGCGGCTCGGGGGCGAGCATCGAGCCGGCCGGCACGACGATGTCCAGGGGGCGCAGGCAGCCGTCGTTGAGCGGGATGTCGTCGGCGACCAGGGTACGGAAGACGTACAGGACGGCCGCGTTGACGACGGCGAACGGGGCGTTGAAGTTGGTGCCGAGTTGTGCGGAGGTGCCGGTGAAGTCGATGGTGGCGCGGCGTGCGGCCCGGTCGACGCGCACGCGGACGCGGATGACCGCGCCCGAGTCCGTCTCGTAGGCGTACTCCCCGTCGTCCAGAGCGTCGATGACGCGGCGGACCGCCTCCTCGGCGTTGTCCTGCACGTGCCGCATGTAGGCCTGGACGACGTCGAGGCCGAACTCCCCGATCATGCGGCGGACTTCGTCGACGCCCTTGCGGTTGGCGGCGATCTGGGCGCGCAGGTCGGCGAGGTTGGTGCGGACGTTGCGGGAGGGGTAGGGGGCCTCTGTGAGGAGTCGGCGGGTCTCCTCCTCGCGGAAGCGGCCGTTCTGGGCGAGCAGCCAGTTGTCGAGGAGGACGCCCTCCTCGTCGATGGTGCGGCTGTGGGCCGGCATGGAACCCGGGGCGATCCCGCCGATCTCGGCGTGGTGGCCGCGCGAGGCGACGTAGAAGAGGATTTCGGTCTCACCCTCCGTGTCCGTCGCCGAGTCGGTGCCGAAGACCGGGGTGATCACCGTGACGTCCGGCAGGTGGGTGCCGCCGTGGTACGGGTCGTTGACGGCGTAGGTGTCCCCCGGTCGCATCGCGCTTCCGCGGCGGCGGATGACCTCTTTGACGCTGGTTCCCATGGAGCCCAGGTGGACGGGGATGTGGGGGGCGTTGGCCACCAGGTTTCCGTCGGGGTCGAACAGGGCGCAGGAGAAGTCCAGGCGCTCCTTGATGTTCACGGACTGGGCCGTGGACTCCAGCCGGGCGCCCATCTGTTCGGCGATGGACATGAAGAGGTTGTTGAAGACCTCGAGCAGAACGGGATCGACTTCTGTGCCGAGATCGGAACTCTCCGTGACCGTCGTGCGTTCCATGACCAGATGCCCGTCTTCGGTCGCCACGGCCCGCCAGCCGTCGTCGACGACGGTGGTGGCGCCGGCCTCGGTGATGACCGCGGGGCCGGTGACGCCGTCGCCGGGAGGAAGGTCCTCGCGGCGGCGCAGGGGCACGTCGCGCCAGGCGCCACCGGTGTGGAGGCGGACGGATTCGGGAGCGGCGGGATGGCCCTCGTAAGGGGCAAGGGCGGAGAGATCGGGCGGTGCGGTGATGCCGGTGGCTTCGACGGAGAGGGCTTCGACGACGATCGGACGGTCGAGGGTGAAGGAGTACGTGGCGCGATGACGTTCTTCGAAGGCGCGCTTCATGGTGTCGGGGTCGGTCAGCTCGACGGTGAGGGTGGTGTCGGTGCCGTCGTAGCGGAGCTGGGCGCGGCGGACGGCCTCGATGCGGTTCTCCGGGACGTCCTCGGCGAGGAGTTCGGCGCGGGCGGCGCCCTCCAGGTCGTCGGCCGTCTTGCGGACGCCGGGCATCGCGGAGGCCTCCAGGGGTGCCTCGACGGACTGCTCGCGCATCGCCGTGGTGTCGGCGAGGCCGATGCCGAGAGCGGAGAGGACACCGGCCATGGGAGGTACGAGGACGGTGCGGATGCCGAGCGAGTCGGCGACCCTGCACGCGTGCTGTCCGCCCGCCCCGCCGAAGGTGGTGAGGGCGTAGCGGGTGACGTCGTGGCCCTTCTGGACGGAGATCCGCTTGACGGCGTTGGCGATGTTGGCGACGGCGATCTGCAGGTATCCCTCGGCCACCTGTTCCGGGGTGCGGTCGTCACCGGTCCGCTCGCGGATCTCGCGCGCGAGGACGGTGAACCGGTCGTGGACGACATCGGCGTCCAGAGGCTGGTCGCCGTCGGGACCGAACACCGGTGGGAAGTGGGCGGGCTGGATCCGGCCGAGCATCACGTTGGCGTCGGTGACGGTGAGCGGGCCGCCCGCGCGGTAACAGGCGGGGCCGGGGTCGGCTCCGGCGGAGTCGGGGCCCACGCGGTAGCGGGAGCCGTCGAAGTGCAGGACGGAGCCGCCGCCCGCGGCGACGGTGTGGATGTCCAGCATGGGGGCGCGCAGCCGGACGCCCGCGATCCGGGCGGTGAAGACACGTTCGTACTCGCCTGCGAAGTGGGAGACGTCGGTGGAGGTGCCGCCCATGTCGAAGCCGATGACACGGTCGAAGCCGGCGCGCTGCGACATCCGGGCCATGCCGACGATTCCGCCGGCCGGACCGGACAGGATCGCGTCCTTGCCTCGGAACTGACCGGCCTCGGCGAGCCCGCCGTTGGACTGCATGAACATCAGCCGCACGTCCCGCAGCTCGTCGGCGACCTGCCGCACGTAGCGGCGCAGCACCGGCGACAGGTAGGCGTCGACGACGGCGGTGTCCCCGCGCGGTACGAGTTTCATCAGGGGGCTGACCTCGCTGGACAGCGAGATCTGCGGGAAGCCGATACGCGCGGCGAGATCGCCGATCGCACGTTCGTGGGCCGGGTGGAGGTGGCTGTGCAGACAGACCACGGCGACGGCGTGGATCCCGTCGTCGTAGGCCTGCCGGAGCGGGCCCGACAGCGCTTCCAGGTCGGGGGCACGCAGGACGGTGCCGTCGGCGGCGATGCGCTCGTCGGCCTCGACCACCCGTTCGTACAGCAGCTCGGGCAGTTCGATGCGGCGGGCGAAGATGTGCGGACGGTTCTGGTAGGCGATCCGCAGGGCGTCCCGGAAGCCGCGGGTGACCACCAGCAGCGTGCGCTCGCCCTTGCGTTCCAGCAGTGCGTTGGTGGCGACGGTGGTGCCCATGCGGACGGCGTCGACGGGCTCCCGGGAGGTCCCGAGGAGTTCGCGTACACCGGCGACGGCCGCGTCGGCGTAGCGCGCGGGATTGTCGGACAACAGCTTGTGCGTGAGCAGTCGGCCGTCCGGGCGACGCGCGACGATGTCGGTGAAGGTGCCGCCTCGGTCGACCCAGAACTGCCAGCCTGTCACGTCACTACTCCGCTTCTGCGCCGGTCACAGCGCCCGGAGGCCGTTGATCACGTCGCGCAGAATACTCTCGTCCGGCAGCTCGGCCGGGGGCACCGGGCGCGTCACATGGACGAGTTCGGCGTCCACGAGGTCGCCGACGAGGACGCGCACGACGCCTATGGGAAGGTCGAGTTCCGCGGCTATCTCGGCGACCGACTGGGGTGCCGTGCGGCAGAGCCCGACGATCTCCACGTGTTCCGGGGCGAGCGTCGGGTCCGCTTCCGGATCGCCCGCGCCGGGCTCCGTGACGACCACCGCGATCAGGTCGAGACGGTGCTGGTCGGGGCTCGTCGTCCGGCCGCGTGTCATGGCGTACGGACGGACGACCGGTCCGGCGTCGTCGTCGAACCAGTGGCTTGTTCCCTGACCGTCTACGCTCATGCCATCCCACTACCCGCCTGCGGGCAGTTCGGTGCGCGGAGCGGCACCCAGATGCACGCCGACCCGCTTGACCAGCAGCGTCATCTCGTAGGCGACCTGCCCGACGTCGGAGTCGGCGTCCGCGAGGACCGCAAGGCAGCTTCCGTCGCCGGCCGCGGTCACGAACAGGAAGGCGTCGTCGAGTTCGACGACGGTCTGCCGGACGGTGCCCGCGTCGAAGTGGCGGCCCACGCCCTTGGCCAGGCTGTGGAAGCCGGACGCGACGGCGGCGAGGTGCTCGGCGTCCTCCCGGGTCAGGTCCTTGGACACCCCCGTGGCCAGGCCGTCGCCGGAGAGCACGACGCTCTTGCGGATGCTGGCGACCCGGTCGACGAGGTCGTCGAGGAGCCAGTTCAGCTCGCCGTTGTTCGTGGTCGAGCGGTCGGTCGCCTTCGGTGCGGTCATCGACCGTCCCCCTTTGTCGTTCCTTGTGCTGAGCTGTCGCGGGCGTCGCCCGTGGCGTTCTCCTCACGGCCACGCTGCCAGCCACGCTGGAGCGACGCCATGCGGCTGCGGACCTCGTCGGCGTCGCGATCGGCCGGGCGGTCCGTGGGTTCGGCGCGTTGCTCGGGGCCCTGCTTCAGCTGCGGTGCCAGGCTGGCCTGTCGCACGCGCCGGGGCAGCGGGCCGGTACCGGATCCGGGCTGCGTGGGCGTGTCGCCGCCGGTGGGCGGGGTGCCGACGCCAGGGTCGCCTCCGGCGGCGACCGCCCGGGGCGGGGTCCGCCGGGGCAGGGCCGGGACCGGGGCGCTCTCGTCCGGGCCGGTCACGGGAGTCTGCGGGCGCTCGTCGGCGGCCGGCGGCCGCTCGTCGCCACGGCCGGTGCGGCCCGAGGCCCTGCGGACGGCGTCGCCGCGGCGGCGGGCCGGCAGCGGGGGCGGTCCGCCCGCGTCCGAGCGGTTCGAGGCGTCCTCGAGCGGCTCGTCCACGTCGCCACGCCGGGGCCGCTGGTCGGTGACGGGCTTGCCGTGCGAGCTGACCAGCTTGGGTGTCTGCCGCCTGGGCGGTGGTACGGCCCCCGGGAGCCGGTTGTCGGCCGCGCTGTCGTCGGCGCGCAGGGGGGCGGGCTGATGAAGCTGATCGGCGGGCCGGGCGGAGCGGTCGTCGGCGGAGGCGAGGGAGCGGCGGGGGCGGAACAGTCCGCCGCGTTCGCTGTCCTCGTCCGTCAGGGCGCCGGGGAAGTCGGCGAGGGCGTCGAGATCGACCGGCGCCTCCAGCTCGACCGGGCCGTCCAGCAGGGAGGTCGGTACCCCGGGGAGCTGCGCGGGTGCCTGCGAGCGGGCGACGCTGCGGCCGGACCGCTGCCCGGCGTGCTTCGGGGGCCGGTCCCGGTCGAGGCGGAAGCCGACGCCGTTGGTGTCCGGGTCGTCGTCGCTGAGCAGCGCGTCGGGGATGAAGACGACGGCGGTGGTGCCGCCGTAGGGGGACGGCTGAAGGGAGACCCGGGCCTTCTGCCGCTGTGCGAGACGGCTGACCACGAACAGGCCGAGCCGGTCGGTGTCGGAGAGTTCGAACTCGGGAGTCTCGGCGAGCCGGAGGTTGGCGTCCAGCAGTGCCTCGGCCGTCATGCCGAGACCGCGGTCGTGGATCTCCAGGGTGAAGCCGTTGGCGACCCGCTCGCCGAGGACCTGGACGGCGGTGTGCGGGGGCGAGAAGACCGTGGCGTTCTCCAGGAGCTCGGCCACGAGGTGGGTGAGGTCGGCAACGGCGGGACCGGTGACGGCGACCCGCGGCAGGCGCCGGACCTCGACGCGTTCGTAGTCCTCGACCTCGGCGACGGCGGCGCGTACGACGTCCATCAGCTGCACCGGGCGGCGCCACTGCCGCGACGGTGCAGCGCCGGAGAGGATCACCAGGCCCTCGGCGTGCCGGCGCATGCGGGTGGTGAGGTGGTCCAGGCGGAAGAGGTCGGCGAGTTCGTCGGTGTCCTCGGTCCGGCGTTCCATGGTGTCGAGCAGGGTGAGCTGCTTGTGCAGCAGCACCTGGCTGCGGCGGGCGAGGTTGACGAAGACCTCGGAGACACCGGCCCGGAGTTCGGCCTGCTTGACGGCGGCCTCGACGGCGGCGCGCTGGAGGGTGTTGAGGGCCTGGCCGACCTCGCCGATCTCGTTCTTGTCGTACTCCAGGCGGGGCGCCTCGGTCTCCACGTCGACCTGTTCGCCGGTGGAGAGGCGGCGCATCACGCTGGGCAGCCGGACACCGGAGGCCTCGTGTGCCTCCAGGCGCAGCTGCCGCAGGTCGCGGACGAGGCCGCGGCCGACGCGTACGGACAGGACGATGGAGACAAGGACGGCGGCGAGGCCGAGGAGGCCGGCGACGGCCGCCTGTGCGATGACGCTGACGGCCACGGGGCGCATGCGGTCCGTGAAGCGGTTGCCGGCCTGGTCGTCAAGGGTGCCGAGTTCGTCGAGGACGCCGGCCGCGGCGGAGTCCCAGCCCTTGGCGGTGACGCCGCGGGGGGTTCCGGAATCGGTGCTGATGACGCTCTGTTCGGCTGCGCGCAGCGGGGCCGTGGTGGCGTTCTTCCAGAAGCGTTCGTAGCGTTCGCGCTCCGCGGCGGGCAGCAGCGGGAGGCTGATGTCGTAAAGGAGGGTGCGCTGGGCGACGAGGTCGGAGATGTCCCGGGTCTCGTCTTGCGAGAGCCTGCCGACCACCAGCGCGGAGCCGAGCAGGGCGTCCTCGCGGGCGAGCAGTTCACGGGCGCGAGTGACGTTGACCAGGGCGCCGGACTGCTTGTCCATCTGGACGTCGTCGATGCTGTCGAGTGCCGCGAGCAGGGAGTAGCAGGGGTCGACGAGGCGGTTGTAGAGGTCGTAGGCCTGGGCACGCGTCACCGTGCGCTCCTCGACGCTGCGGCGCAGCGTGTCGAGGCCGTCGAAGGCGTCCAGAACCGTGGTGAGACGCTCGTTGTCGGCCGCGTCCAGGCCGTCGAGCACGTCGTGGTTCCGGGCGTTGGCGCGGATCTCGGCGATGGCGCGGTCGCTGGCGGTGCGGGTGCGGTGCAGTGCGGACAGGGCGTCGGCCGCGCGTGGGTCGGCGAGGTAGACGAGGGTCTGGCGGCGCTCCTGCTGCAGGACGCGGACGGTGTCCTCGGTGGGATAGCCGATGTTTTGGACGACGTCGGACACACTGAAGAGCTGGGCGACTTCACGCCCCGTGAGTACCGTGGCGAAGCCCCAGATGGCGGTCAGGAACACCAGCGGCACGAGAAGCAGCGCCACGATCTTCCGGCGGATCGACTTCCCGCGAAAGCGCATGGCCTCCCCCAGCTGGACCCCCGCCGGCCGGGGGTACACACGTCCGTCTGCAAACGGCGCGAGCCTACTACCGCCTCACAGTTAACTCGAAGACTTGTCCGGAGGTTGAACTTCCGCATCGGCGGAGGGGCATGGTGAGTTGTCCGGAGATTGCGGGAGATGGCCCCTACGGCATACGGGTGCGCGGAGACCCCGACCGAAGCGGTACGGACAGTCGGTTGGCCGGAATTTTTCGCAGGACGGGAATCTTCGGGGCGTGTCGTTCGTCCTTCTCCATGGGAATTGGGGGCGGAATCGGCCAGAGGTGCCGCTTCCGCGTCCCGGCCGCGTAAATGAGCGCAAGCCGGGCAGCCACTGGGGGTCGGTGTCTTCGGACGCCGGGGCGAGCGGTCTGCCGGCGGTGGGGAGTGACACAGTGATGGGCACGGCGGAGCGGCAGGAGCGAAGGGCTCCCGGGCATGGCATTCCGGCGAGTCGACGGGCCGGGGAGCGCGGGGCGCAGTCCGCCGGCGCGCGGACGTCGCCGTACCGGCCGCTGTGGGTCGAGGAGCCCACGCGGCGGCACCGGATGCCCGATCCGGTGCGCACGGCGGCGGTGCGGGCGGTGCTGATCGTCGCGGTGACAATGATCCAGGCCATGGTGGCGTTCCTGTGCACGCTGGCCGGGTCCTGGCTGGCGTTCCCGATGGTGCTCAGCAGCCTGGCCGGCACGATTGTGGCCACCTGGGCGGTGGTCGACGTGTGGGTGACCCGCCAGGTGTGGAACCAGCGGTACGGCGTGGTCTCCGAGCCGAGCAGCACGGCCCGGTCGCTCCGCCGGGAGCGCCGTGCCGCGCGGCGACGGGAGCGGGCCGCCCTGCGGGATCAGGAGCGGATACCCCAGCCCGGCGGCGCCGGGCAGCTGTCCCACTCCTGATCCTTGCCTCCGGACGGCCGGACGATCCCTGCCTCCGGGCCAGCCGGACGAAGCGTGCTTCCCCCGTACCGGTCCGCCCGGCGCATGGCTCTCGGCCGGTCGGCTCCAGCCCCCTCGGGCGACCGGACCGGTTCTCACAGCACAGCCGGCTCCGCCTTCCTCTGTTCCCGCCCGAGTTCCCGTCGGGCGCGCATGAAGGCGCGGCGGCGGTCCACGGAGAGCACGGCGACCGTGCGGCCGTTCCGCTCGAATCGGGCGAGGAAGCCCTCCTCTCCGGGGGCGCCGTCGTCAAGGTGGCCCTCCGTGACGTGGACGGTGTCGCCGTCGCGGCGTCGGCCCGCGAACTGGATGCGGGAGCCGTACTGGTCGGACCAGAAATAGGGCTCCGGACGGACGGTCTCGAGGGCGCGGCCCGCGAGCAGGTTGACCACGGCGACGCGGGGCTGCTGGGTGGCGGAGGTCCAGTGCTCGGCCCGGGTGCCGCCGGCGCGGGCGACGTCGCCGACCGCTACCACCTGGGGCAGGACCGTCACACAGCCGTCGTCGCAGAGCACGCCGTCGTGCAGGGCGAGCGTCGAGCCCACCAGCCAGGCGGTGTTCGGGGTGGCGCCGATGCCCACGATCACGACGTCGGCGGGCAGGGTGCGGCCGTCGGCGAGGTCGACGTCGGTCACCGAGACGGTGCCACGCAGGCCCGCCACACCGGTGCCGGTGACCAGGTCGACCCCGCCGCGGCGGTGCAGGGTGGCGCACACGGCGGCCATCTGCGCCCCCAGTTGGGGCACCAGCGGGAGCGGGGCGGCTTCGACGACCGCGACGTCGTGGCCGAGTCCGACGCACGAAGACGCGGTCTCGGCGCCGATGAAGCCGCCGCCGATGACCACCACCCGGCGTGGGCCCCGGGTGAGGTCGGCGCGCAAGGCGCGGGCGTCGTCCAGATCGCCGCGACGAAGGGAGCGACCCGCCCGCGGACCGGCCAGGCCGCCGCGGCGAAGGGATACACGGGTACACGGGCGGGTGAGACCGCTACGGGGGTGGGCGCGTACCAGCCGGTGAGGGCGTTCATGCGGCCGTGTCCTCCTCCGCGGTGACGTGGACGTGGACGACACCGTCGTCGACGGTGACGCGGTGGGTACGCAGGGGGCGCCGGGCCGGGAGGCAGGTCGGTTCGCCGGTGCGCAGGTCGAATGACGCGGCGTGCAGCGGGCATTCGACCAGGCAGCCCTCCAGCCAGCCCTCGGAGAGGGAGGCGTCCTGGTGGGTGCAGGTGTCGTCGATGGCGTACAGCTCGCCGTCGTCGGTGCGGAACACGGCGATCGGCGGTGTGGTCCCGACGCGGACGGACTCCCCCTCGGGGAGCTCTTCGAGGCGGCAGACGGGAATCACGGGCCCCCCTCTCGGTCCGGGACACGGGGTCCGGGACCTGCTCGATGCAGGCAGTAGGGATTCAGGCGGGAGTGATGCAGGCTGGGGCCAGGACCGTCGCCGGTCCGGGCGGTACGGCGGTACGGCGGTACGGCGGTACGGGAGTGACGGACCGAGACGGGTCCGGGTGGTCCGGGACCCTTCCGGGATCCGGACGCTTGGGTAACATGATGTTTCGCATGGCGCACGATCCAGCGCTATGCGCAACAGAATCCGCGCGGGACGACCGTCGCGTCAAGAGCTTCCCGCAGATGCGGCCCGAACCGGGCCGACAGGTGGTGAGAGTTGAGCCATGACCCGCATGCAGAAGCGGTCTGACCGCGGCGAGGAGACGACGGAGGCCTCGGGGGCCCCGGAGAAGCAGAGCGGCCGCGGCGCGGCCAGCGCGGTGCAGTCGGTGGACCGCGCCGTGAGCGTCCTGGAGATCCTCGCGCGGCACGGCGAGGTCGGCGTCACCGAGATCGCCGAGGAGCTGGACGTGCACAAGTCCACGGCGTTCCGGCTGCTCGGTGTCCTGGAGAACCGCGGCCTGGTGGCCCAGGCCAAGGACCGCGGCAAGTACTACCTGGGGGCCGGCGTCCTGCGCCTGGCGGGAGCGGCGGCCGTGCGGCTGGACATCTCCCAGGAGGGCGTCCCGATCTGCCGCGAGGTCGCCGACGAGCTGGGCGAGACGGTTAACATCGCCGTGCTCGACGACGACGCCGCGGTCAACATCATGCAGGCGCGTGGCACCGCCTCGGTGACCGCGCAGAACTGGCTGGGCAGGCGCACTCCCCTGCACGCCACCTCCAGCGGCAAGGTGCTGCTCGCGCACATGCCGCCGACGCTGCGCGAGGGCCTTCTGGCCAGGCCCTTGCCGCGGTTCACGGAGCGCACGCTCACCGGTGCCGCGATGCTGCGGACCGAACTGGAGGCGGTGATCGAGCAGGGCTACGGCGCCACGGTCGAGGAGCTGGAGCTGGGGCTCGCCGCCGTGGCCGCGCCGATCCGCGCGCACGACGGCCAGGTCATCGCCGCGATCAGCGTGTCGGGGCCGGTGTACCGGCTGAATTCCGACCGCCTGCCAGAGGTGGCGAAGCGGACGGTGGCGGCCGGCGCGGAGCTGTCCCGCCGTATGGGCTACGGCTTCTGAGGGAGCGGTGAGGAGACGTCCGAGCGGGGCCGGACCGGCACCGAAGGACGTCCGGCGAACAGACGCCTGCCGGTCCCGCACGGGGTGGGTGAGGGGCGGGCGCGGGACGGCAACTGCGGCGCGGGACCGGGACGTTCCTGGTCCCGCGCCGCAGTGTGTCCGAGAGCTTTCACCCCACAGGTTCCCTTTGCCGTGGGTTGGCGCGCACCTCTTGACGGCTCCGTGACGGCGTTCTCAGTATGTTCCCCATCACGCAACCCATCGCGCAAAGCGCAACAGCAGAGGAGCTTGTCGTGCCACACGAGGTCCGTGCCGTAGTCGCCGTGAAGAAGGGCGCACCCGTCGAGGTGCAGACGATCGTCGTGCCCGATCCGGGTCCGGGCGAGGTACTCGTCCAGGTGCAGGCCTGCGGGGTGTGCCACACGGATCTCCACTACCGGGAGGGCGCGGTCACCGACGACTTCCCGTTCCTGCTGGGCCATGAGGCCGCCGGGACGATCGAGGCTGTCGGAGCAGGTGTCCCCGATCTGCGGCCGGGTGACTACGTGGTCCTGGCCTGGCGGGCGCCCTGCGGAAGTTGCCGCTCCTGTCGCCGTGGCCGGCCCTGGTACTGCTTCGACTCGCGCAACGCCGCGCAGCCGATGACCCTGCCGGACGGAACCCCGCTGACCAGCGCCCTCGGCATCGGGGCGTTCGCCGAGAAGACGCTGGTCGCGGCAGGTCAGGCGGTGAAGGTCGACCCGGCGGCACGCCCCGAGGCGGCGGGCCTCATCGGCTGCGGGGTGATGGCGGGTTACGGCGCCGCGGTCAACACCGGCAAGGTCGGCCGGGGCGACTCGGTCGCCGTCATCGGCTGCGGCGGGGTCGGCAACGCGGCCATCGCGGGGGCCTGCCTCAACGGCGCGATGAAGGTCATCGCCGTCGACGTCGACGACAGGAAGCTGGACCAGGCCGAGAAGTTCGGCGCCACGCACACCGTCAACTCCCGTGGCACGGACCCGGTCGAGGCCGTTCGCGCCCTCACGGACGGCTTCGGCGTCGACATCGCGATCGACGCGGTGGGCCGGCCCGAGACGTTCGAGCAGGCCTTCTACATGCGCGACCACGCCGGCCTGCTGGTCCAGGTGGGCGTGCCCTCCCCCGAGATGAGGATCGAACTCCCGCTGATCGACGTGTTCTCACGCGGCGGCGCCGTCAAGTCCTCCTGGTACGGCGACTGTCTGCCGAGCCGCGACTTCCCCTTCCTCATCGACCAGTACCTCTACGGGCTTCTCGACCTCAACGCGTTCGTGTCGGAGACGATCGCCCTGAACCAGGTGGAGGAGGCGTTCGGCAAGATGCACCGGGGTGAGGTGCTGCGCTCAGTGGTGGTGCTGTGAGCGTCCGCGGGAACGTCCGCGTCGAACGCTTCGTCACCTCGGCCAAGTTCAGACTCGACGGCGAGACCTTCGATGTCGACCACGACGTCTGGCTGATCGGCGACGACGCGGAGGTGCCGGCCGTCGACGCGGCCCCCGAACTGTCCTTGCTCACCGTCGCCGGCCTCGAAGTCCACGTCCTGCACACCCCCGGCCACACCTGGGGCAGCCGCTGCCTCCACGCGCCCTTCCTGAACGCCGTGTTCACCGGCGGCACCCTCTTCCGCGGCGGTCCGAACGTCACCGGCCGCTCCTGCTCGGACCGCCCCACCATCGAGGCGTCCGTGCGCGACCGCCTCCTCACCCTGCCCGGCGACACCGTCGTCCGCACCGGGCACGGACAGGACCTGACGATCGCCGCCGAGCGCCCCCACGTGCCCACCGCCTGAGCGGCCCGCGGCCACCCCGTCCCCCTGCCATCCCCGCCCGCACAGGAGGGGCATGTCCAGCACAGCCGAAAACCGCCCCGGCACACCCGAATCTCGGATCGGCGCACACGGAAACCGCCTCGGCGCACCCGACGGCCGGCTCGGCGCACCCGGAGACCCCCCGCCTGCCCCCGAAGCCCCTCGCCCCGGCCCCCGCGTGGTCGTCATCGGAGCCGGCATCGTCGGCTGCTCCCTGGCCGACGAGCTGACCGCCCGCGGCTGGACGGACGTCACCGTCCTCGAACAGGGACCGCTGCCGGCCCCCGGCGGCTCCACCTCCCACGCGCCCGGACTCGTCTTCCGGACCAGCCCGTCGAAGACCCTCACCGCGTTCGCCCGGTACACGGTCGAGAAGTTCTGTTCGCTCGAGGTCGACGGCGTCTCCTGCTTCGAGCAGGTCGGCGGCCTGGAACTGGCTACCACCCCCGAGCGCCTGGCCGACCTGCACCGCAGGGCCGGGTACGCCGCCGCCTGGGGCATCAGCGGCGAGATCGTGAGCGCCGCCCGCTGCAAGGAACTCTGGCCGCTGCTCGACGAGTCTGTCGTCCTCGGCGGTTTCCACACCCCCGGCGACGGCCTGGCCCGCGCCCTGCTCGCGAGCCGCGCCCAGATGGACCGGGCCACCGCGCGGGGCGCCCGCTTCCTGGACCGGCACACGGTCACCGGGATCGAGCAGGAGGGCGGCCGTGTCACCGGCGTCGTCACCGACCGGGGCACCTTCCCGGCCGACCACGTCGTCTCCGCGGCCGGTTTCTGGGGGCCGGTGATCGGCCGTATGGCCGGCATCGGCGTTCCGTTGCAGCCCCTCGCCCACCAGTACGCGAGGACGCGTCCGCTGCCCGAGCTGAGCGGTGCCACCGCCGAGGCCACCCGGCCGATCCTGCGTCACCAGGACCGCGACCTGTACTTCCGTGAGCACGCCGACCGCATCGGCATCGGCTCGTACGCGCACCGGCCGCTTCCGGTCGACCCGTTCGCGGTCCCGGCGTACGAGGCGGCTCGCGCCGAGAACATGGAGATGCCGTCCTCGTACCCCTTCACCGAGGAGGACTGGGAGCCCAGTTGGGAGGAGTGCCGGCGACTGCTGCCCGCGCTGCGCGGGACCGGGATCGAGACCGGTTTCAACGGGGTCTTCTCGTTCACCCCCGACGGCATGCCCGTCCTCGGGGAGACGCGGCAGCTGCGTGGCTTCTGGCTGGCCGAGGCGGTCTGGGTGACGCACTCCGCCGGTGTGGCCAAGGCGGTCGCCGAGTGGATGGTCGACGGGCGGCCGTCGATCGACGTGCACGAGTGCGATCTCACGCGGTTCGAGGAAGCACAGCGTTCACCGTCGTACGTCCGTGAACGCGGTTCACAGCAGTTCGTCGAGGTGTACGACGTCCTGCACCCCCTCCAGCCCATGGAGCGGCCACGCCCCCTGCGCGTCAGCCCCTTCTACGCCCGCCAGCAGGAACTGGGCGCGTTCTTCCTGGAGGGCGGCGGCTGGGAGCGCCCGCACTGGTACGAGGCGAACGCCGACCTGGTCGACACCGACACCGACACCGTCCCCGAGCGCGACGCCTGGTCGGCCCGCTACTGGTCCCCGATCGCGGCCGCCGAGGCGAAGGCCACCCGCGAGAAGGTCGCCCTGTACGACATGACCCCGCTGCGTCGCCTGGAGGTCACCGGCCCCGGCGCCCTCGCCTTCCTCGACCGCATGACCAGCAACAATCTCCGGAAGAAGCCCGGTGCGGTCACCTACACGCTCCTCCTCGACACGTCCGGAGGCGTCCGCTCCGACCTCACCGTCGCCCGGCTGGCCCCCGACCGATTCCAGGTCGGCGCCAACTCCCCCACCGACCTGGACTGGCTGCTGCGCCACGCGCCTGCTGGGGGCCCCTCCCGCTCGAGCGAAGCCGAGAGTGGGGGAGTCCAGATCCGCGACATCACCTCGGGCACCTGCTGCATCGGCGTCTGGGGCCCCCTCGCCCGCGACCTCGTCCGGCCGCTGACCCGCGACGACTTCTCCCACGAGGGCTTCGGCTACTTCCGGGCGAAGCGGACCCACCTCGGACACGTGCCGGTGACGGCGATGCGCCTGAGCTACGTGGGTGAACTCGGCTGGGAGCTGTACACCACCGCCGACCTGGGCCTCAGGCTCTGGGACACCCTGTGGGAGGCCGGACGCGACCTCGGCGTGATCGCCGCCGGCCGCTCCGCCTTCAACTCCCTGCGCCTGGAGAAGGGCTACCGCGCCTGGGGCGTCGACATGACCGACGAGCACACCCCATCCGAGGCTGGCCTCGGCTTCGCGGTCCGCATGGACAAGGAGGACTTCGTCGGCCGTGAGGCCCTGCGTGCCCTCCCCGAACCGTCCCGCCGGCTCACCCCGCTGCTCCTCGACGACCCCTCCGCCGTGGTTCTCGGCAAGGAGCCGGTGTACGCCCCCACTCTCGACGTCGATCGAGCGGGAGGTGCCCCCATCGGCGGCCCCGCCGGCTACGTGACGAGCGCCTCGTACGGCTACACGCTCGGCCGGTGCGTCGCCTACGCCTGGCTGCCGGCCGGCCTCGCCACGGGCACCGGCGTGCACATCGAGTACTTCGGCGAGAAGGTCCCCGCGACGGTCGCCGACGAGCCGCTGTTCGACCCGGAGATGACCCGCATCCGCCGGTGACCCACCCCAGGAGGTCCGTGACGTGTCCCCCACCTACGACGTGATCGTCATCGGTCTCGGCGGCATGGGCAGCGCCGCCGCCCACCACCTGTCCGCGCGCGGCGCCCGGGTCCTCGGCCTGGAGAAGTTCGGCCCGGTGCACAACCGCGGCTCCAGCCACGGCGGTTCCCGCGTCACCCGGCAGTCGTACTTCGAGGACCCGGCGTACGTACCGCTGCTGCTGCGCGCCTACGAGCTGTACGAGGACCTGGAGCGGGCCACCGGGCGGGACATCGCCGTCCTGTCCGGGGGCGTCATGGTCGGGCCGCCCGACTCGCGGACCGTCTCCGGTGCGCTGCGTTCGGCGACCGAGTGGGACCTGCCGCACGAGATGCTGGACGCGCGGGAGATCCGCCGCCGCTTCCCGACCCTCGACCCGTACGACGACGAGGTCGCGCTGTACGAGGAGAAGGCGGGCCTGGTCCGCCCGGAGAACATGGTCGCCGCCCATCTGCAGCTGGCCACGCGGCAGGGCGCCGATCTGCACTTCGAGGAACCCATGCTGCGCTGGGAGCCGTACCGGGACGGGGTGCGCGTGCACACGGCCGAGAACACGTACACGGCCGGCCATCTGGTGATCTGCCCCGGCGCGTGGGCGCCGCGGCTGCTCACCGACCTCGGGGTGCCGTTCGCCATCGAGCGGCAGATCATGTACTGGTTCCAGCCGCGGGGCGGTACCGGGCCGTTCGAGCCGCACCACCACCCGATCTACGTCTGGGAGGACGCCGCCGGCGTCCAGGTCTACGGCTTCCCGGCCATCGACGGTCCCGAACTGGGCGCCAAGGTCGCCTTCTTCAGGAAGGGGCAGGTCACCACCCCGGAGACCATCGACCGGACCGTCCACCCGCACGAGATCCAGGCCATGGCGGACCACATGTCCCGCTGCGTCCCGGACCTGCCCGGCACCTTCCTCAAGGCCGCCACCTGCATGTACTCCAACACCCCGGACGAGCACTTCGTGCTCGCCCCGCACCCCGCGCATCCGGAGTCGGTCACCGTGGCCTGCGGTTTCTCCGGGCACGGCTTCAAGTTCGTGCCCGTCGTCGGCGAGATCCTGGCCGACCTGGCCCTGACCGGTTCCACCGCGCATCCGATCGGCCTGTTCGACCCCGCCCGCCTCCACTCTCGGCTCCGGTCGAGCGGGGGGACCCCCACCGCCACCGCGCCCGCCTGAGGAGCCCGTCCGTGACGACGACCCCGACCTCTCCGGCAAGCCCGTCCCCGTCCGCCCCGCTCTCCCCCAGCCTGATCGCCACGCTCCCCGGGCATTACTACACCGACCCGGACGTCTTCCGGCGGGAGCAGGAGGCGCTGTTCGAGTCCATGTGGTTCTGCGCGGTCCGCACCGCCGACCTGGCCAGGCCGGTGCCTTCCGCACGGTCCAGGTGGGCCGCGAGAGCGTCATCATCACGCGCACCCGCACCGGTGGACTTCGTGCCTTCCTCAACGTGTGCCGGCACCGAGGGGCACGGCTGTGCACCGAGGAGTCCGGCGAGGTGCGGCGCAGCCTCCAGTGCCCCTACCACGCATGGACGTACGACCTTGACGGCACATTGATCGCCGCACCCAACTTGATCAAGATGCCCGACGTCGACCGGGTCGCGTACGGGTTGATCAACGTGGCTCTGCGCGAATGGCTCGGCTACGCCTGGGTGTGTCTCGCCGTCGAACCCCCCTCCTTCGAGGACACGGTGATGTCCGCGGCCGTGGAGCGGCTCGGTGACGCGGCGGCCATCGAGCACTACCGCACCGAGAAGCTGGAACTCGGCAAGCGCGTCACCTACGACGTGAAGGCCAACTGGAAGCTGATCGTCGAGAACTTCATGGAGTGCTACCACTGCGCGACGATCCACCCCGAACTCACTTACGTGCTCCCGGAGTTCGCCGACGGGTACGCGGCCCAGTACTACGTGGGCCACGGCGCGGAGTTCGGCGAGGAGGTCAAGGGCTTCACGGTCGACGGCGGCGAGGGCTTCGGCAGGCTCCCGGAGGTGAGCCCGGAACAGGATCGCCGCTACTACGCCATCACGATCAAGCCGACCGTGTTCGTCAACCTCGTACCGGACCACGTCATCCTGCACCACATGTTCCCGCTGGCCGTGGACCGCACGGTGGTGGAGTGCGACTGGCTCTACGCACCCGACGTGGTCGCGTCGGGTGCGGACGTCTCCCGGTCCGTGGAGTTGTTCCACCGGGTCAACGTGCAGGACTTCGACGCCTGCGAGCGGACCCAGCCGGGGATGTCCTCGCGCGCGTACCGCGGCGGCGGGGTGCTGGTCCCGAACGAGCACCACATCGAGATCTTCCACGCGTGGCTCCTGGAGAAGCTAGGGAAGCCGGGAGGCGACCGTGCCTGACCTGTTCATCGACGGCGAGTGGCGCGGCGCCCTGGACGCCCGCACCCGCGAGATCCGCTGCCCCGCCGACGGCTCGCTGGTCGGGGTCGTGGACGAGGCGGGCGGCAAGGACACGGCGGAGGCGGTCGCGGCGGCCCGCCGCGCCTTCGACACCGGCCGCTGGCCCCGCACGGCCTCGCAGGAGCGCGGTGACCTGCTGCGGCGGGTCGCCGGACTGCTGCTGCGCGACAAGGGCGCCCTGGCCCGCGCCGAGTCCCTGGACACGGGGAAGCGACTGGTGGAGAGCGCGTACGACATCGACGACATCGTGAACTGCTTCCGGTACTTCGGGCACCTGGTCGCGAGCGAGACCGGGCGGGTGGTCGACACCGGCCGGGAGGGCGTCGACAGCCGGGTGGTGCACGAGCCGGTCGGGGTCTGCGCCCTGATCACGCCCTGGAACTACCCGCTCCTGCAGACCGCGTGGAAGGCCGCGCCCGCCCTCGCGGCCGGAAACACCTTCGTCCTGAAACCGAGCGAGCTGACCCCGCACACCGCGATCCACCTGGTCCGGCTGCTGGCCGAGGCGGGCCTGCCGCCGGGCGTGGCCAACCTCGTGCTGGGTGCCGGACCCAAGGCGGGGGCTCCGCTCGGCGACCACCCGGACGTCGATCTCGTCTCCTTCACCGGTGGTCTGCAAGCGGGCCGACGGCTGATGGCGGCCGCCGCCGGCACGGTGAAGAAGGTCGCGCTGGAACTGGGCGGCAAGAACCCGAACATCGTCTTCGCCGGCCCGTGCATCACGACGATGATGATCGGCGAGAAATGCGCCGACATGATCAAGGAGGATTCCTGATCGATGAGTTGGTCAACCTGTTGATCAACTGGTCGTCGGCGCCGGCCGCTTGAACATCCGGGTCGCCGTGATCTCGCTGTGCACCGCTTCTCCGGCCTGGGGCTGCTGGGGCAGTCCCGGCCGGAGGTGTTCCTCCACGCTGATGTACTTCAGGCCGGCCCTGAGGTCGGCGTCGTTACGCAGGCGGATGACCAGCGGGAACTCGGCGAGAGCCGTCGTGTCGAAGAGACCCGTGGTGTACAGCAGCTGCACGCCCAGCGCATCGGACACGGCCCGCTGGAGCTCCAGCAGGTAGGTCGCGTTGGCGCGGCCGATGGGGTTGTCCAGGAACAGCGTGCCCGCGTGCCGGTGCTTGTCGCGTCCCCGGTCGTTGGAGCGCAGGGCGGCCATCGTGCAGTACAGGGCGATGGCGGCGGTGAGCAGCTGGCCGCCGGAGAACACATCGCCCATCTGTCCGACGGGAACCCGCTCGGCGCGCAGCACGGCGTCCGGCTTGAGGATCTCGACGGCCACGCCCTTGGGCTGGAGGGCCGCCGCGACTCCGCGCAGCAGCAGGGACATGCCGTCGCGGCGCATGTCGGAGTTCTTCTTGACGGCCGCGCGCGTGGCTTCGTCGATGACCTCGCCGAGTCGTTCGGTGAGGGTCGCCTGGTCGGGTTCTTCGAAGCGGATGCGCAGGAACTCCTGCCCGGACCACTCCCCGAGCCCCTCCGGGAGACGGGACAGCCGCTGGGCGGACCTGAGCGTCGCCAGCGCCGACTCCACGAGCCCGCGCAGCCGGTCCACGATGGAGTCCCGGTTGCGCTCCAGCTGGGCCAGTTCGTCGGTGAGGACGCGCAGTCGGGGCGCGAAGGCGTCGGCCCACTTCTGGGCGTGCTCGGGCAGCGCGGAGGCGGGCAGTTCGCGGATCTGCTGCCGGGCGGGGGTGCGGACCTGTTCGAAGCGCGTGGAGTTGGCGTGCCGGACGAGGATGTCGCTCGCCTCGCGCACGGCCGCGTCGGCGGCGGACAGGTCGGCGGCGCAGCCGCGCAGCGAGCGGCGGGCCTCGGCGGCCGAGTGCCGGGCCTCCTCCGGGCTGCCGGGGTACGGCTCCGGCTGCTCCTGCTCTTCATCGGAGGTGTGCTCGCGCAGCAGGTCGCGGAGCATCGCGGCGATCTCGTCGAAGCCGCCGGCCGCGTCCTCGGCGGCTCGGTGTGCCTCCAGCAGCTCGGCGTGCGCCTCGCGGGCCTCGTTCAGCGCCGCGTTGCGGGCGGCGAGTTCGCCCGTCGCGGTGCGCAGCAGGGTCTGGGCGTGCTCGGCGTCGCGCGGGACGAGTTCCTCGGGCAGCTCGGTGTGCGCCTCGCCGTCCTCGGGTGCGTGCCGTTCGGCTTCGCCGCGCAGCCGGCCCAGTTGCTCGCTCGCGGTCGACATGCGGGTCTCCAGGAGCTGTACGAGCTCCTCCGCGCGCGCGGCGGCGGCCTGCCGGGAGGGGCCGTCCGAGCCGTCGGGCGACTCGAGCAGCTGCTCGGCGCGGGTGCGCACCTTGTTGGTGAGGCGGTCCAGTTCGGCGTGGGCGGCGCTCTCGTCGCTCTCCGCGCGGGCCTGTTCGGCGCGCAGGTCGGCGCCGACGCCGACCTTCTCGTACACCTGGGAGGCGGCTCGGTAGGCCTCGCGGAGGGCCGGCAGGGACGCCTTCGGCGCGTCCGCGTCGCCCTCCGGTACGTCGTCGGGGGCGCCCGCGATCTCGGAGCGCTCGGCGCGCAGCGCCCGCGCGGTGCGGCGGGCGTCGTCGGCGGCGCGCTGGGCGGCGCGGCGGTCCTCGTCGGCGGCGCGGGCGCGGTCCAGACAGGTCTGGGCGCGGGCCTCCGACTCGGCCGCCTCGTCGGCGAGTTCGCGGAGCCTGACCTGCCAGCCGGCGCGCTCGCGCAGGCGGTAGGCGAGGCCTGCGAGGGCGTCGGCGGCGCGGCGGGCCTTCTGCGCCGCCTCCTGGCGCTCGTCGCGGACCTGGGTGGCCTCGGCGGCGGTCTCGTCGGCCTCCGCGCGTGTGGTGCGCGTCTCGGCGAGTTCGGCCTCGGTCTCCTCGGCGAAGGCGCGTGCCTCCTGTGCGGTCTCGGCGAGTTCGGTGAGCCGTCCGGCCGGGCAGCCGGTGCGCCAGGAGGCGAGCCGGGCGGCCAGTTCGCGGTCCTTGCCGAGCCGGGCGGCGCGTGTGCGGATCTCCTCGTCGCGCTCGGTGGTGCGGGCGCGCAGTGCCTGCCGCTCCTCGTCGGCCGCGTGTTCGTCGTGCATGGCCGGGTTCGGCGGTACGAGGAAGACGTCCCCGGGGCCGGCGTCGGGGCTCGGGGTGGGGGCGAGCAGAGCGGCGGCCGTGCCGACGGCCACGGTCGAGCGCGGCAGCAGGGCCGCGTCGCTGAGCGCGTCGCGGGCACGCGCGTGCGTGTCCGGGTCGGTGATGATGACGCCGTCGACCAGTTCGGGCCGGGCGGCGAGCACGCGCGCGTGGTCGGCGGGGTCGACGGCCTGCGCGAGGTAGCGCCAGCCGGGCAGGGCGGGGATGCCGTGCTCGCCGAGGAACTCCACGGTGGCCAGGACGTCCGGTCCGGGCGGCAGCAGCCCGCCGTCGCCGAGGGCGCCGAGGATGCGGGCGTCGTCGGCGGCGGCGGTGCGCAGCTCGAAGAGGTGCCGTTCGGCGGAGGTGACGGCGTCGTCGAGCAGCCCGCGCAGTTCGTCGGCGAAGCGGTCCAGCTCCTCCGGGGTCAGAGTGCCCTCGGCGACGGGCCGTGGGGTGCCGTCGGCGCCGGAGCCGGCTGCCCGGTCGCGTGCCCCACCGTCGAGGTCGTGCGTCTCGCCGGCGGCTCCGCGTGCTCCGCGGTCGGTTCCGCCGGTCGCCGGGCCGTGCGGGGCCCCGTCGGGGCCGGTCGCGTCGTCCGCTCCCGTCCGGGAGCCCGGTACTCCGGCCCGTCCGGCGGGCACGCCGGGCAGGCTCAGCAGTTCCGCGAGCCGTTCCTCGGCGGCGAGGGCCTCGGCGAGACGCCGTTCGGCCTCGTGGGCCCGTTCGGCCGCGGTCGCGGCGTCGGCGGCGCGGGCCGCGGTCAGTTCGGCGCGGGACTCGGCGGAGGCGGCTTCGCGCGCGTGCTCGGTCGCTTTGCGGGCGGCCTCGCGGGCCGTGTCCCAGGCGGCCACGGCGGTCTTCTCGGCGTCACTGGCGGCGAGCGCGGCGCGCGCGGGGTCGGCGTCCGGGGCGCTGTCGTCGAGCCAGCCCGCGCGGACGGCCTGCGCCGTCTCCTGCTCGACCTCGGCGAGGCGCTGGCGCAGGTGTCCGGCCTCGCTGCGGGCGCGCTGCGCCTCGGTGGCGGCGGTCGTGGAGTCCCGGTGGGCGCTGTCGCTGACCTCCTGGAGGTCGGCGGAGCGCTCCTCCCCCTCGTTGGCGAGGGCCTCGGCGCTCTCGGCGGCCGCGTGCAGCGCCCGTACGAGGTCCACGGCGGCCTTGGCGCGGGCGGCGAGCGCGGGCGCGGCGTCCCGTTCGGCCTCCTGGATCGCGGCGGACACGCGTGCCACGCGGTCGGCGGCGGCACGGTGGCGCAGCACGGCCTCGGCGGCCTGCCAGGCGGAGTGCAGGGTGCGCGCGTCGGCCAGTTCGCGCTTCTGCGCGGCGGCGGACTTCTCGGCGGCGGCGAGTGCCAGGGAGGCGTGCCGGTAGGCGAGTTCGGCGGCGATCAGGGAGCTGCGCTCGCGGGCGCCCTCGGAGTGCGTGACGGCGTAGGCGGCGGCCGTGACGCGCTGGGCGAGGTCGGCGGCCCGCACCCGCTCCCGCACGGCCCGCGCGGACAGCCGCCGGGCCAGCGTGCGGGTACGGCGCTCGGCGCCGGCGTGGATGTCACGCGCGCGTGAGCGGGCGTCGGCGGCCTCGACGATCCGCCCGAGCAGGTCGGCGGAGCCCGCCGTGAAGTCGCGTTCGGCGATCAGCTCGGCGCGTCGGCCCAGCTTGTTGCCGAAGCCGCCGACGAGGTCGGCGAGGCCGTCGGTGTCACGGGTGTCGGTGACGGCGCGCAGCAGCAGGTCGGTGAAGTCGGAGTCCTTCTTGACCGCGAAGAGACCGGCCGCCTCGCCCTCGTCGGCGTTCATCTCGCGCTGGTAGCGGAAGAGTTCGGGGTCGAGGCCGAGGTCGCCGAGGTGCTCGGTCCAGCGCTCGTGGATCTCCTCCCAGTGCACCTCCAGGTGCGGGTAGGCCTTTCCGGCCTCGGTGAGCGCGTCGCGGAAACCCTTCATGGTGCGGCGGCGGCCCTGGGCGCCGGAAGCCCCCTCGACGGGCGGCCGTACGGCGGTGGACTCGGCGACGGGCAGGTTGTCCAGGCTCAGGCCGGGGCCGGGCCGGAAGGAGTACCAGGCCTCGGCGAACTTGCGCGGGTCGTTGGAGACCTGGCGCCCGCGCCATTCGCTGGCCTTGCCGACGACCACGCACTCGCCGGTCTGCACGTGCTGCCACTCCAGCGCGACGTGCCCGCAGTCGTCGGCGAGCAGGAACTTGCGCAGCACGCCGGAGCTGGCGCCGCCGAGGGTGTTGCGGTGGCCCGGCAGCATCACCGAGAAGATCAGCTTGAGCAGGACGGACTTGCCGCCGCCGTTCTCCAGGAACAGCACGCCCGCGGGCGCGGGCCGGCGCGGCGGGCCGACCGGCTCCTCCTCGAAGAACTCTGCCTGTGCGGGCGCCGGGTCGGGCACGGGCTTGCCCACGCCCCGCAGGTCAAGCACGGTGTCGGCGTAGCGCGCACCGGCGGGCCCGATGGAGTAGAGGCGGACCCGGGACAGCTCGTACATGGCGGACTCTCGCGTTAAGTCTTCGGAAAGGTGCGGTGGTTCGGGCGGTGCGGATGCTTCGGGGAGCGTCAGGAGTGGAACGGCAGCCCGGCTTCGGCCACCAGGTCCAGGTCCTCGGTCTCCTCGGCGGGCAGCAGGCTGGCCGTGCCGTCGGTGACCGGGACGACGCCCAGTTCCAGCAGTTCGGCCATCGCGGCGCTGCCGGCCATGTCGCGCACCTGGAGCTGGTAGCGCGCCGTGGTGCGGTAGGTGCCGCCGTTGTCGTCGCCCGTGCGCTGGAGGAAGCCGGAGTCGGTCAGGAAGGTCACGGCCTTGGCCACGATGCCCGTGGTGGAGGCGGCCGGCCGGCGGGCGTCCTTGGTGGCGCCGGTGGCGCTGCGTCTCGCCCAGATCCGCCACGCGGCCTCCAGGTCGGGGGCGTCGGTCGCCGGGTCGGTGTTCTCGCCCAGTTCCTCCGCGCGCTCCTCGATGCGGCGGCAGGCCTGCCGTACGAAGGCGTCGACGCCGTTGACGGTGACCCGGCCGATGTAGGAATCGTCGGCCAGGTCCTCGGGGCGCGGGAACGCCAGCGCGGCGACGGCGAGATGGGCGAGACCGTGCAGGAAGCGGTCGCCGGAGTCGGCGGCGGTGCGACGCGCGTAGTCGCCCATGCGAACGGCGAACACCGAGTCCTCGGCGGCCGTCACGGCCATCCCCGCGCGCGGGGACACCTCCAGCACGACGAGTCCGAGTCCGGCCGCGACCGCGTCGGCGAGCCGGGCGAACGCCGGGTCCTCGCGGTAGCGGCGCAGCAGTTCCGTGTATTCCTGGTCGCGCGCGGGCTGCAGCTTGGGCTGCAGCCCGAAGGCGACGAGCCGCGCCGCGTCGGCGGCGTCGGCGGGGGTGACGGCGGTGGTCGCCTGCGGGGCCGGGGCCTCCGCGTCACTCCACTCGACGTGCTCGCTCACGACTGCAACTCCTTGAACTTGAAACGAGGGTGACGCCCGACTCGCTCGGGGGCGTGGGGCGGTATCGGTCTGCGGCTCCGCCGCGGGGCGCGACGGGCCCCGAACGGCCCGCACCCGCCCACCGACAGAACCATCACGCGGCCTCCGTCCTGTCGGCGGCCATCCCCGCCGCGTCCAGCAACGCGGTCCCCACGATCAGATCGGCGCCGCCGAACTCGGGATCGTCCAGTTCGGTCCCGTCGTCCACGGCGAACAGCAGCTTCCCCTCGCCCTGGCGGTAGGCCGTGCCCACGGCGGGGCTGGCCGCGTGGACCGCCATCAGGGCGACCAGATAGGCCAGATCGGGGTCCCCGGTGCGCCGCGCCTGCACCAGCAGCCCCGACAGCCTCCGTGGCGCGTCGGCCGGCAGGTCCAGCAGCTCCGTGGCGGCGGCCAACTGCTCCTCGCTGAACCGGCTGTCGTCCGGCGTGGCGATCAGGTCGGGCTCGGGCATCTCCGCGCCCAGGTGCTCCCGCTCGACCGGCGGCGTCAGCAGTATGTCGACGAGGTCGCCCACCCGTACGGACGCGGGGGTGCGCAGACCCGTACCACGGGCGAAGAACGCGTCCGTCGCCCGGATCGCCTGCCCCAGGGGCAGCGACAGCACCGGCGCGACCAGGTGGCCGTACAGGTCGATCCCGGACGTGGCCCTGGGCGTGGCGAAGGCCTGCCGGTCCTGTTCGGCGCGGAAGAGCGGGCCCGCCTCCAGCAGACGGGACTGGAGCTGGGTGTGCCGCCGGATGCAGTCCTTGACGATGTCCACCAGCTCGGCGGCGCGGCGCTTGTGCTCGGGGTCCTCGGTCTCGTCGCGGGCCTTGCGGATGTTGGTGAGGATCGCGTTCTCATGGCGGTACCGGTCCGCCACGTGGTCCAGGGCCTCGGCGATCATGTCGGGCACGGCGCTGAGCCAGTCGACCGCGCGGACGTTGCGCCGGGTGGCCTCCAGGGCGCGGCGCAGGGTCTCGGAGTACTGCACCGTGCGGTAGCGGGCCTGTTCGGCGGCGAGCTGGGCGTCGGCCAGGCGACCGCGGTTGATCAGCACCTCGAGCTTGACCTCGGCGGCGATCTGGGCGCTGGTGACGTCGGTGTCCAGGGCGCCGACCAGGACGTTGACCGCCTCGTCGGTGGTGCGCAGGTAGACGGTGCCGCCGGGGCCGGGGACCTCTTCGATCAGCTTGAAGTCGTAGTCACGGCGGACATAGGTGCCGTCCGGCGCGAACGTGCCGTACACCGCGCGGAAGCCGCGGTCCACGCTGCCGACGTTGATCAGGTTCTCCAGGACCCAGCGGGCCACGCGCTCGTGCTCACCGGTGGGTCGGCGCGGGGCCTGGGCGGCGATGCGCGGGACGAGCCGGGCGATTATCTGCTCGTGATCGGCGCCCGTGTCGAAGTCCATGTTCAGCGTGACCAGGTCGATGGCGGACAGGGCCACCTCGGCCATGCCGTACACCGAGTATTCGCCGGCCAGGTTGGCCTTGCGCGCGTCCAGGTCGTGCAGCGGCGCGGTGCAGGCGAGCGCGCGCAGCCGCCGTGCCAGCCCCTCGTCGGCGGCCGGGCCCGGCGCCGGGCGCGGGCCCGCGCTGAGCTGGGGCGGAACGCTGTCCGTCGATGCAGGCGAAGTCACGGTGCACAGAGTAGGTCCTCGGTCTGACATCGACCCAAACGACGCAGAAGCGGCGGGTGTCACAGTGACGCGTGACACCTGCGGAAACCGGTGCCCGGACGCCTGCCCGCATCACCGCCCCCCGGACGCCTGCCCGCATCACCCGGCCCTGGGCGTCATCCGGCACCACCCGGCCCCGGGCGTCCGCCTGCAGCGGCCGGAACCGTCGGCCTGGGGCCGGCTCACCGCCCGCCGTCAGTCCGCCCCGTTTCCCTCCTCGCCGACCCGCCGCCGGTAGACCTCCACGACCCGCTGCAGCGAGTCGGCGAGGTAGGTCTCCAGCAGTCGTTCGGCCTCGCGCCGGTCCCCGGCCTGGAGGGCCTGGAGAATCTGGCGGTTGCGCAGGAGGTAGGGCTCGTGCAGTCGGCGTGGGTCGTCGACGACGTGGAAGGCGAGCCGCAGTTCGGCGAAGACACTGCGCATCAGCTCGTCGGTGCGTTCGCTGCCGGCGAGTGCGACCAGTTCCCGGTGGAAGTGGATGTTGGCCGTGCCCAGCGATTTCCAGTCATTCTCGTGCGCGGCCAGCTGCCCCTCGGTGACGGCGGCGGCGAGCCGGTCGAGCGCGTACGGCGGCTCGCCGAGCGCGCGGACGACGGCGCGCTCCACCAGGGAGCGGGTGCGGTAGATGTCCTCGACGTCCTCCACCGTCAGCACCCGCACGAAGACACCGCGATTGAGCTCGTGCACGAGCAGACGCTCATGGGTGAGCAGCCGGAACGCCTCGCGCAGCGTGTTGCGGGACACTCCGAGCGCCCCGCCGATGCTGTCCTCCGACAGGCGTGTGCCTGGCGGGAAATAGCCCTCGGCGATCCGGCTTCTGAGGATGTCGGAGACGCGTTCGGCGGTGCTGGTGCGCCCCAGAAGGGCACGGTCGTCGGCCAGTCCCGTCAGCTGCTCTGCCATGCCCGGAATTCAATCGCAGACCCAGGAACGAAACAACATGGGTATTGAAGGATCGTTGAACGATCCTCTACGGTGCTCCGCACGGCCCGCTCCGCATACGACTCGCCGCACTGCTCGCCGCACTGCTCACCGCGCTGCTCGCCCCACCGCGCACCGCACTGCTCAGTTCCCGCACCCTTCGTCCCCTCTCTGCGAGGTGCCCATGAGCACGACTCCTCCGCCCCGGTCCGTGACGTCAGGCGTACGACAGCCGCACGATGAACGCCCGGCCGAGGACGCCGCGTTCGGCTGGCTGCGCGCACTCGGACCGCGCGGCCGACGCGCGTTCGCCGGCGCTTTCGGCGGATACGCCCTGGATTCCTACGACTACTTCACACTGCCGCTGAGCATGGTGGCCATCGCGTCCGCGTTCGGCCTG
This sequence comes from Streptomyces sp. NPDC002520, assembly GCF_053595235.1. Classification (NCBI taxonomy): domain Bacteria; kingdom Bacillati; phylum Actinomycetota; class Actinomycetes; order Kitasatosporales; family Streptomycetaceae; genus Streptomyces; species Streptomyces sp. NPDC002520. The sequence goes on along the minus strand of NZ_JBSFXG010000023.1, from coordinate 105,782 downwards.
AACAGCGGCCAGACCGGCCTGATCACCACCGTCACGCTGGTGGTCTCCGCGATCGGCGGCGCCGTGGCGGGCGTCGTCGCGGACCGGGTGGGCCGCGTCCGGGCGCTGATGATCACGGTGATCACGTACGCGGTGTTCACCGTGGCCTGCGGTTTCGCTCCCGACTACGAGACGCTGCTGGTCTTCCGCGCCCTCCAGGGACTCGGCTTCGGCGGTGAGTGGGCGGTCGGCGCGATCCTGGTCGCCGAGTACGCGAGCGCGCGCCACCGGGGCCGTACGCTCGGCGCGGTCCAGAGCTCCTGGGCGGTCGGCTGGGCGCTGGCCGCGATCGTCTACACGCTGGTCTTCTCCGTCGCCGGCGACGACCTGGCCTGGCGCGTCATGTTCTGGACCGGGGCGCTGCCCGCGCTCCTGGTGGTGTGGCTGCGCCGCCGGGTGCACGACGCGCCCGAGGCGACGGTGGCCCGTGAACAGAGCCCGGCGCGCGGCTCGTTCGCGGCGATCTTCCGCCCCGGCACGGACGGCGAGCCCGGCCTGCTGCGCACGACGGTCTTCGCTGGCCTGCTGTCCACGGGCGTGCAGGGCGGCTACTACACGCTGGCGACCTGGGTGCCGACGTACCTGAAGTCCGAGCGGGGCCTGTCCGTCGTCGGTACCGGCGGCTATCTGACCTTCCTGATCTCCGGAGCCTTCCTCGGCTACCTGACCGGCGGCTACCTCACCGACCGGCTCGGCCGGCGCCGCAACATCTGGCTGTTCGCGGTGCTGTCGGCGGTCTGCGTCCTGGCCTACGCCAACATCCCGCACGGCGCCGACACCCTGCTGCTGGTGCTGGGCTTCCCGCTCGGCTTCTGCATGTCGGCCATCTTCAGCGGCTTCGGCTCCTACCTGAGCGAGCTGTACCCGACGGAGGTGCGCGGCACCGGGCAGGGCTTCACGTACAACACCGGCCGCGCGGTGGGAGCGGTCTTCCCGACCCTGGTGGGCTTCCTCGCCGACAGCTGGGGCGTGGGCGGTGCGCTGGTCTTCGGCGCGGTCGGCTACGGCCTGGCGGCGCTTGCCCTGCTCGGACTGCCCGAGACGCGCGGGAGGGAGCTGGTATGACGGGGCCGAACCGTACCGACGACCGTCCCGTCGCCCTCGTCGAGGAGCACGCGCACGCGTGGAGCCCGAAAACCGCGCGGCACCGCTTCCGGGAGGGCCTGACGGGCCCCACGGCGGGGGTCGCGGCCGGCCACACTCAGGCCAACCTGATCTCGGTACCGGCCGACTGGGCGTACGACATGCTGCTGTTCTGCCAGCGCAACCCCAAGCCCTGTCCGGTTCTCGACGTGACGGACGCGGGTTCCACCACGACTCCCCTCGCGCCCGATGCGGACCTGCGCACCGATCTGCCGCGCTACCGGGTGTGGCGGGACGGCGAGTTGATGGAGGAGCCGACGGACGTGCGGGCGCACTGGCGGGACGACCTGGTGTCGTTCCTGCTCGGGTGCAGCTTCACCTTCGAGTGGGCCCTCGCCGGGGCCGGCGTCCCTATCCGGCACGTCGAGCAGGGCCGCAACGTGCCGATGTACGTGACCGGCAGGCAGTGCCGCCCCGCGGGCCGGCTGCGCGGGCCGATGGTGGTGTCCATGCGCCCGGTGCCGCCGCAGCACATAGGCGCGGCGATCCGGGAGAGCAGCCTGCTCCCGGCCGTACACGGCGGCCCCGTGCACTGCGGCGACCCGGCGGCCCTCGGCATCGAGGACCTCGGCCGTCCCGACTTCGGCGACCCGGTGGACGCCGATCCCGACGACATCCCGGTGTTCTGGGCCTGCGGAGTCACCCCGCAGGCGGCGGTCATGGCCTCCCGCCCACCGTTCGCCATCACCCACGCACCGGGCCGCATGTTCCTGACAGACGCCCGCGACGACCAGTACCGCGTGGTCGGCGTGGACTGACACCCACGTACGGAACACAGCTCATCCGACACCCGCCGCCCGACACCGAACACCGAACACCCGACACGCAACGCAGCACAGACCCAGCGCCACGGCCCCGGAGACACGGAGACACGGAAGACCATGACGACGATCGATCTGAACGCCGACCTCGGCGAGGGCTTCGGCCGCTGGCGGCTGACGGACGACGAACAGCTGCTGTCCGTCGTCACCAGCGCCAACGTGGCCTGCGGGTTCCACGCCGGGGACGCGGCCACCATGCGCCGGGTGTGTGAGCTGGCCGCCGAGCGCGGAGTGACGATCGGCGCGCAGGTCTCGTACCGGGACCTGGCCGGGTTCGGGCGGCGCTCGATGGACGTGCCGCCCGCCGAGCTGGCGGCCGAAGTGGCCTATCAGATCGGCGCGTTGGAGGTGTTCGCCCGGGCGGCGGGCGCGCGCGTGGCGTACGTCAAGCCGCACGGCGCGCTCTACAACCGGGTCGTGCGCGACGAGGACCAGGCCCGCGCGGTGGTCGACGGCGTACTCCTGGCGGATTCCTCCCTGCCGGTGCTGGGCCTGCCCGGCTCGCGCCTGCTGGAGCTGGCGGGGAAAGCGGGACTGCGGGGCGTCACGGAGGCGTTCGCGGACCGCGCCTACACCGACAACGGCACGCTGGTGCCGCGCGACCGGGACGGCGCCGTGGTGACCGACCCGGATACCGTCGTGGACCGCTCACTGAGCCTCGCACGCTCCGGCGAGGTCACCGCGCACTCCGGCACGCGTATCCCCGTGCAGGCCCGCTCGCTGTGCCTGCACGGCGACACGCCCGGCGCGGTGGAGCTGGCCCGCCGCGTGCGCGAGCGGCTGATCACGGCGGGTGTACGGGTGGAGGCCTTCGCATGACGGACCTGCCCGCCGGCCGCACGAGCACCACGCGCGTCAGCCCGACGACGACCATGCCGGTCAGCCCCACGACAGCCGCGCCCGACAACCCCACAACAGCCACGCCCATCAACTCCACAGCAGCCACGCCCGTCAGCCCCACAACATCCACCCCCGTCGACCGCATGCGTGCCCTGCCCGTCGGCGACGACGCGTTGCTCGTGGAGGTCGCCTCCGGCGAGCAGGCGCAGGCGCTTCACGCGGAGCTGCTGCGCCGCCGCGCGGAGGGCTCGCTGACCGTCCGGGAGATCGTCCCGGCGGCGCGTACCGTCCTGCTCGACGGCCTGGACGATCCGGTCCGCTGGGCTTCCGAACTGACGTCCGCCGAGGTGCCGCCCGCTCCGCCACGCGCGCGTGAGCTGATCGAGCTGCCCGTGCGCTACGACGGCCCGGACCTCGCCGACGTCGCCGCCCACTGGCAGGTGGGCGAGCACGAGGTGGCCCGCATCCACGCGGGCACCGAGTTCACGGTGGCCTTCTGCGGGTTCGCGCCCGGATTCGGCTACCTCACCGGACTGCCCGCCCGCTACGACGTCCCGCGCCGGGCGACCCCGCGCACCGCGGTGCCGGCCGGCGCGGTGGCGCTGGCCGGGCCGTACACGGGTGTGTACCCGCGTTCCTCGCCAGGCGGCTGGCAGCTGATCGGCACGACGGACGCGCCGTTGTGGGACCACGCGCGCGTACCGGCCGCCCTGCTGTCGCCGGGCACGCGCGTGCGCTTCGTACCGGTGGAGGACGCATGACCGGCCCCGCACCCACGCAGCGCGCGGCCCACGCGTGCGCGTACTGCCCACAGGCGGAGGACGCATGACCGACCGTGCGCTCGTCGTCGTGCGGGCCGGGGCGCTGACCACCGTGCAGGACCGGGGGCGGCCCGGGTACGCGCACCTCGGCGTGCCCCGCTCCGGGGCGCTCGACCCGGCCGCGGCGGCGCTCCTCAACCGGCTGGTCGGCAACGCGCCGGACGCGGCCGTCCTGGAGACCACGCTCAACGGCTGCGCGGTGCGCCCCCGTTCGACCGTGACCGTCGCGGTGGGCGGCGCCCCCTGTGCCGTCACGGTGGGCGGCCGCCCGGCGGCCTGGGGCGGCCCGGTCGTCGTACCCGCCGGTGACCTGCTGGAGGTGGGAACGGCGGTGGCGGGTGTCCGCGCCTATGTGGCCGTCTCGGGCGGCATCGCCGTGGAGCCGGTGCTCGGCAGCCGCGCCACGGATCTGCTGTCCGGGCTCGGACCGGCGCCGCTCACCGACGGCACGGTGCTGCCGCTCGGCGCCCCGGCCGGGCCGCCCGCGCGCGTGGACGCCGTCCCGCAGCCGTGCCCGCCGGCCGAACTCGTGCTCCGGGTGACGCCGGGGCCGCGCGCGGACTGGTTCACGGCACGGGCGGTCCGGGACCTGACCACGCGCGCGTACCGGGTGTCGGCGGCGAGCAACCGCATCGGTCTGCGCACCGAGGGCCCCGCGCTGGAGCGAGCGAGGCCAGGTGAACTGCCCAGCGAGGGCATGGTGCTCGGCGCGGTCCAGGTCCCGCCGGACGGCCGGCCGGTGGTCTTCCTGGCCGACCATCCGACCACCGGGGGCTACCCGGTGATCGCCGTGGTCCGCACGGCCGACCTCCCGGCGGCGGCGCAGGCGGTCCCGGGTACGCCCGTCAGGTTCGTCTCCGTACGACGCCGCTGAGCCTCGGCGCCGGTCTCGGGACGGTCCGGCGGCTCCGCCACCGCGAGGGCGGACAGGGCGGACGACACCGCGTCGGACGCGCGCAGGTCGAGGTGGGAGCCGGTGCCCCGCGCGCGGTGCCGCAGTTCGGCGCCGGCCAGCCGCAGCAACTGGGGCAGCAGGTCGTTGCAGCGCCGCACCACCCAGCCGGTGCCCGCGGTGGCCAGCCACAGCAGGCTCGCCGAGCGGGGCGGCGCGGGGAACTCCGGTTCGGGCGAGGGCGGTGCCCCGGTGGCCAGGCCCGCCTCCGCGAGCAGGGCGTGGAAGCGGACGGCGAGCTGCCGGTGGCCGCGCTCGCCCGGGTGCAGCCGGTCCGCGCTCCACAGGGCGCGGTCGGTGAGCCAGACGCCCTCGGAGGCGTGCAGGTGGATCGCTCCGTACCGGTCGGACAGCGCGTGGACGACCGCGTTGACCGCCCGCTGCCGGCGCGCCAGCGGGCGGGCGAGGGCCGCCGGGAGGCGCAGCATGGCGCCGGGGTCGGGCAGGCAGGCGGTGAGCAGGGTGGTGCCCTGGGCGGTGAAGGAGGCGTACACCCGGTCGAGACGTGCGGCGACCGCGTGGATGTCGTAGGTGTTGCGCAGGGTGTCGTTGACTCCGATGACCACGGACGCGAGGTCCGGGCGCAGTTCGAGGGCGGCAGGGGCCTGCCGTTCCAGCACGTCCAGGGTCTGCGCGCCGCTGACCGCGAGGTTGGTGAACTCGGCCTGCCCGGTGCCGGCCGCGAGGCCGCCGGCCAGCAGTGCGGCCCAGCCGCGCCAGCCGTCACCGACCGGGTCGCCCACGCCCTCGGTGAGGGAGTCACCGAGGGCAACGAAGCGCACGCGTCTCATGCCACGCCCTCCCGGACGGCGCGGCGGGCCGGGGCGTCGTGGCGCCGGAGCATCTCCGCGTCGTGCGCGGCCAGGAACGCCTCCACGGCCGCTCCCCACCCGAAGCACTCCGCACGCGCGCGTGCGGCCTCCCGCCGGTCGGACTCGGGGCGCGCCAGGAGCAGCTCGACGGCGTCGGCGAAGGCGTCTCCGTGGTCGGCCGCCGTCGCGCCGGCGGTGCCGATCACCTCGGACAGCGCGGAGGACGCGCTCGCGACCACGGGCGTCCCGGACGCCATGGCCTCCAGCGCGGCCAGCCCGAAGGTCTCGGCGGGCCCGGGGGCGAGGCACACGTCGGCCGAGGCCTGGAGCGCGCCGAGTGCCCTGCGGTCGGAGAGGTGGCCCAGGAAGGTCACCGGCAGCCCGTGTTCCCGCGCGCGCTGTTCCAGACGGGGGCGCAGCGGCCCGTCGCCCGCCACCACCAGCACCGCCTGCCGTCCGCGCCGCAGCAGCGCCTCCAGGGCGTCCACGGCGGTGCCGGGCCGCTTCTCGACGGACAGCCGGGAGCACATCACGAGGAGCGCCTCGTCCTCGCGCGCGTGCATCGTGCGTACGCCGGGATCGCGCAGGTCCGGGTGGCGTTCCATCAGGTCGACACCCAAGGGGGCGCGTACGACATTGCGCGCGCCGATGCGGACGAACTCGCGCTCGGCGAACTCGGTGGTGCACACGATCCGCGAGTAGACGTGCGCGGTGCGGGTGTTGAGGGCGTCGGCGGCGCGCCGGGACAGGTTCTCGGGCAGGCCCCAGGTGCGGAGCACGCCGTCGGCGGTCTCGTGGGAGACCATCACGGCGGGCACCCGGGCGCGCCGGGCCCACCGGCCGGTCCACCGCAGGGTGGTGCGGTCGGAGACCTCGAGGCGGTCCGGGGCCAGATCCTCCAGGAGGTCGGCGACGCGTCGCTTGTCGGTCAGGACGCGGTAGCCGCCGGTGCCGGGCAGCAGGGGGCCGGGCAGGGTGATGACCCGGCCCTGCTCGGTGTCGCGATCGGTGTACCGCTCGCCGGGCACGATCAGCACCGGCTCGTGTCCGGCCGCCAGGAAGCCTCTGCCCAGTTCGCGCAGAGCGGTGCGCAGACCGCCGGAGGCCGGGGCGACGAAATTGGCGAGCCGGACGATGCGCAGGGGTCGGCCGGTCATACCGCCACCGCCGTCTTCCGTGCCGCGCGCACGTCCTCGTAGTGGGCGATGAGCTGGTCTCCGACGGCGGCCCAGGTGCGTCCCTCGACGGTGGCCCGTCCGGCGGCGCCGTACGCGGCGCGGCGGGCCGGGTCGGTGGCCAGGGTGCGTACGGCCTCCTCCACCGCGGCCGCGTCGCGCGGCGGGACGAGCAGTCCGGTCCGGCCGTGGTCGACCAGGTCGAGCGGACCGCCCGCGGCGGGCGCGACGACCGGAACGCCACTGGCCATGGCCTCCTGGACGGTCTGGCAGAAGGTCTCGAAGGGGCCGGTGTGGACGAACAGGTCCAGTGAGGCGAAGATCCGGGCGAGCTCGTCGCCGGTGCGGCGGCCCAGGAAGACCGCGCCGGGCAGGGCCTCGGTGAGGTGGGCGTGGCTGGGTCCGTCACCGACGATCACGACCCGCACGCCGGGCAGGCCGCAGGCTCCGGCAAGGAGTTCGACCTGCTTCTCGGGGGCGAGCCGGCCGACGTAGCCGACGATCACCTCGCCGTTCGGGGCGAGTTCGCGGCGCAGCGCCTCGTCGCGCAGGTCTGGCCGGAAACGGACGGTGTCCACGCCACGCGGCCACAGCCGCACCCGGGGCACACCGTGTTCCTCGAGGTCGTGCTGGGCGGCGTTGGACGGGGCCAGGGTGCGGTCGGCAGCGGAGTGCACGGAGCGGATCCGGCGCCAGGCGGCCGCCTCGCCGGCGCCCACGTAGGTGCGGGCGTAACCGGCCAGGTCGGTCTGGTAGACGGCGACGGCGGGGATGCCGAGCCGGGCGGCGGCGGCCATGCCGCGGACGCCGAGGATGAAGGGACTTGCCAGGTGGACCACGTCGGCGCGGTGCTCGGTGAGCGCGGCGGCGAGGCGTCGGCTGGGGAGGGCGACGCGCACCTGGGGGTAGCCGGGGAGCGGGAGGGAGGGGACTCGGACGACGGGGCAGGGCTCCGCCAGCGCGTCGGGCTTGGTGCCGGGCGCGGTGCTGGGGGCGACGACGAGCGGAAGGTGACCGCGATCTACGAGGTGCCGGGCGGTCTGGAACGCGCAGTGAGCCACGCCGTTCACATCGGGGGGAAAGGATTCGGTCACGATGACGACACGCATACGGGTGTTGTCGCCGTACCGGACGTGGCCGCGTCAACGTCGATCTTTCCGGACGGGGAACGATCCGTGAGCGTTGTGCGGCCCACCCCCGCAGGTCAGAACGTGTCCCCCGTTGTCCACGCCCACCTGGTCCGCGGGTCACGCGGCGTTCATGAACCCGACCCTTCGGATGCGATACGGCTGCGGACCGCTGTCTGTACCTCGTCCTCCTCGGCCGGATCGGCGGCGAGGCGGCGAAGCCGCTCGACGACCCGGGCGTCACCGGTCTCGGCGTGCCGGGCGGCGATCTCGCGGGTGGTCTCCTCGCAGTCCCACAGGCATTCGACGGCGAAGCCGGTGGCGAAGGAGGGGTCGGTGGCGGCCAGGGCGCGGGCCGCGCGGCCGCGCAGGTGGGACGAGGCCGTCTCCCGGTAGATGTGGCGCAGCACGGGGGCCGCGCACGCGATGCCGAGGCGTCCGGCGCCGTCGACGAGGGTCCACAGGGTCGGCGCGTCGGGGCCGTCGCCGCGTACGGCCTCACGGAGCGCGCCGAGGACGAGGTCGCTGTCCTGTGCTCCGCCGCGACAGGCGAGCATGCGTCCGGCGGCGGCGCCGAGCACGTCGGGGCGCTGGGCCCAGCGGCGCGCGCGGTCGACGGCGGCGATGCTGCGCATCCGCTCGAAGGCGTCCACGGCGGCCTCCACGACGGGGGTGGGGCCGTCGGCGACCGCGGCCTCGATCAGATCGAGGGCGTCGGGGTCGTTGTTGTCGGCGAGGTAGCGCAGAGCCGTGCAGCGGGCGCCCTCGGTGCCGGCCCGCGCGGCCCGCAGGATCTCCGGCCGGTCCTCGGGTCCGGCCACGGCGGCCAGACAGCGGGCGGCGGGGACATGGAGGGCGGCACCGCGTTCGACGCCCTGCTGGGCCCACTCGAAGACGGCACTCACGCTCCATCCGGGGCGTGGTCCGCTGGGCCGCATCTGGCGCTGCCAGCGGTCGAAACAGCCGGTCTCCTGGGCGGCACGCACGCGCGTGGCGATCGATGCGCGGGGGTGCTCGGCCCACAGACGCCAGGGCCTCGGCTCGAAGGCGTCCCGAACGGCGACGGCCAGCTCGGCCTCGCCCTCCGGGTCGGCGGGAAACCGGGCCAGGACGGGGGCGGCGAGGGCGCGCAGGCCCGCGTCGTCGTCCCTGAGGGCCAGCTCGTCCAGGGCCCAGGCCCAGTTGGAGCCGTGCGCGGCGTACCTGCGCAGCAGTTCGAGCGCGTCCAGCCTGCCGTAGGAGGCGAGGTGCCCGAGGACCGCGAGCGCGAGGCCGGTGCGGGACTCGTCGGTGTCGAGGACGTCCTCGGGGTCGAAGAGGTGCGCCTCGATGGCGTCCAGCTCGCCGTTCAGGTCGAGGTAGAGCCGGGCGTAGTAGAGGGAGCGGTTCTCGAGCTGCCAGTCGTGGCGGGGGTCGTGGAGCACGCAGTGGTCGAGGGCCGCGAGCGCTTCCGCGCGCGGGGCGGTGAGTGCGTGCAGTGTGCCGTCGCCGCGGCCTCGCTGGAGCAGGCCGAGCAGCGTACCGCTGGGCGCTATGACCGGATCGAACATGGGAAACAGCCTCACATCAAGCGTCGACGCAACCGGGGAACACGCACTACCTGGCCGCGTGACACAACGTCGGAGCGCCCGCCGTCTCTTGCTTGCTGTAGACCATCTCTCTGCCTCTCGTCGGTGGCCCATGCGGACCGATCACGGCCCGCGCGGTGCGGCAACACCTGCCCAGCCATCGCGTCCGTGAATCACGACGTCATGATGACCCGCGGTGTGTGCTGCCGCGACCGTATTTCCGGCGGCCCTGTACCGCCTCCCCCGTTTTCCGTGTCGTACCTGGTCAGGACGTTCGCATCAGTGCGCGCCGAACATTTCCAGGAGGTCCGTCTTGCCGAACATGCGCGCCGTGTCCACGGCCGACGGGGTGCCCGTGGCCGGGTCGGCGCCGCCCTCCAGGAGGGCCTTGATCACTTCCGTCTCCCCCTTGAAGACGGCACCGGCGAGCGGGGTCTGGCCCCGGTCGTTGATCCGGTTCGCCTCCGCGCCGCGGGAAAGCAGCTCGCGTACGGCGTCGGCGTGGCCGTGGTAGGCCGCGAGCATCACCAGTGAGTCACCACGGTCGTTGGTGAGGTTGGCCGGAACGCCCGCGTCGACATACGCCACCAGCGCCTCGGTCCGCCCCTGCCGGGCCAGATCGAAGATCTTGGTCGCCAGCTCCACGACCTCGGGGTCGGGGGCTTCACTCATCGCCGGACCGCCTCTCGTTACAACCGTTCAGGTGAATCGCAAGAGTACTGGCTCGCGCCGCACATGACCGGATGCGCCCGAGGTAAAGATCACCGCACACTCCACCGGACGCAATCAACCGGCTCAACCGGCGTATCAACGACTCCGCCACCCGAAGGAAAAAGGCCGCAATTCACCCAGTTGCACCTTTTATCCTATGGATACATCCTGTGATCCTGGAAGTACTCATGGTGACTGTCCCCACCTCGACACCAGGAGGTCTCGAATGATCCTCTCCATGTCCGGCGTCGTCCTGCTCGGCATCGTCGTCTTCCTCTTCTTCCGGAAGGACGGACTCAAGGGCTCGCACGCCACCATCTCGGCACTCTTCGGCTTCTACCTCTCCAGCACGGCCATCGCCCCCAGCATCAAAGCCGGCGGCGAGAGCCTGGCGAGCCTCCTCGGCGGCATCAAGTTCTGATCCCCGTCCCGCCCGTACGCAGCAACAGGAGACAGCAGTGGCCCGGCCTCTCCCCCGCATTCTGAGCAAAGACAGCGCGCAGATCGCCCGGACGCAGATCGCCCGGAGCCGGGAGTTGGCCCGGACGGCGGCCGACAGCGCCACCGATGTCCTCCACCCACTGATCACCATCTCGCGCGGTCTGCGCCGGCTGGCCTCGGCCGGGCGGCGCAAGTGGGCCGAAACACCCAAGGACAAACGCGGGCCGCTGCTGTTCCTGGCGGCCTCCATGGTCCTTGTCGTGGGAATGATGCCGTACGGGCCGCTGCTGGCCGCCATCAGCCTGATGGCGGCGGCTGCCTGGCACGGCCGCGACCGCACTCCGCCGGCACCCGAGGGCCCCGACGAGTCGCAGAGCGAACGGCTCCAGTCCGTGTACGAGGCCCTTGTGCCCTACTTCTCGACCACCGAGGACCCCGCGCCGCTGTACTCGCACGGCGGAGAGTGGGAGAAGGCCTACGCGACCCACGAGTTCGACGACTCCGGGCGCATCGGCCACCTCGTGATCCGCTACCCGGCCTACTTCCCCGACGGCAGCCCCGAGGCCCGCGCGCGGATCGAGCAGCTGCTCACCGCGAAGGCCGGGCGCGGCCGTGAGTACCACTTCAGCTGGGACGAGGAGGGCAACCGGCTCACGATCGACGCTCTCGCCCCGCTGCCCACCGACATCGCCGCCCAGCGCTTCGTCACCGCGCCGGGCGAGACCGTCCTCGGCTTCACCGACCCCACCGAGGTGCAGCGCACGCTCCCTCTCTCCTACGGAGAGGAACAGCGCGACGTCCCGCCGGTCGTCTGGCGCACCGGCATCCGCTCCACCGAGCCGCACCTGCTGGCCATGGGCCACCCCGGCAGCGGCACTTCCACCCTGCTGCGCTCCATCGCCCTGCAGGCCCTCCAGTACGGCGACGTCCTCGTCGTTGACGGCGGCGGCACCGGCGAGTACACGTGCCTGGCCGGCCGGGACGGCGTACTGGCCGTGGAGTGCGCGCCGACCGGCGCGGTGGCGAGCCTGGAGTGGGCCACGCACGAGACCGAGCGGCGTCTCATCGCCATCAACCGCGCCAGGCAGGCGGGCGAACCACCACCGGAGGACACCAGGCGCCCGCTGTGGATCCTCCTGGACCGCCCGACCGTCTTCACCCACCTTGCCGAGGCGGACCACCGCACCGATCCGCAGGCCCTGCTCCAGGTACCGCTGCGGCACGGCCGCACCGCGAACGTCACGGTCGTCGTGGCCGAGCAGTTCGACAGCGCGGAGAACCTGAGCGAGGCGGTACGCCAGCACACACGCGCGCGTGTCGTCCTCGGGCCCGCCGCGCCGCAACAGGTCGAGGCCGTGCTGGGCGCTCCGCCCCACACGACCCCCCTGACCCAGGTACCGGCCGGCCGCGGCTACGCCCGCCTCGGCTCCGGCCCCGTCCACCGCCTTCAGGTCCCCTTCACCCCGGACCCCTACGACGACGCGACCAGCGAGCCGGACCGTCAGGCGGTGCTGTCCCTGCTGCCGCCGCGTACGCCTGCGGCGGGCGCGGAGCCGACGGAGACTGTCACTGCCGTCGAAGCGGCACCGCTGGCTGCGGAGGCCGTGGCTGCGGAGAGTTCGTGAGCACGCGGGTCCGCGGGGGCCGGTCGCGCAGTTCCCCGCGCCCCTGAGGAACTGCAGAGCCATCGGCCGCATCGGCTCCGCGTCCGCCCCCGCAGCCGACAGTCCATCAGCGCGCGGGTCCGCGGGGGCCGTCGCGCAGTTCCCCGCGCCCCTAGAAAGCTGCCGAGCCGTCGGCCGCATCGGTTCCGTGCCAACCCCGGCCACCCACAGCTTGTGAGCGTGTGCGTTCGCTACGCCACGAACGTGCGCGGTGGCTCCGCGCCTCCCGTCGCCCCCGTCTCCACCAGGTGGGCGGCGGCCGCCAGGCGGCTCGCCGCTTCTTCCGCCACCGCTCCCCCGACCGTGAACGGCAGCCGGACGTAGCCCTCGAACGCGCCGTCGACGCCGAAGCGGGGGCCGGATGGGACGCGGACGCCGACGCGCTCGCCGGCTTCGGCCAGCCGCGAGCCCGAGAGACCGCCGGCTCGGACCCAGAGCGTCAGGCCGCCCCGGGGGACCTCGAACTCCCAGTCGGGCAGTTCACGGCGGAGCGCGGCCACCAGGGCGTCACGGTTCTCGCGGGCCTGCCCCCGGCGCAGAGCCACGGCCTGCTCCCAGCCTCCCGTACTGAACAGCCAGTTGACGGCCAGCTGCTCCAGGACGGGCGTGCCGAGGTCGGCGTACGCGCGGGCGGCGACCAGGCTGCGGATGACGTCCGGGGCGGCGCGCACCCAGCCGATGCGCATGCCCGCCCAGAACGCCTTGCTGGCCGAGCCGACCGTGATGACGGTCGAACCGGCCGGGTCGAAGCCGCAGACCGGACGGGGCATCCCGCCGTTCTCGTACTCCTCCTCGAGCCACAGCTCGCTCATCGTCTCGTCGGCGACCAGCACGGTCCCGGCCGAGCGGGCCGCGTCCACCAGTCGGCGCCGCTGGTCCTCGTCGGCGAGCGCGCCGGTCGGGTTGTGGAAGTCGGCGACGACGTAGGCGAGGCGGGGCGCCGCCTCGCGCAGCACCTGGCGCCAGCGGTCCAGGTCCCAGCCGGACAGCCCCTCGGCCATCGCGACGGGGACGAGCCGCGCACCCCCCTCACGCATCAGCTGAAGGATGTTGGCGTACGACGGGGACTCGACGGCGATGCGCTCACCGCGGCCCGCGAAGAGGTGGCAGATGGCGTCGATGGCGCCCATGGCCCCGGTCGTCACCATGATCTGCTCGGGCATGGTGGGGATCCCGCGCGTGGTGTAGCGCTCGGCGATCATCGCGCGCAGGGCCGGCAGCCCGGCCGGGTAGTCGCCGTGCGTGTGGGCGTACGGCGGCAGTTCCTCGAGGGCGCCCTGGACGGCCCGGGTCAGCCAGGGCTCCGGGGCCGGGAGGGCGGCGCAGCCCAGGTCGATCACCGATCCGAGCGCCTCGGGCGGCAGGGGTTCGAGACCGCGCGCGGGCAGCGGGTTGCCCGCCGGGACCGCCGTCCAGCTGCCCGCGCCGCGCCGGGACTCCAGGAAGCCCTCGGTGCGCAGCGCCTCGTAGGCGGCGGCGACGGTGGTGCGGCTGACGGAGAGGGCGAGGGCCAGTTCCCGTTCGGCGGGCAGCCGGGCGGCCACCGGGACGCGCCCTTCGAGCACGAGGAGCCGGATACCGTCGGCCAGGGCGCGGTAGGCGGGGGGACGGCGCGTACCGGGGCCCGCGGGGCGATCCTGCTGGGAATTGAGGAGCCGGGCGAGCTGTGCGGCCCCTACCGCCGAGGTCCACTGCGCCATGACAATCAGTCCACCTTCCCCGAATTGGCCATGGATGACGATCCATCCCAAGCCACACAGTGTCACGAGTCAGGCCACAATCACCACCCAGGGGGGTATGTCGTGCCCAACACCGGGTCCGCCACCGGGTCCACCGCCACGTCCGTCACCGGCCACCTCGCGCGCCGGTTGATCCAGTTGTACGTCGGGCTCGCGCTGTACGGCGCGAGTTCCGCGCTCCTCGTCGAGGCGGGGCTGGGCCTGGAACCCTGGAACGTGCTGCACCAGGGCCTCGCGGAACTCACCGGAATGACCATCGGCGTGGTGTCGATCTTCGTGGGCGCGGCGGTGCTGCTGCTGTGGATCCCGCTGCGCCAGCGGCCCGGCCTCGGCACCGTCTCCAACGTCTTCGTCGTAGGGCTCGCGATGGACGGCACCCTCGCCCTCGTCCCCGACGTGCACAGCCTCGCCGTACGCGTTCCGCTGATGGTGGCCGGCATCGTGCTGAACGGCGTGGCGACCGGCCTCTACATCGCGGCGAGTTTCGGGCCCGGCCCACGTGACGGTCTGATGACCGGCCTGCACCGGCGTACGGGCCGCTCGATCCGGCTCATGCGCACGGTCGTCGAGGTCGCGGTGGTGGTCACCGGATTCGTGCTGGGCGGCACCATCGGCGTCGGCACGCTGCTGTACGCGGTGTCGATCGGACCGCTGGCCCAGCTGTTCCTGAAGATGTTCGCCGTCCCCGCGGCATCGGACAGCAGCACGGTCGTTGCCGAGCGGACACCGGGGAGAGCGATACTGCGTCCGTGACCACCGTGACACCACCCCTGCGGCACCCCTATCTGGACCACCCCGGCCCGATCCCGTTCGCCCACCGCGGCGGGGCCGCCGACGGGCTGGAGAACACCGTGGCGCAGTTCCGGCGCGCGGTCGACATGGGCTACCGGTACATCGAGACCGACGTCCACACGACGACGGACGGCAAGCTGGTCGCCTTCCACGACACCACGCTCGACCGGGTCACCGACGGGGCCGGCCGCATCGCCGACCTGCCGTGGGAGGACGTCCGGCACGCGCGCGTGGGCGGGCGGGAACCCATACCGCTCTTCGAGGAGCTGCTGGAGACCTTCCCCGAGGTCCGCTGGAACGTGGACCTCAAGGCGGAGTCCTCCTTGCGCCCCTTCCTGGAGCTGATCGAGCGCACGGACGCCTGGGACCGCGTCTGCGTGGGCTCCTTCTCCGAGGCGCGGGTGCTGCGGGCACAGCGGCTGGCCGGACCGCGGCTGGCCACCTCGTTCGGCACGCGCGGAGTACTCAGTCTGCGGCTGCGCTCCTGGGGGCTGCCGGCCTCGGTGCGCCGCTCCGCCGTCGCCGCGCAGGTGCCCGAGGCCCAGTCGGGCGTCCCTGTGGTCGACGAGCGCTTCGTCCGCGCCGCCCACGCGCGCGGCCTCCAGGTGCACGTGTGGACGATCAACGAACCGGATCGGATGCACCGGCTCCTGGACCTGGGTGTCGATGGCATCATGACCGATCACATCGACACCTTGCGCAAGGTCATGGAGGACCGCGGCGTCTGGGTCTGACCACCCAAGGCGGCGGGGTCGCGCCTTCGCACGGCACCAGGGCGGGGAAGCGGGGGCACGGGTGGGCACCGACACCCTTCGGGCACAGGCGGCCGAGGAGGCCGCCGGGCTGCGGCGCGAACAGCGCGGCTGGTACTTCTACGACTGGGCGTGCTCGGTCTACTCGACGAGCGTCCTGACCGTGTTCCTCGGCCCGTACCTGACGGCGGTCGCCGAGCACGCGGCCGACGTGGACGGCTACGTCCACCCGCTGGGCGTCCCCGTCCGCGCGGGCTCCTTCTTCGCGTACTCCGTGTCCCTGTCGGTGATCCTCGCGGTCGTGGTCATGCCCCTCGTGGGCAGCGTGGCCGACCGTACGGGCCGCAAGAAGCCGCTGCTCGCGGCCGCGGCCTACACCGGGGCGGCCGCCACGACCGGCATGTTCTTCCTGGACGGCGACCGGTATCTGCTCGGCGGGCTGCTCCTCGTCGTGGCCAACGCGGCGCAGTCGGTCGGGATGATGCTCTACAACTCCTACCTGCCGCAGATCGCGCCGCCCGGGCAGCGCGACGCGGTCTCCTCCCGGGGCTGGGCCTTCGGCTACGCGGCGGGCTCGCTCGTCCTCGTCGCCAACCTGGTCCTGTATGCGGGGCACGACTCCTTCGGGTTGTCGCAGGGGGCGGCCGTACGGGTGTGTCTGGCCTCGGCTGGACTGTGGTGGGGCGCCTTCACACTCGTACCGCTGCGCAGGCTGCGCGACCGGCACGCGCGCGTGGAGCGCTCCACAGCGCCCGGACTGCGGCAGCTGAAGGCGACCGTCCGGGACATGCGCCGGCACCCGCTGACCCTCGCCTTCCTGCTGGCGTACCTCGTCTACAACGACGGCATCCAGACGGTGATCTCCCAGGCGTCGCTCTACGGCTCCGAGGAGCTGGGCCTCGGGCAGTCGACGCTCATCGGCGCGGTGCTGCTGGTGCAGGTGCTGGCCGTGGCGGGAGCGCTCGCGATGGGACGGCTGGCGCGGGTCTACGGCGCGCAGCGGACGATCCTCGGCTCGCTGGTCGCCTGGGCGGTGACGCTCGGCGCCGGCTACTTCCTGCCCGCCGGGGAACCGGTGTGGTTCTTCGTGCTGGCCGCCGGGATCGGGCTGGTCCTCGGCGGCAGTCAGGCGCTGTCCCGGTCGCTGTTCTCCCACCTTGTGCCGCCCGGCAAGGAGGCGGAGTACTTCTCGGCGTACGAGGTGAGCGACCGCGGGATGAGCTGGCTCGGCCCGCTGCTGTTCGGCGTGACCTACCAGGTGACCGGAAGCTACCGCTCCGCGATCATCTCCCTGGTGGCCTTCTTCGTCATCGGCTTCGTCCTGCTCGCGCGGGTTCCGGTGCGGCGGGCGATCGGCGACGCGGGCAACCCGGTTCCGGACAGGATTTAGCGTTCAGCGCGAAAGGGCGGTAGTGTACGCGTTTGGCCTGCCAGGCGTACCGTTACTGCGCGTCAAAGATGCCGAAACGCTGGGTGACATCTGCTAGCAGATGTGACAAACCGGGCGCTGGTGGGTACAACAAGGGGCGGCTACGACGGCGACGCATGACCCGGAACGCGACACGGAACGGGAATCTTTACCGCCGACCGGACGTTGACCGGATGACGACGACAGCGACACCTGTCCTGTGGGCGACAAGCCCGGGAGGCACGATTCATGAGTGAGCGAGCTCTTCGCGGTACGCGCCTCGTGGTGACCAGCTACGAGACCGACCGCGGCATCGACCTGGCTCCGCGCCAGGCCGTGGAGTACGCATGTGAGAAGGGGCACCGGTTCGAGATGCCCTTCTCCGTCGAGGCGGAGATTCCGCCGGAGTGGGAGTGCAAGGTCTGCGGGGCCACCGCACTCCTGGTTGACGGCGACGGCCCTGAGGAGAAGAAGGCCAAGCCTGCGCGTACCCACTGGGACATGCTGATGGAGCGGCGTACCCGTGAGGAGCTCGAAGAGGTCCTCGAGGAGCGCCTGGCGGTTCTGCGCTCGGGAGCGATGAACATCGCGGTACACCCCCGGGACAGCCGCAAGTCCGCGTAGTCCCTGCGGGGGCCGGGCCGGAAGCACAGCGCACGTGAGTGACCGCGGGCGCCGTACGTCAGTTGACGTAGGGCGCCCGCGGTCTTGTGTCAGGTGTGGGTTGGTTCAGTTGGTTCGGGGTCGGGGTGTGGGTTGGTTCGGGGTGTGGATTGGCTCGGGCGGGTGACCGGTCCCGGGGGCCGCGCCGCCGGGCACCCCCCACCGGACAACCCCGGACGGGCTGGTGGCTCGAACGCCCTGGCCGGGAGGATCAGCGTGTCA
Source organism: Streptomyces sp. NPDC002520 (assembly GCF_053595235.1). Taxonomy (NCBI): domain Bacteria; kingdom Bacillati; phylum Actinomycetota; class Actinomycetes; order Kitasatosporales; family Streptomycetaceae; genus Streptomyces; species Streptomyces sp. NPDC002520. Next base: position 88,092 of record NZ_JBSFXG010000023.1, on the reverse strand, counting down.
GGGGCGGCCACTGCCCCCCCGCCTCGCGACTGTCCTCCCTGATGATCACCTCGCCCTGCACCACCTTGCCGTCCGGGCGGTGCATGCGGGCCTGCTGGAAGGCGTCGCCGAGGGTGCCGGGTGCGGCCTTGCGGAGGGTGCGCTCCAAGGTGCGCTCCGCGAAGCGGCCGACGGCCTTCTGAATCGGCGGGAGCAGCAGCAGGAGTCCGGCCACGTCGGAGATCAGGCCCGGGATGATCAGCAGCAGGCCGCCGAGCATCATCAGGCCGTTGCCGCCGCCCCGGGCCGGGGACCCGCCGCGCTGGAGCGCCTCGTTGAGGTTCTGGAAGGCGCGGCGGCCCGCACGCTTGATGACCACCGAGCCGGCGACGACGCCCGCCACCAGCAGCAGGAACACGGTCAGCCCGCCCGCCGCGCCCGCGAGCTGGGTCAGCAGCCAGATCTCCAGCACCAGCCAAGCGGCGACGCCCAGCGGCAGATACCTGCGCAGCCGGGAGCGCCGGGGCCGGTCGACGGTGGGAGAGGTGGGTACGCCAGTCGTCATGCCCCCAGTGTGCCTGGGCGCGGCTCAGGGCGGGATAAGAGGTCCGGCTAGGCCTGCTTGCCCTTGCCGGTGATCTTGCCGACGCGGTCCTTCGCGCCCCAGGCGGTGACCCGCCACAGCGCCTCGACAAGGATGTCCTTGCTCATCTTGGAGTCGCCGAGTTCGCGCTCGACGAAGGTGATGGGCACCTCGACCACGTGGTAGCCGGCCTTGACCGCGCGGCGGGCCAGGTCGACCTGGAAGCAGTAGCCCTGCGAGGCGACCTCGTCCAGGCCCAGGCCCTCCAGCGTCTCGCGGCGGAAGGCGCGGTAGCCGCCGGTGATGTCGCGCAGCGGCAGGTCGAGGGCGATGCGGGAGTAGAGGCTGCCGCCGCGGGAGATGAACTCGCGGGACTTGGGCCAGTTGACCACGCGGCCGCCGGGCACCCAGCGGGAGCCGAGCACCAGGTCGGCGCCCTTGAGCGCGGTCAGCAGGCGGGGCAGTTCCTCGGGCTGGTGGGAGCCGTCGGCGTCCATCTCGACCAGCACGCCGTAACCGTGTTCCATGCCCCAGCGGAAGCCCGCGAGGTAGGCCGCGCCCAGACCTTCCTTGCCCTTGCGGTGCAGGACTTGGACCTGCTCGTCGTCTGCGGCCAGTTCGTCCGCGAGCTTGCCGGTGCCGTCCGGGCTGTTGTCGTCCGCCACCAGGACGTGCGCCTCGGGGACGGCCTTGCGCACCCGGCCGACGATGGTCTTGATGTTCTCCGCCTCGTTATAGGTCGGGATGATCACCAAGGCCGTGCCGAGCGGACCGAACTGCCTCCCCTGGGCCTTGGCCGCGAGGGTCCCGTCGCCGTCGTTCACTGCTGCCCCTTCATGTCGTACGCAGGCGTCCACCATAGTGGCCGCATCCTGCGCTGACGTCCTGGCACGTTCGTACGGTGGTGTCGATTCCGCAAGAGCGGGGTAAGAACGTAGTTTTTGGCACCGCATCCGCGACGGATGGGGGCCCGGCGCCCTTCGGGCCGACCCGGGACCCGCTGGCTGTGGGCCTACCGAAGCCGTTGTCTACTGAGCGTCCGGGCCCCACCCGGGTCACACCTGGCCGACCGGCGGGACCGTTCCTCCGTCGGCGCGGGCGCTGAGCCTGGCTCCCAGTGACGGTGCCCCGGTGCGGCACACCGTCCCTGACCCAGCTGCGCTGCGACGAGTTGCGTGAACAATCCCCGGTCGGGCGTCCGGTGGTGGACTCGGACGAACCTACCGGCCCTCCGCCGTCGACTGTCAACAGCCCTCTGACCTGCGCGGACTGGGGCCCCTGGAGGAATTGGACGGAGGATGCGCAGGTCGGGAGACGCAGCGGCGGCGGACGCCCGGCACCGCGCCACCCCAGGAGATCACTCGCCCGGGCGTACGTACACCGTCCGTCCGCCGACCACCGTGCGCAGGCAGACCGGCAGGTCACGGCCCGGGGTCAGATCGGGCAGACCGGGGGTGCCCGAGCGGGGGTCGGTCGACCAGCGGGCCACGCGGTCGTCGGGGGCCTGGACGACGAGTTCGTCCGTGCGCCAGACCGCGTAGTCGGCGGGCGCTCCCGGCACCAGGACACCCGCGTCGTCCCGGCCGATGGCCCGCCAGCCGCCGCGCGTGTGCGCGGTGAACGCGGCGCGCACCGACACCCGGTGTCCGGGGGTCCGGTGGAAGGCGGCGGCGCGGACCGTGCCCCAGGGGTCGAGCGGGGTGACCGGGCTGTCCGAGCCGAACGCGAGGGGTACGCCGGCTCGCAGGAGGGCCGCGAAGGGGTTCAGGGTGCGGGCCCGCTCGGCGCCCAGCCGCTGGGCGTACATGCCGTCCTCGCCGCCCCACAGCGCGTCGAACGCGGGCTGCACGGAGGCGATCAGGCCCAGCTCGGCGAAGGCGGCGACGGACTCGGGGGTGAGCATCTCGGCGTGCTCGACGCGGTGCCGGGCGGCCCGGATCCGGGCGAGGCCGACCTTCTCGGCGGCGATGCGCACGCCCTCCACGACGGCGGTGACGGCGGCGTCGCCGATGGCGTGGAAGCCGGCCTGGAGGCCCGCCTCGGTGCAGGCGAGGACGTGGCCGGCGACCGTGTCGGCGTCCAGGTAGGCGGTGCCGGTGTGGCCCGCGTCGGCGTAGGGCTCGTGAAGGCAGGCGGTGTGCGAGCCGAGCGCGCCGTCCACGAAGAGGTCGCCGGCGGCGCCGGCCGCGCCCAGTGCGCGTGCCCTCGCCACGCCCTCGTCGCCCGCTTCGGCCCAGTAGCCGATCACGCGCGGCCCCGGCAGCTCGGCGGCGAGCCGCATCAGGTCCGTGAAGTCGTCCTCGGAGGAGATCTGCGGGCCGCCGCACTCGTGCACCGAGCCGATGCCGAGGGAGGCGGCGTGCGCCAGGGCGGTGCGCTGGGCCTCTCCGCGCTGGGCGGGAGTGACAGCGGCGAACGCGGCCTCGCGGGCCGCGTGGTGGGCGTCGCGGGTGAGCGGCGCGTCCTCGCGCGGAAGGTCGCCGGGCACCAGGTCCAGCAGGGCGGTGGTGACGACGGCGGAGTGGACGTCGATGCGGGACAGGTACAGGGGGCGCCCACCGGTGGCCGCGTCCAGTTCCGCGCGGGTCGGCGGACGGCCGCCGGGCCAGCGGGCGGCGTCCCAGCCGTGGCCCATCAGGACCCGGTCGCCCGGGCGGGCCGCGGCGAAGTCGCGGACGAGGGCGAGGGCCGCCTCCAGGGACGGCGCGCCCGACAGGTCGAGACCGGTCAGGGCGAGACCCGTGGCGGTGGTGTGCACGTGGGCGTCGGTGAAGGCGGGGGTGACGAGGGCGCCGTCGAGGTCGATCACCTCGTCCACACCGTCGGCGAAGGCGTCCGCGGCGCCCTCCGAGCCGACCCAGGCGACCTGGCCGCGCTCCACCACCATCGCGGTGGCGAAGGGATCGGCGGGGCTGTGGACCTCTCCGCGGCGCAGGAGGACGGTCTGGGGGTCGGCGGACTGCTCACTCATGCCCGACAGTCTCTCGCGTCCGCGGACCCGACCGGGCACCGGGGCGTCCGCGATTCGGATGCCCGGCGGCTGCTCCCCCCGCGCTCTTCCCACGGCGCCGGAGCGTCCCCGGCCGGCGCGCGTCAGATCTTCGGCGGACGCGCCTCGTACGGCGTGGACAGCACGACCGTGGTCCGGGTGGAGACCCCGGCCAGAGAGCGCAGCCGGGTCAGCAGTTCCTCCAGTTCGTGCGGGGTCGCCACGCGCACCTTGAGGATGTAGTTCTCGTCGCCGGCGACGCTGTGGCAGGCCTCGATCTCGTGGACGCCGGCGAGGCGGTCCGCGATGTCGTCGGGGGCGCTGGGGTCGAACGGTTTCACGGAGATGAAGGCGGTGAGCGGCAGCCCCACGGCCTCGGGGTCGACCACCGCGGCATAGCCGCGGATGACACCACGCTGTTCGAGCCGGCGCACCCGCTGGTGCACGGCCGACGTCGACAGGCCCGTGGCCTTGCCCAGGTCTGTGTAGCTCATCCGCCCGTCCTTGACGAGCAGCTGCACGATTTGACGGTCCAGCTCCTCCATGGCGTCAGAACCTACAGTGCGCCTGATCTTCTCGGATACCTCGGCGGCGCAGGTCATACCCGGTTTGTGATGTGCCCGAGAGCGGTCTGTGAGCCGTCCGGGGGATGAAAGGGGACCTTTCCGGGAGATGAACACCGGGGCCTTCGCGCGAACGCGTGGAGGCGGACAAACGGCGCCGCACCGGGCACGTACGCAGGTCGTGTGACGAACGCCACAGTCCTTGGGCGGCCTCCGTGATGCTCTCGTGATTACCCCGGAGACGGGGCGGGAAGTGCTTGCTGTGGTCGAGGCCGCAGTGCCTGACCGGCCCAGTCTTAGGGGGAGAATCCCATGCAGAGTGTCAAGCGCCCTGGTCGTTCCGTGTCCAAGCGCCAGCAGCCGGGCGTCGAGCCCGAGCCGGAGGGCGTCGAACCCGACCTCTTCGAGGTCGAGAACATCGAGACGGACGACGACTACGACACCTTCGAGATGTACCGGGTGATCTGCCCGGACTGCGCGCAGCCCATCGCGCTGCTGGCGGACGAGGAGATCCTTCCGGAGCACGCGCTGTGCGCCTCTCCGTGGAACCCGTTCGGGCTCACGGTCTGTGCGGGCACGGGCCGCACGGCGACGGAGGCACGCCCCGCGGACGAGTCCTTCACTCCGCAGGAGCAGGACACCGCACTGCTGCTGACGCTCCCCCAGGGTCTGGACTGGCGGACGCAGCCCTTCTCGCACGCCGGCGGTCCGGGCTCGCGCCCGATGCGCGTACCGGCGATGCGCCGCCAGGCCGCCTGAGTCCCGAGCGGACCGGCCCGGGTCAGTCCCAGTAGCTGCCCTGCACCATGGCTCGCAGACTGCCGTGGTGCAGGATCAGCGTGTCCGGTTCCGACGGGACGGCGACCTCGCCGAAGTGGGCCTGGCGGTAGGCGATGCGCAACATGACGATCGCGTGCCGCAGGGCGGCGTAGAGGGTGTAGAAGTCCATGTCGCGCGGGGTGTGGCCGGTCAGGCGTGCGTACCGGTCCTCGACCCGGTCGCGCCGCAGGAAGTCGGGCAGTCCGCGCTGCCCGGCGGCGACCGTGAGGTCGTGGAAGAAGCGGTGCAGGTAGACGGTCCAGCCGAGGTCGACCTCGCGCGGGGCGAGGGCCGCCATCTCCCAGTCGAGAACGGCGACCGGGTCGAAACCGTCGTAGACGACGTTCCCGATGCGCGCGTCCCCCCAGCTGAGGACGGGTTCGCCGGGCTCGCGCGGCCACAGCCGCTCCAGCCGGTCGAAGGCGGCCTCGATGAGCGGTGAGGGAGCCCGCCCGTCGATCACCCAGCGGTAGTAGGCCCGTTGGGCGCTGACGTGCCTGCGCAGGGCGTCCCCGTCGCCGGGCGGGGACAGGAACTCGGCTTCCCCGACCGGAACTTGGTCGTGCAATCGGCCGAGCAGTCCGATCGTCGCCGCCTCCAGGTGCTCGCGCTCCGCGTCGCTCGCGGCGTGCAGCCAACTACCCTCGTAGGTGTACGGCATGACGTCCGGCGGCACGCGTCCGGCCACGCGTTCCATGACGAAGAACGGCGCCCCGAGCGGGCCCGGGTCCTCCTCCAGCCACAGCACGCGGGGCACCGGAACATCGGTGTGCTCGGCGACGAGCCGCAGCGTGCGGTACTGGCGGGCCATGTCGTACTCCGGGAAGACGGTGTATGCCGCCGGGTCCGCCGCCAGCCGCAACGCGCAGGAGCGCAAGGGTGGTCGGGGATGCTCGATGTCGAACAGCAGAGTCTCGCTGGACATGCCGTTGGAGGTGGGGACGGTGACGCCGGCGGCCTTCGCTCCGGGCAGCCGGGTGTCGAGCCAGACCGTGAGACGCCGGGCGAGTTCTTCGTGGATGGGGGTCCCCCCGCGCGAGCGAAGTCGAGCGTGGGGGAGGGTGCTGGTGCGGGGACGGGGAGCCGTGGACATCTCGCCCTCCTCAGGGTGCGACCGAGCCGAAGCCGGTGAAGCCGCTCGGGTCGTGGCGACCGAACGAGCCGTGCTCGAAGATGCCGTGGCCCGTACGGCCGTCGAGCCGGAAGCGGGCGGAGTGGTCGGTGACGCCGTAGCCGGCGAGGGTGTGCGGTGCCGTCATGTCGTAGCTGCGGCGGTCGACCCAGCCGCGCCCCTGCCAGGTGCCGTGCTGCCAGTCGTCGGCCGGCGGATAGCCCGCGCCGACCGCGAGCGGTGAGGAGGCCAGGATCTCCACCTCCAACTCGGCCGGTTTACGCGGGTCGCCGAGGTGGACGAGGGCGCGCTCGGGGTGCCGGGTGCCGGAGCGGTAGGTGATCTCGGCCTGGGGCCAGCCCAGTTGGCGGTCCCCGTGGCCGGGGCGGACCAGGGTGGCGTCGTTCAGGGAGCGGTAGCCGTCGGCGTCCTCCTGGACGATGACCATCAGGAAGCGGTCCTCGAAGCGGACCGGGCACCAGATCCAGTGGAAGCCCTCGGCCCGATGGTCCTCGGCGAGCCGGCCGCCGTCCTCGCCGGGCACCGGCCGTACCCCCCAGCTGCGGTCCCGGGTGCCGGTCCAGTCCGCGGCGGCGACCTGGAACTCCTCGCCCCCGGCCCGGATCACCCCCTCGGCCGTGCCCGCCTGCACGAACCGGCGACCCTCCAGGGTGAGCCGGTCGCCACGGCGCTGCAGGTGGTGCGGTTCCCACAGGGCGGGGAAGGCCGCGGTCCAGGTCAGGTCGTACGACAGCTCGTCCTCGCAGACCAGGCGCAGGCGCCGGAGCGGCTCCTGGACCTCGATGCGCAGCGGGCCCACGGTGAGCCGCGTCCGGTCCTCGCCCAGGGCGTCCGAGGCGCGGACGGCGTGCAGGGTGTCCCGGTGCGCAGGGTGGCGTAGGCGTCGATCACACCCAGGTTGGGGTAGACGCCGAGGCCGAGGATGAGCAGGGCGCGGCCGGAGTGGTCGAAGACGTGGAAGATGCAGCGGTCGTAGGCGTTCCGGTCGCCGGTCGCCACGTGCTTCATGGACAGCGGGACCTGGTGGACCGGGTACTCGTCGAGCGGTACGGGACGGTCGTCGGCCATGGACACCCCCTGGAGACGATTTGCTGACGGTACGTCAGACAACCGCAGGAGGCCAGAGAGCCGACGGGACGAGCGTGAACTCACGCTCGATTCCGCCGGGCGGTGACCTGTACGGGAGGCAGCGCGTTGACCAGGCATGACCCCCACGTACACGGCCACCGGGCGTCAGCGCCGGATCTTCGTCCCCAGGCCCGCGGAATCGGTTCCGCCGCCGCAGCCGCAGGACCCGCCGATCTATCGCGAGCTGATGCGCGTCTGGGCCGACCGGGGCCGCGCCCTGCCCGGCCGCCAGGATCCGGAATGGATCAGGCTGGCGGCCCCGACGGTACGCAGGGGGGAGTTCAGCGACCCTCTGGTCCCGCCACGTGACGGGCGATGACCATCCGCTGGATCTGGTTGGTGCCCTCGACGATCTGCAGCACCTTGGCCTCGCGCATGTAGCGCTCGGCCGGGAAGTCGGCGGTGAAACCGTAGCCGCCGAGGATCTGCACGGCGTCGGTGGTGACCCGCATGGCCGTGTCGGTGCAGTGCAGCTTGGCCATGGCGGCCTGCTTGGCGAACGGCTTGCCGGCGTCACGCAACCGGGCCGCCGCGAGGTAGAGGGCCCGGCCGGCCTCGATCTGGGTGGCCATGTCGGCGATCATGAAGCGCAGCCCCTGGAAGTCGGCGATGGGGCGGCCGAACTGCCGCCGCTGGGTGGCATAGCCGACCGCCTCGTCCAGCGCCGCCTGGGCCAGGCCGACGGCGCAGGCCGCGATGCCGAGCCGGCCGGAGTCGAGGGCGGACAGGGCGATGGAGAAGCCCTGGCCCTCCTCGCCGATGCGCCGGTCGTCGCCGACACGGACGCCGTCGAGGTGCACCTGGGCGGTGGGGCTGCCCTTCATACCCATCTTCTTCTCGGGCGCCGCGGCGCTCAGCCCCTCGGCGTCGCCCGGCACCAGGAACGCGGTGATCCCGCGCGGGCCGCTCTCGCCGGTGCGGGCCATGACGGTGTAGAAGTCGGCGATGCCGCCGTGCGTGATCCAGGCCTTGGTGCCGGTGAGCACCCAGCCTCCCCCACCCTCCCGGACGGCCTTGGTGCGCAGGGAGGCGGCGTCCGAGCCGGAGGACGGCTCGGAGAGGCAGTAGGCGCCCAGCAGACCGCCGCCGAGCATGGCGGGCAGGTGCTCGACCTGCTGCTCCTTGGCGCCGTACGCGGCGAGGGCGTAGGAGGCGAGCGTGTGCACGCTGACTCCGAGACCGACGGTGAGGCGGGCCATGGCCAGCTCTTCCAGGACCTGGAGGTAGACCTCGTAGGGCTGGTCGCCGCCACCGTACTCGGCGTCGTACGGCAGGCCCAGCAGGCCGGACTCCGAGAGCAGGGTGAAGACCTCACGCGGGAAGCATCCGGCGTCCTCCTCCTCGGCCGCCTTCGGCGCGATCTCGCGCTGCGCGATCTCCCGGACGAGCGCGAGCAGGTCCCGCGCCTCCTCCGTCGGCAGTTGACGCTCCACCGGCTGCGGGTCGCGGTCGGACATGGCGTCGGTCTCCTCCCTGTTCGGGCACATCGGCGGATGTGCGCCTTGGGTGGGGCGGCTCCGCCTGATCGATCCAGTACGGCCGAAGGCGTCTGCTCCCGGGTCTCGGAAGGGGCTGACCAGCGGCTCTGTGCCGTGAGTATGCCCGATCGGGGACCTCTCGTCACCAGTTAACGACCGCTTACTTCAAGAATCCAGCCGGAACCCCACGGGCGCCGATATTGGTCCGAACCATTGACCTGCCGGTCCGCTCCCGCCCCCGCGAGCGGCGCGCCGATCAAGGCGATGGACGAGGACCGGAAAAGAGGGACGAGGACCGGGGAGCAGACGGCCGGGGCAGGAGGACCACGGGTCCCGTCGCCGGCCGCCGCGCCGCGCCACGCTCCCGGCCGTCACCCGTCCCGGCGGGCCGGCGCGGGGGCCGGGCAGGAGGGGTCCAGCTCCTCGATGGCGCGCAGGACCCCGCCCAGCGTCTTCACCAGCAGCTCGCGCATGGTGTCGCGGGAGAGGTCGGGGCGGTCGATCCAGCCGAGCGTGGCCCCCTCGACACCGCACACCCACGAGAACAGCCCCGTGCGGGCCAGTGGAGTGATGTCGCCGCGGCCGTAGGCGCCCTCGGCGATGGTGTGGACGATCGCCTCGCGGACCCCGTCCCGGATGGCGTGCACCTCGGCGTCGAAGCCCACGCCGCCGCTGACGACGGTGCGGTACGCGGCCTGATGGTGCTCGGCGAAGCGCAGATAGCCGTCGATGGTGCGGTGGACGCGGTCGACGGCGGGCAGCTCGAGGCCGCTCGCGGCGAAGGTGACCAGATCGGCGACGGAGTCCTGGATGATCGCCAGGTAGTAGCCGCGCTTGGACCCGAAGTAGTAGTAGATCAGCCCCTTGGCGACATGGGCCTGCCGGGCGATGTCGTCCATGGACAGCGCGTCGTAGGACGTGTCCGCGAACAGCGTGCGGCCGATGGCGATCAGTTCGGCGCGGCGCACCGCGGAGCGCTCGGTTCCGCGCGCCCCGGTCCGGGCACCCCCCGCGGGAACGGAACCCGGAGATTCGGAGAGAGCGACGGCACGCTGCTGACGCATAGTCAATTTCGACCCTGGTCTGGGAGTCGGCGGGACTTCCGCAGTATGTCAGAACATGCCGCCGGGGTGACCGGGTCGGTTCAGAGCAGGCCGAGCTGTGTCACGAGCATCGCGACCACCACGACCAGGGCCCAGCCCATCGCGTGTTCGAGGATCTTCGGGCCGTCTTCGCGCGGGCCGCCGGTGCGGACGCGGGTGGCGGTGGCCTGGTGTGCGGTCATGGTTTCTCGCAGAGGTCGGACGTACAGAGCGGATTTCCCCACCCATTTGTCCACCTTGCCACCCGCGACGGCGTTTGCGGCGGAGACGTTGCTCACATGGTCAGCGCACACCCACCGCGGCGAGCGCCTTGCGCTGGCGCGGGCTCGGGTGGGCGGGGAAGTACAGATAGCAGACCCCGCCGGTGCCCGAGGAGACCTTTCCGGAGGCGTTGTAGCGCTTGGTCCGCAACCAGATGTTCTCCCACTCACGCCGCAGGTAGACCCGCCGTACGGCGGGATCGTCGGGCGAGGCCGGGTCGTTGGCGATCACGTCGCCGTCCGCCGTGAAGCCGATCACCGTCATCAGATGGCCGGAGGTGCCGTAGCCGGCGCCGGTCAGCTCGGTCTTCAGGAAGGACTGGGACGTTATGGCCGGGATACCGGCCGCGATCAGGGTCTCCAGCTCGGTGAGCGAGGCGAGCCGGGTGACCACGCCCTGGAGGCCCGGGTAGGTGGCCGCGTAGGCGGCGTTGAAGGGCCAGTTGCCGCAACCGCCGTACTGGTAGTCGTAGGTGAAGCGGGCCGCGTGGTCCACCTGCGGGTCGGCGTAGGACGGGTCGACCCAGGACAGCTGCTCGGGGGTGAGCCGGCCGCCCCAGTACTCGACGATCATCTGCGAGGAGGTGGGGCTGCACCAGGCCTCGCCGCCGTTGTCGTACTCCGGGTACTGCCCTTTGTGGATCTCCTGGGAGTACCGCGGGACGGCCAGTTCCTGGGCGAGGCCGGGAGTGGAGGCGGGGACCGTGAAGCGGTCGGGGATGTCGGAGCCCATGGCGCCGAGACGCCAGACCTTCGGAGTGAGATGGGTGCCCGGCGTACGGAAGAGGGTCAGCCGCAGCTGGTACGAGACCAGGCGCAGTCCGCTGCTCGCGTCGTCGATGGCGAAGGTGTCGGTCCAGATGGTGCTCTTGCCGTCGGTCTGGCCGTCGACCGATGTCCGCTTGATGTCCTGGTCGCCGGCCGCCCAGCGGCCCATCACGTACCAGGGGGTGGCGGTGCCGTCGGAGTACGTGCCCCGCAGCTCGACCTGGAGCCAGGTGCCCTCCGGCGTGTGCGCGTTCCAGGAGGCGATGACCTCGGTGGCGGGCACGCTCAGCTGGTGGACCGGGGAGGTCCAGATGGCGTACTCCCAGGTGGCGGTGGCGCCGGTGTGCGGGTCGGTGTAGTCGGTACGGCCCACGGCGGCGCCGATCTCGGCTCCGGGACGCGGGCCCGGGACGGGCCGGACACCCAGGGCGGCGCCGTGGCGCCAGTCACGGTACGTGGTCCAGGCCTGGTAGTCGATGGGCCGGCTCGGGGCCAGTCCGTCGTCGGCGGTCGACGCCGAGGCGGTGGCCGCGGCCGCGGGGGCTGCTCCTGAGGCCACCGCGGCGGCGACGGCGGCGGCGAGAACGGTTCTCCGGGACGGCTGTTGGGCTCTGCTCATGGGCGCGTCTACCCCCAGGTGTGCGCGTCGGGGCTGGTGCGGTGCACGGTGTGTGCGCCAACTATGGAGCAGGCGCAAGGCCCCTGCCAGCACTTCGACGCATGCCGGGCCACCAATTTTGGACTGGACCACTGAAGGGGAAGCGGGCGGCACCCGACCCGTCCGCGCAGGTCCACCGCCCTTAGGCTGTTCCCGGAGAGCCGCACCACACCGCACCACCCCTCGGGATTCGCCATGCACGACCTCGCCGCCCGGCTGCGCGGGCTTCCCCCGTCCCTGGGGCCGGTCCGTCTCGTCGGCGTCGACGGGCACGCCGGCTCCGGGAAGTCGAGCTTCGCCGGCCGGCTGGCCGCCACGCTGGGCGGGGCCCCGGTACTGCACCTCGACGACATCGCCAGCCACGAGGAGCTCTTCGGCTGGACCGACCGGCTCATGACCCAGGTGATCGAGCCCCTCGGCCGCGGCGAGACCGCGCGGTACACCCCCTACGACTGGGTCGCCCGCGCGTTCGGCGCGCCGCGCCCGCTGCCGCCCGCCCCGGTCGTCGTCGTCGAGGGGGTCGGCGCCGGCCGCCGGGCACTGCGGCCGTATCTGGCGCTGCTGATGTGGATGGAGCTGCCCCGGGAGCAGTCCTGGGCGCGCGGGCGGTTGCGGGACGGGGACGAGCAGCGGGAGTTCTGGGACGGATGGGTGCGGGCCGAGCACGCGCACTTCGCCGAAGACCCCTCGCGCCCGCGCGCCGATCTCCTGGTGCGCCAGACGCCTGGGGGGTACGAGATGCTCACGGGGCCCGCGATCGCCCATGGACCGGACCAAGATGTCACCCACTGTGACGGACCGTCGGCAATGTGCTGAACTTGTGAAGACCGCCTCGAGCGAACTTCCGTGAGTGCCTCAACTCCGCTTGACCCGGGGGCCATACAGGTCTTACGTTCTCAATGTGCGGCTTTCGGAGTCGCCCGCGAACGCGAAGCCCCCGGTTGTTCCCCCGTGATCGGGGGCTTCGTTCTGCCCTCAGCCGGTTCTCCGGCCGCCTCGCGCACCGATCCGCTCACCCTCGGTCACCGTTCATGGGTGCGCCCCGTCTGCTCCCACCTCGCCGAACGCCCGGTGCGACACCCTTCGGTGCGCGCACCTCGCACGGGTACGATGCCCTCGGTGCGACCTTCGAGCGGCTGCCTCGCACCTGCAACTCCGGTCCGCGGCACAGCGGTTCGACCGCGGCGACCACCGGGCGCCTGCCCGGTGGCGAACCAACGGGGCTCGGTCTGTGGGGGACGGGATGGACTTCGGCACGCAGGGCCCCGAGGCCCCGGCCGACCTCGCCTGGCTGCGAGGTGTGGACGCCTACACGATGGGGGCCTATCCACAGGCGGAGGAGGAGTTCCGCACCGCGGTCCGGCTGGACCCGGGGATGGCGGACGCCTGGCTCGGGCTGCACGCGCTGCGGGTGGACACGACGACCGCGCTGCTGCGGATGTTCCGGCACCGGGACCGCTTCAGGGAACAGCGCGCCCGGCACCGCAGGACCCTCAACTCCTGGTACTGGCTGGGCTGGTGGGTGCAGCCGGTGCTGGAGAGCCCCCGGGACCTGCTGCTGGCGCACGCCTCGCACTGGCTGGACGGCCGGCACGTCCCGGAGCTGGACCGGGCGCTGGCCGGGCTGCCGCCGGTGGACACCGACCCCCAGGTCCGCTTTCTGCACGCCTGCCGTGCCTACCTGGTCAAGGACTGGGACCAGCTGGTCCGGCACACCGACTCGCTGCTCGACGATCCCCTGCTCGGCATCGAGGCCGGCCTGTTCGGCGGAATGGCCCGGGTGCGGCTGGAGATGTACGGGCAGGCCGAGCCGCTGCTGTCGGCGGCGCTGATGCGATGCCGCAGCGAGCAGCCGCAGCGCAAGGAGCTGCGGTACTGGCTGGCGCGGGCGCACGAGGGCACCGGGCGCAGCGCCGCCGCGCTCCCCCTGTACCGGGCGGTGCACCGGGTCGACCCCGCCTTCATGGACACCTCGGCCCGGCTCGCCGCGATCGCCGAGGGCGACGGGTACGACGATCCCGGCGACTTCGTCGCGATCACGCTGGCCGGCGCCGGGCAGGACGCGGTGGACGGGCCGGACACCCTCGATCCGCTCTTCGGCACCGACGGCCGCGATCTACGGCTGCCGGACCCGGATCTGCCGACCGGGCCGCTGCCGTCGATGCCGTCGGTGTCCGATCCGGGGGTGCGGCTGAAGAGCGGGGTGCCGTCCGCCTCCTCGCCGCTGCCCGCGGGGCCGACCGATCCGGCGCTGCTGGAGGAGGCGCTCGCCGAGCTGGAACGCATGGTGGGGCTCGAGCCGGTCAAGCGCCAGGTCAAGGCGTTGTCCGCACAGTTGAACATGGCGCGGTTGCGGGCCGGGCAGGGGCTGCCGGTGCAGCCGCCGAAGCGGCACTTCGTGTTCTCCGGGCCGTCGGGCACCGGGAAGACCACGGTGGCCCGGATCCTCGGCCGGGTCTTCTACGCACTGGGCCTGCTCGGCGGGGACCATCTGGTGGAGGCGCAGCGAGCCGACCTGGTCGGCGAGTATCTCGGGCAGACGGCTGTGAAGGCCAACGAGCTGATCGACTCCGCGATCGGCGGGGTGCTGTTCGTGGACGAGGCGTACTCGCTGTCCAACTCCGGGTACGGCAAGGGGGACGCGTACGGGGACGAGGCACTGCAGGTGCTGCTGAAGCGGGCCGAGGACAACCGCGATCACCTCGTGGTGATCCTGGCCGGCTACCCGGAGGGCATGGACCGGCTGCTGGCCGCCAACCCCGGCCTGTCCTCCCGCTTCACCACCCGGGTGGACTTCCCCTCCTACCGGCCGCAGGAACTCACCGAGATCGGCAAGGTGCTCGCCGCGGAGAACGGGGACCTGTGGGACGAGGAGGCGCTGGAGGAGCTGCGGTCCATCGCCGGGCACGTGGTCGACCAGGGGTGGATCGACGAGCTGGGCAACGGGCGCTTCCTGCGGACGCTGTACGAGAAGAGCTGCGCGTACCGGGATCTGCGGCTCTCCGTCTATCCCGGGACGCTCTCCCGCGAGGACCTGGCCACGCTGCGCCTGCCCGACCTGATGCAGGCGTACGGGGAGGTGCTGTCGGGGCGGGGACCGCATGATCCGTCGGCGATGTAGGAGGAACCGGAGCCCCGTTCGCCTTGTCCGCGGCTACCCCAGTCGACGCGCCAAGCCGTCCAGGATCAGGGCCAGGCCTCGTTCGAATCCCCGGTCGTCCCACGTCGACGGGTCCGGGGACACCCGGGCCGCGGATTCCAGGGAGTCGGCGAGTGCCGGGTACTCGGGGCGGTAGTCGGCCGGGGTGCGGGTGAAGCCCGCCGTGTACGTCTCCAGGGCCGAGCCGAGGACCAGGAAGTCGATCGCCGCGCCCACTTCGAGTGCCAGCTCGGGATCGCAGCCGGCCCGGACCAGCGTGCCCAGCAGGGTGTCGTACTCGCGCAGCGCGTCCGTACCCCGGACCCCGCGCCGGGCGACGAGCGTGATCGCGTTGGGATGGTGCAGGAAGACCCGCCGGTAGCCGCGGGCGTACGCGGCGATACCCTCCTGCCAGGGGCGATCCCGCAGCGGACGCACGTCGATCTCGGAGTCCAGCAGTTCGCCGACCGCGTCCAGGATGTCGTCCTTGGACTGGACATGGTGGTACAGCGAAGCACCCCGCACGCCCAGCCGGTCCGCGAGTGCGCGCATGGTGAGCGCCTCGTAGCCGTGGTCGTCGATGAAACCCAGAGCGGCGCGCGCGATGGCGGCCCGGCTCAGTACCGCCTGATGTGGCCTGCCCACAACCCGCCCCTCACGATCTGATCGACGCCGCAAGGTTACTCACCCGCAGGGTCTTCCCAAACGCCGGTCGCCCCTCTACGTTCGCCGCCTAACTAAGTTAGTTTTAGCTCGAACACGAGGCGAGGTACACCCATGCCCAAACCCCTGCCCCCCGAAGACGGCGACGCGGTCCGCCTGGAAGCCCTCGGCTACCGGCAGGAACTCCGCCGCAGCCTGGACATCCTGGGCAACATCTCGATGGGTTTCGCCGTCGTGTCCCCGGTGGTCGCCCTCTACGCCGTCTCCATGCTCGCGACGACGATCGCCGGACCCGCCTGGGTCTGGGCGCTCCCGGTCGTCCTCGGCGGCCAGTGCCTGGTCGTCAACGTCTACTCCGAACTCACGTCCCAGTGGCCGCTCGCCGGTGGCCCCTACCAGTGGGGCCGGCGGCTGATCGGCCCGGCGTTCGGCTGGCTCGGCGGCTGGGTGTGGCAGTTCGCCGTGATGTTCGGCAACACCACCGTCGCCTACCTGGCCGCCCCCTGGGTCTTCGCGCTGTTCGGCGTCGTCCCCTCTCCCGGCGCCCTGGTCGCCGTCGCCGTGGCGATCGTGCTGGGCTGTTCCCTGGTCAACGCCTACGGCATCCGCATCCTGCGCTGGTTCGTCTCGGCGGGCATCGCGGGCGAGGCGATCGCCTCGGTCCTGGTCGGCCTGGCCCTGCTGCTCTTCTTCCGCAAGCATTCCTTCGCGTTGTTCACCAGCACCTACGGGGCCGAGAAGCTGTCCGGCGGCTCGCTGCCGATGGCGTTCCTCGCGGTCGTCGCCGTGGCGGGCTGGGCGTTCATCGGCTTCGACGCGTGCGTGTCGACCGCCGAGGAGACCAAGGACGCGGCGCGCCAGGTGCCGCGGGCGATGTGGTGGGCGCTGCTGTCGGTGGGCGCCGTGGTCGTGCTCAACGCCGTGGCCGTCGCGCTCTCCTACCCGGACACGGCGGCGGCCGTGGCCGGCAAGGACGTCGACCCGGTGACGACGGCCGTGGTCACCTCGTTCGGCTCCTGGTCCGACAAGCCGTTCGTGGCGATCGTGCTGGTCAGCTTTCTGGCGTGTGCGATGGCCTCGCAGGGCGGCGCGGCCCGTGGTCTGTACTCGCTGGCCCGCGACGGCGTCTTCCCCTTCTCCACTCAGGTCCGCAAGGTGAACCGGCGGGCCGCGCCGATCGGCGGGCTGGTCGCCTCCGCGCTGGTCTCCGCGTCGGCACTCCTGCTCGGCCTGAACGCCACCGCCATCGGTTCGCTGATCTCCTTCGGTACGGCCGCCACCTTCGTGCCGTTCTTCCTGGTGTCCGCCGCCGCGCTGATCGCCCGGCTGCGCGGGACCTGGGTGCCGTCCGGTGCGATCCGGCTGGGCCGCTGGGGGACGGCGCTCAACGTCCTCGCCGTTCTCTGGGCCGGGTTCGAGGTCGTCAACGTGTGCTGGCCGCGTGCCCTGCTCGCACCGCCCGGGGCGCCCTGGTACCAGATCTGGGCCGCGCCGCTCGGTGTCGCCACCGTCCTCGGCTCCGGCGTGCTCTACCTCCTCGTCCGCCGGCCCCAGGACCTGATCGCCGCGGCCGACGTCGCCCGTACGTCCCCCGCACCGGCCACTGGCGGGACGCAGTCCCCGTCCCCGTCTTCGACCGAGTCCGTGTCGTAACCACCCACCCAACCCGGAGGACCTTCGCATGAACGTCTCCGCAATGAGCCGGCGCCGCTTCCTGAGCACCTCCGCCACCCTGGCCGCCGCGGCCGGGCCCGGGCTCGCCGCCGGTATCGGCCGCGCCGAGGCGGCCACCTACGACGGCACGACCTGCACCGTCCCCGGCGAGTGGGCGCCGCACGCCGGGCGTCTCATGGCCTTCCCGTGGGACGCCACCGACAACTGATCCGGTCGCTGTTCCCGGCGAAGACGGTGGTGGGCGTGCCCGCCACCACCCTGGCGTGGGGCGGTGGCGGGGTGCACTGCATCACCCGGCAGATACCCGCGAGGCGCTGAACCGGGCCGCGGCGCCGGCGGGCTCGCTCAGCTCGCCAGCGCCTGCTCCGGTTCCCCGCTCGAGCGCGGCTCGGTCAGCTTCACGTCGGCGGTCTGCCGGTGGGCCGGGTCGCGGACCTCGCCGACCAGGAGTTCCAGGACGTCCTCCATGGCGACCAGGCCGAGGACCCTGCCGGAGGTGTCCGCCACCTGGGCCAGGTGGGTGGCCGCCCGACGCATGACGGTGAGGGCGTCGTCCAGCGGGAGTTCCGAGCGGAGGGTGGCCATCGGGTGCCAGATCTGCTGGGGTACGGCGCGGTCGGAGTCCTCGAGGTCGAGGACGTCCTTGACGTGGACGTAGCCCATGAAGGCGCCCTTGTCGGCGGCCACCGGGAAACGGGAGTACCCCGTGCGGGCCGTCAGCTGGACGATCTCCCCCGGCGTGACCGACGGGGGCACCGTGACCAGGGACTCGCGCGGGAGGAGGACGTCGGTGACCGGGCGAGAGCCCAGTTCCAGAGCGTCCTCGAGGCGCTCCTGCTCCTCGGGGTCGAGCAGACCCGCCTGGCCGGAGTCCTCCAGCAGGACGGTGAGCTGCTCGCTGGTGACGACGGCCTCGACCTCGTCCTTGGGCTCGACACGGAAGAGCCGCAGGATGCCCCGGGCGCAGGCGCCGAGGGCCACCGTGATCGGCCTGCAGATGCGGGCGAAGTAGACCAGGCCGGGGCTGAGCCACAGCGCCGCCTTCTCGGGCGCCGCCATCGCGAGGTTCTTCGGGACCATCTCGCCGACGACCAGGTGGAAGAAGACGACCGCGGCGAGCGCTATCACGTAGCCCAGCGGGTGGATCACGCCGTCGGGGAGGTGGACGGCCTCGAAGGCCGGCTCCAGCAGATGGGCCACCGTCGGCTCGGCCACCGCTCCCAGGGTCAGGGAGCAGACGGTGATGCCGAACTGCGCCGCCGCCATCATCTGCGGCAGCCGCTCCAGGCCGTAGAGCACCTGGCGGGCGCGTGCGGTGCCGAGCGGTTCGATCTGGCTGCGGCGGACGGAGACGAGCGCGAACTCGGCGCCGACGAAGAAACCGTTGGCGAGCACGAGCAGCGCGGCGAAGAACAGTTGGAGGACGCTCATCGTGCGGCCTCCGCCACGTTCACGGCCGGGGCCGTGCGGACCAGGCGGACCCGTTCGGCCCGGTAGTGGCCGACCTGGCGGACGGAGAGCCGCCAGCCGGGCAGTTCGGCCCGGTCACCGGGGACCGGGATGCGGCCGAGCAGGTCGGCGACCAGGCCGGCGACGGTCTCGTAGGGCCCCTCGGGCACGTCGAGGCCTATCCGCTGCAGGATGTCGACACGGCAGCTGCCGTCCGCGTCCCAGGCGGGCCTGCCGTCCTCCGGCGGTGCGGCGGCGAGTTCGGGCATGTCCTGGCGGTCGTGCTCGTCGCGGACCTCGCCGACGAGTTCCTCCACGATGTCCTCCAGCGTGACCACGCCCGCCGTGCCGCCGTACTCGTCGACGACGACCGCGATGGGCTGCTCGCTGCGCAGGCGCGCGAGCAGGGGCTGGACCGGCAGGGTCTCGGGGACGAGCAGGGCCTTGCGGGCGATACGGCTGACCGGGGTACGGAGCCGATCGTTCGCCGGGACGGCCAGGGCGTCCTTGAGGTGGACCATGCCGACCACCTCGTCGATCTTCTCCCGGTAGACGGGGAAGCGGGACAGACCGGTGGCGCGTGTGAGGTTGACCACGTCCTCGGCGGTGGCCGAGTCCTGGAGCGCGCTGACCTTCACGCGCGGGGTCATCACATGCTGGGCGGTCAGGTCGCCGAGGGACAGGGTGCGCACGAAGAGGTCGGCCGTGTCCTGCTCCAGGGCGCCGGCCTGCGCGGAGTGCCGGGCCAGGGAGACCAGTTCTCCCGGGGTGCGGGCGGAGGCCAGTTCCTCGGCGGGTTCCACGCCGAGCGCGCGCACCAGCCGGTTGGCGACCGTGTTGAGTGCGGCGATCACCGGGCGGAACAGGCGGGAGAAGCGGCGCTGCGGGCCGGCGACGAAGCGGGCGACCTGCAGCGGCTTGGACACCGCCCAGTTCTTGGGTACGAGCTCGCCCACCACCATCTGCACCGCCGAGGCGAGCAGCATGCCGACGACCACGGCGACGCCGGAGACGGCGCCCTCGGGGACGCCGATCGCGGCGAAGGGGCCGCCCAGCAGCCCGGCCAGCGCCGGTTCGGCGAGCATGCCGACGACGAGGGAGGTGATGGTGATGCCGAGCTGGGTGCCGGAGAGCTGGAAGGAGAGTTCCTTCAGCGACTCGACGACGGTGCCGGCGCGTTTGTCGCCCTCGGCGGCGGCCTTCTCGGCGTCCGGTCGTTCGACCGTGACCAGGCCGAACTCGGCCGCGACGAAGAAGCCGTTCGCGAGGATCAACACGAAAGCCGCTCCGAGGAGCAGCAGGGGGATGGTCACGATGCCACCACCTCCCCGTCGTTATGTCGGGTAGGGGCGGCGCAGGTACTGCAGGACGATCCGTCCATCGCTGGAGGGAGTCACTCCTCGGGTAGCAGGAACCCCTGGACACCGTGTGGCGTGCAGGGGCGGAGGCGCGGCGAAACGGCCTCCGCAACCAGATTAATCAAGACGCGGGCATCGCGGGCAGGGCAAGTGGCCCCGAGTCATCCCTGATCTTGTCCCTGCCGGGCCGCCGGGTGGGCTTCGGCGAGGGTCCGCAGGGCGTGCGCGTCGGCGATGGCGCGCTGCTTGGCCAGGCCCGGCTGGATGCCGAGCGCGGGCAGGCTGGTGCCGTCGCTGAGGTCGAGGAACACCCAGGGGTCGCCCGGACGGAGGTTCACCCGGAGGATCTCCTCCCAGGCCAGGCGCCGCTTGCTGAGGATGTTGACCACGGTGACGCCGGACTCGTCGGCGACGACCTTCACCCGGGAGATCTGGGCCAGTCCCCAGAAGATCAGCGCCCCGGTGAGGAAGAAGCCGAACCCCTCCCCCGGGCCGAGGTCCAGCAGCACGGCGATCCCTGAGAGGACCAGGAAGATCGCCGCGCCGGCCGTGAGCAGGATCACTCGGGTGTGGCCCGGCCGGAAGGTGACGGGGAGGGCGGGACGGTCGGGAAGTTCGGACATCTGGCTGTGGACCTCAGAGGCGGCAGGCGTGGATGGCCGTGGTGAGGATGGCGCGGGCGCCGATCTCGTACAGGTCGTCCATGATCCGCTGGGCCTCCTTGGCGGGGACCATGGCGCGGACGGCGACCCAGCCCTCGTTGTGCAGCGGGGAGACCGTCGGGGACTCCAGGCCGGGGGTGAGGGCCACGGCCTTCTCCAGCTGCTCGACGCGGCAGTCGTAGTCCATCATCACGTACGTCCGCGCGACCAGGACGCCCTGGAGGCGGCGCAGGAACTGCTGGACCTTGGGCTCGTCGCCGTCGGCGCCGGTGCGGCGGACGACGACCGCCTCCGACTTCATGATGGGCTCGCCGAAGACCTCCAGGCCCGCGTTGCGCAGCGAGGTGCCAGTCTCGACGACGTCGGCGATGACCTCGGCGACGCCGAGCTCGATGGCGGTCTCGACGGCGCCGTCGAGGTGGACGACGGAGGCGTCGATGCCGCTGTCGGTGAGGTGCTGGGCGACGATCCCCTCGTAGGAGGTGGCGACCGTCTTGCCCTTCAGGTCCTCGATGCCGTTCGCGGTGCCGGGCTTGGCGGCGAAGCGGAAGGTGGAACGGGCGAAGCCGAGCGGGAGGATCTCCTCGGCGTCGGCGGCGGAGTCGACGAGCAGGTCGCGGCCGGTGATGCCGATGTCGAGGCGGCCGGTGGAGACGTAGATCGCGATGTCGCGCGGGCGGAGGTAGAAGAACTCGACCTCGTTCTCCGGGTCCACGATCCGCAGCTCCTTGGCCTCCCGGCGCTGCTGGTAGCCGGCCTCATGCAGCATCTCCGCCGCAGGGCCGGACAGTGAACCCTTGTTGGGGACGGCGATGCGCAGCATGAGGTCGGCTTCCTTTGCGTGAAGGGGGTTTTCTCGGGGCTGTTGCGGCGTGCGGCTTACAGGTGGGCGTGGACGTCTTACAGGTGGGCGTAGACGTCGTCCAGGGAGATGCCGCGGGCGACCATCATCACCTGGACGTGGTAGAGCAGCTGCGAGATCTCCTCGGCGGCCGCTTCCTTGCCCTCGTACTCGGCGGCCATCCAGACCTCGGCGGCCTCCTCGACGACCTTCTTGCCGATGGCATGGACGCCCTTGCCCACCAGCTCGGCGGTGCGGGAGGTGGCGGGATCGCCATGGGCGGCCTTGTGCTGCAGCTCGGTGAAGAGCTGCTCGAACGTCTTCTTGGACATGGTGGTCCCCACCCTACGCGGTCCGGGTGGTGCCTCAGTGCCAGGGTTCGGATACCGAGCGGAGCGTCGCGGCCGTCGCGACGGCCGCGGTGACCGCCTCGTGGCCCTTGTCCTCGTTGGAGCCCTCGATGCCGGCCCGGTCCAGGGCCTGCTCCTCGGTGTCGCAGGTGAGCACGCCGAAGCCGACGGGCACGCCGGTCTCCACGGCGACCTGGGTGAGGCCCTGGGTGACGCCCTGGCACACGTAGTCGAAGTGGGGGGTGCCGCCGCGGATGACGACCCCGAGGGCGACGACCGCGTCGTAGCCGCGGCTTGCCAGCGCCTTGGCGGCGACCGGCAGCTCGAAGGTGCCGGGGACCCGGATCAGGGTCGGCTCGTCGATCCCCAGTTCACGCAGGGCGCGCAGGGCGCCGTTCACCAGACCGTCCATCACCTTCTCGTGCCACTGCGCCGCGATGACGGCGACCCTCAGGTCGCTCGCGCCCCGTACGGACAGTTCCGGTGCACCCTTGCCGCTCACGTCTCTCCTCAGTGCCTAAGTGCCTAAGTGCTTTGCTTACTGGTTGCCACAGGTGGCCGCGGACACGGCCGCGGAAGCCGTCGCGGAGGCTGCCGCGGCTGGAGTGTCCAGCCAGGGCAGGTCGTGGCCCATCCGGTCCCGCTTGGTCCGCAGGTACCGGAGATTGTGCTCTCCCGCCTGGACGGGCATCGGCACGCGGCCGGCGACCGTCAGGCCGTGGCGCAGCAGCGCGTCGGTCTTGTCGGGATTGTTGGTCATCAGGCGGACGCCGCGCACGCCGAGGTCCGCGAGGATCTGGGCGCCGGCGCCGTAGTCGCGGGCGTCGGCGGGCAGGCCGAGTTCGAGGTTGGCGTCGAGGGTGTCGACGCCCTGTTCCTGGAGTTGGTAGGCGCGCAGCTTGGACAGCAGGCCGATGCCGCGTCCCTCGTGGCCGCGCAGGTAGACGACGACGCCCCGGCCCTCGGCCTGGATGCGGGCGAGTGCGGCGTCGAGCTGGGGGCCGCAGTCGCAGCGCAGGGAGCCGAAGACGTCGCCGGTGAGGCATTCGGAGTGGACGCGGACCAGGACGTCCTGGCCGTCGCCGATCTCGCCGTGGACGAGGGCGACGTGCTCGACGCCGTCGGTGGTGGACCGGTAGCCGTAGGCGGTGAAGGTGCCGTGCGCGGTGGGCAGGACGGTCTCGGCCTCGCGGCGGACGGTGGGCTCGGTGCCGCGGCGGTAGGCGATCAGGTCCTCGATGGAGATGATCGTCAGGCCGTGCTTGCGGGCGAACGGGACGAGTTCGGGCAGGCGCAGCATGCGGCCGTCCTCGCCGGCGATCTCCACGATGGCACCGGCCGGGCGCAGCCCGGCGAGCCGGGCGAGGTCGACGGCGGCCTCGGTGTGGCCGTTGCGGACCAGGACGCCGCCTTCGCGGGCGCGCAGCGGGAAGACGTGGCCGGGGCGGACGAGGTCGGTGGGCTCGGCGGTGCCGCTCGCCAGCAGTTGGAGCGTGGTGGCGCGGTCGGAGGCGGAGATCCCGGTGGTCACGCCGTGGGCGGCCGAGGCGTCCACCGAGATGGTGAACGCGGTCTTCATCGACTCGGTGTTGTCCTCGACCATCTGCGGCAGCCGGAGCCGGTCGAGTTCCCCGCCCTCCATGGGGGCGCAGATCAGGCCCCGGCACTCGCTCATCATGAAGGCGACGATCTCGGGGGTCGCCTTCTCGGCGGCGATGACGAGGTCGCCCTCGTTCTCCCGGTCCTCGTCGTCCACGACCACGATGGGGCGGCCGGCCGCGATGTCGGCGATGGCCTGCTCGACGGGGTCGAGGCGGAGGTCGTCGAGGCCATGGTCGGTGTGGTTGTCGTACAGCATGGGTGCCGTGGTCATGCCGGCGCTCCTTCCAGGACGGGCCGCGCGTTGTTGCGGGAGCGCAGCCACCAGTCGCGCATGCCCCACAGGACGAGTGCGCCGTAGATGACGTAGACGAAGCCGGAGAAGGCGTAGCCGTTGGCGAAGTTGAGGGGGACGCCGACGAGGTCGACGAGCAGCCAGGCGAACCAGAACTCGACCATGCCCTTGGCCTGGGCGTACATGGCGACGATGGTGCCGACGAAGATGTAGGCGTCGGGCCACGGGTCCCAGGACAGTTCCGGGTAGGCGGTGAACAGCAGGGCCACCGCGACGGTGCCGGCGGCCACGGCGGCGAGCATCGCCGCGCGCTCGCGCCAGGTGGCGAACCGCGGGGCGATGTGGCCGTCGGCGCCCTGACCGCGGTCGCGGTACCACTGCCAGAAGCCGTAGACCGCGACGGCCATGACGACGACCTGCTTGCCGGCGCTGCCGGTCAGGTGGCCGAAGAAAGCCGCGAAGAGGATGAGGCCGGAGACGAACTGGACCGGCCAGGTCCACAGGGAGCGTCGCCAGCCGAGGGCGAGCGCGGCGAGGCCGAATATGTTGCCGATCATGTCCGACCAGAGGATGTGCTGGCCGAACAGCGTGAACGCCTCGGAGTTGAGCGAATTCACCGGTCGCCCTCCTGCCCGGCCGCGAGCATCCGCTCCACGTACTTGGCGATGACGTCGACCTCGAGGTTGACCGGGTCGCCGGGCTGCTTGTGGCCCAGCGTGGTCAGGGCGAGGGTGGTCGGGATGAGGCTGACGGTGAAGTAGTCGGGGCCCGCCTCGACGACGGTGAGGCTGATGCCGTCGATGGTGACGGAGCCCTTCTCCACGACGTAGCGGGAAAGTTCCGCGGGCAGCGAGACCTTGACGATCTCCCAGTTCTCGGACGGCGTGCGCGCCAGGACCTGTCCGGTGCCGTCGACATGGCCCTGCACGATGTGCCCGCCGAGCCGCGCGCCCACGGCGGTGGGGCGTTCGAGGTTGACCCGGGAGCCGACGGAGAGCGCGCCCAGGCTGGAGCGCTTGAGGGTCTCGGCCATGACGTCGGCGGTGAACTCGTCGCCCTCGTGGTCCACGACGGTGAGACAGACTCCGTTCACGGCGATCGAGTCGCCGTGCCGGGCACCTTCGGTCACGACGGGGCCGCGCAGTCGGAAGCGGGAGGCGTCGCCGAGGTTCTCGACGGCGGTGACTTCACCCAGCTCTTCGACGATTCCGGTGAACACTTCCCGGGTCCTCCTGCCACATGTCGGGCACGGACTCCGGGGCCTGTCGATGACGACAGAATGTACGGGTGGACACACCAGGTGCGACGCCGAAAAGGACTCGCCCGGACGGACGAGCCCAGATACGGCGGCGCGCACAAGGAACATGCCCGCCCGCCGCGCACTGCCTCCCATCCGGACTTTAACCGTCGGTCCAGGAATTTCACCTGGTCAACCGGCCGCTGGAAGCGACCGGGTCGCGGACTGTAACCGCCGGTTCGGACTTTCACCGACCCCGGAGTGCGCTGCTTCTGGTACAGGCCCAGTGTGCCACGACCACCCCGCGTCCAGACAGGCGATCGGTGTGGGTTGCCTCACAATGCGCTCATGTGGACTTGCGCGGTGTGCCCGGATCACTCAACTCCCAGGTGCGGAACGTGGATTGACGTTGCCCCAGGCCCATTGACCGTACTGGTCTAGTCCTTTTAGGGTGCGAGCGGGCCCGGCGGCGGTGACGACGGCCCTTGCCCGCCGCCGGGTCACCTCGGCTCCGTCACACCCGCGCGCATGCCTGTCGGCATGGCGTGTCACGTTTTCCGGGGGCCGCGCCGTCTCATCCGTGAAGGGCGCTCCGGCCAAGGGGCGCCGGGTGTCCGGAGGGACGGAAACAGCATGACCACGATCCTGGTGACCGGCGGGACCGGAACGCTCGGGCGGCTCGTCACGGAGCGGCTGCGGGCGGACGGCCACGAGGTACGGGTGCTCAGCCGGCGCACGCAGCCGTACGCCGTCGACCTCCGCGAGGGCGGGCCGGGCCTGGACGCGGCCCTCACGGGAGTGCAGACGGTGGTGCACTGCGCGAGCACGCCGCGGGGCGGCGACGAGCGGGCGGCGCAGAACCTGATCGCCGCGGCGCGGCGGGCCGGGGTGGGCCATCTGGTGTACATCTCCATCGTCGGCGTCGACCGGGTGCCGTTCGACTACTACCGCAGCAAGTTCGCGGTGGAGCGGATGGTCGAGGAGTCGGGGCTGGGCTGGACCGTGCTGCGGGCGACCCAGTTCCACGACCTGCTGGTGACGGTGTTTCAGGGGCTGGCCAAGCCGCCCGTCATGCCGCTCCCGGCCGGCGTCTCGGACCAGCCCGTGGAGGTCGCCGAAGTCGCCGACCGCCTCAGCCGGCTGGCCCTCGCCGCACCGGCGGGCCGGGTGCCCGACATGGGCGGCCCGGAAGTGCGAAAGCTGGACTCCCTCGCCCGTGCGTATCTGCGGGCGGCCGGCCGGCGCCGGGCCGTGCTGAACGTTCCCCTGTTCGGCAAGTCCTACGGAGCCTTCCGCGCGGGCGGACATCTGGTCCCGGAGGAAGCGGTGGGGAAGGTGACGTTTGAGGAGTATCTGGCGCGGAGGTTCGCGCACTGAGGGGGCGCGCGACCGGGCGGCGAGGAAGGGGGCTACTGGGCAACCGGGAGGGCGCGACGGCCGGCGGGATGTTGTCCTGCGCTGCCGGGAGCGGGCGGCCCCGGCCGCCACGCTGTCGCCGGGACCGCGAAAGGAGGCGCCGAGCCGCCGGGGGCAGCCGGACCGCCGAGAAGGTGCCGCCGGAGGGTCCCGTGTCGCCGGAGGGGTGCCGCCGGAGGGACGTCGCGGGTGGTGCGGGGCGCGCCCCGGCAGGCAACGTCCGCCCGTCGAGGAGCGGCGTCCGGTGCGCGCTCCGGGGGTCCCCCGGCCGAAGGCTGGAGGAGTGCCGGCCGGAAGCCCTCGTACTGGATGCACTTGGGCTTTCGGTCGGTGCGGCGATGGGCGCGCCGACCGTGCGAGCGAAGCCGGGCGTGCCGGACATGGGGAGCGTGCCGGGCGTCGCGGCTGGGCGAACGTCGCCTGTTGGGGCGCTAGCGATCCGCCGGTGCGAACAGTTCGTCCTGCGCCCGGTCGCGGGCTGTCAGCAAAGCGCCGCGCAGGACGGCGGCGCCGCCGAGGGCGCTGGCTCGTACCTCGGTGACGAGCGGCGACATCCTGCGCAGCCGCTCCTCCACGAGCCCCGCGAGCAACGCTCCCCCGGCCTGCCCGACCTCACCGCCCAGCACGACGCACCCGGGGTCGAGGATGGCGGCGACGGATGCGGCGCCGATGGCGATCCGGTCGGCGAGGGTGTGGAGGAAGCGGACGGCGGGACTCGCGGGGGCTGCCGCCCCCTCCGCCGACGCCGGCTTCACCGGCTCGGGCCCGGCCGACTCCTGTCGCCTCAACTCCGATCCCACCGAGCCCCGTCGCCCCGGCTCCAGCCCCTCCGGCTCCTCCGGCTCCCGGTGCCCCGACTCCGGCCCAGCCGACTCCTGTCGCCTCAACTCCGATCCCACCGAGCCCCGTCGCCCCGACTCCAGCCCAGCCGACTCCCGGTGCCCCGGCTCCAAGCCCTCTGGCTCCGGTCCCGCCAACTCGGCCTGCGCCGCTTCCACTTCCGCCACCGCCTCGGCCACGATCGCCGCCGCACCGGGGCCGTCCAGGGCGACGGTCGGCGCAGTCGGCACGTGAGCCTGCTCAGCCGATGCGGTGCCGGTCCCGTCCTTCGCGGCGGCCTGCCCCCTCGTCGCCGTCTTCACCGCGGCCCGTTCGGCCCCGGCGGCCCGCGTCCCCGCCATCTCGGCGACCGGCCCGCCCACCGTCGCGCTCGGCGCCCGCGTCACCCCCGGCGCCGCCAACCCGCACTCCCGGGCGAGCGCCCCGATCGCCGACGCCCCCGCCAGTGAGTGGAAGCCGCCGTCGCAGTCCGTCGCCGAGGGGAGGGAGGTGGTTCCCGGTACCGGGAGGAAGCCGATCTCGCCCGTGCCTCCGGAGGCGCCCCGGCGCAGGGTGCCGTCGAGGACGACGGCGGCGCCGACGCCGTGGCCGAGCCAGAGGAGGACAAAGGTGTCGCGGTCGCGGGCGGCGCCGTCGCGCTGTTCGGCCAGGGCGGCCAGGTTGGTCTCGTTCTCGACGGTGACGCGCGCCTCCGGGAGCCGCTCCTGGAGGGCGGCGGCCAGGCTCCGGTGCCAGGCGGGCAGGCCGCTGGAGTCTCGGAGGTCGCCGGTGGCCGGGTCGACGAGGCCCGGAGCGCCGATGCCGACGGTGTGCAGCCGTCCGTCCGCCCGGCCGTTCTCGCGTCCGGGCGTCCCCAGGGTGCCGGCCTCCTTCGCGGCCCGCTCCACCGCCGCCACCGCCAGCTCGACGGCGGGCCCGGTCCCGGTGTCCCCGCCGATCGGCACGGACGCCTCGGCGAGCACCTGTCCGACCAGGTCGGAGACGAGCACGAAGACCCCCTCGGTGCGCACGTCGAGCGCGGCGAGGAGGGCGCGGTCGGCGACGATGCCGTACAGCCGGGCGTTGGGGCCCCGGCGCTGCTCGCCGGACTCGCCGACCACCGTGATCAGGCCGGAGACGGTGAGCCGTTCCACTAGGTCGGCGACCGTCGGCCGGGACAGTCCGGTCAGCTGCTTCAACTGTCCTGCCGTCAACGGGCCTTCCTGCTGAAGCAGCCGCAGGGCGAGCCGGTCGTTGATGGCCCGGGCGGTGCTCGGTGATGCGGGCATGACGGGGATCCTCCCAGAAACCGGCGGTCGCAATACTCCCTATCTATCAGGCAGGGTCCCTGATAATTTACGCCCGGACAGCGGAGCACACGCCGGTACGGCCGGGCGCAGCGGGGGAACTCCCCGGGGAGGGGCTGGAACATGGGTGACGTGGGCGGCACGCGCGAGGAGGTCAGGCGCGCCCGGTACGCCGTGGCGGCCGTGTTCGCCGTGCACGGCGCGGTGACGGGCTCGTTCGCGACCCGGGTGCCGTGGGTCCAGGACCACGCCTCGCTGAGCGCGGGACAGCTCGGCTTCGCGCTGGCGTTCACGGCGTTCGGCGCCTCGTGCTCGATGCCGCTGGCGGGCCGGATCAGTCACCGCTTCGGCAGCCGTACGGCGCTGCGCGGGCTGATGGCGCTGTGGACGCTGTCGCTGATCCTGCCGTCGCTGGCGCCGAACCTGTACACGCTGTGCCTGGCGATGTTCACCTACGGCGCGGCCGCCGGCATGGCGGACGTGGCCATGAACGCGCTCGGTGTCGAGGTCGAACGGCTGCTGGACCGGTCGATCATGTCGGGGCTGCACGGCATGTGGAGCGCGGGCGCGCTCATCGGCTCGGCGGGCGGCACGCTCGCCGCGCATCTCGGCGCGGACGCGCGCGTGCACTTCGCGTTCGCGGCCGCCGTCCTCACCGTGCTCGGTCTGGTGGCCTGCGCCTGGGTGCTCGACGTCCAGCCCGCCGAGGACGAGGAGCCGCCGCCGCGGTTCGCGCTGCCGCCCCGCTCGGCGCTGCTGATCGGCGCGGTCGGCTTCTGCGCGGTGTTCGCGGAGGGGGCGAGCCTGGACTGGTCGGCGGTGTTCCTGCGGGACCGGCTGGACTCCTCGGCCGGTCTGGCGGCGGCCTCGACGACCGGGTTCATGCTGACCATGGCGGTGGCCCGGATCGCCGGGGACGCGGTGGTGAACCGCTTCGGCGCGGTGCGCACCGTACGGGCCGGCGGGGTGCTGGCCGGTGTCGGCGGCGTGCTGGTCGTCCTCGCCGGGCATCCGGCGGTGGCGATGACCGGTTTCGCGCTGATGGGGCTCGGTATCGCCGTGGTCGTGCCACTGTGCTTCGCGGCGGCCGGCCACGCGGGGCCCAACCCCAGTCAGGCGATCGCGGGCGTGGCCACCATCACCTACACCTCGGGGCTGGTCGCGCCCAGCCTGATCGGCGGCGTGGCGCAGGCGACCAACCTGATGGTCTCGTTCTGTGTGGTGACCGTGCTGGCGTGCGGTCTCGCCGTGTTCGCGGGCGTACTGCGCACCGCCGAGCGCGGCGGCCGGACCGAGGTCAGTCGGCAGGCCGCAGCAGTTCCCGACCCACGGCCCTGAAGGCGTCGGTCCAGGGCGCGGGGCGCAGGGTGGTGGCGTCCAGCCGGACGAGCACCCGGGTGCCCCGCGCGTAGGTCCGGGCGCCGTCGGCCGAGCAGAACCGGAAGCCGTAGGTCAGGCCGGTGGTGCCGAGCCGTTCCAGCCAGAGGTGGACGGCGTAGGTGCCGGGGCTGGTGACCGGCGCCTCGTAGCCGATGGTGAGCTCCCGGACCGCGTTGCAGGCGTCGCCCGCGGCCACCCAGTCGCCGTCGAAACGGACCCCGTGCTCGTTCCACAGCTCGGTCCAGGCGCGCTCGACCAGCAGCGGATAACGGGCGTTGTGGAGGAGACCGAGCGCGTCCAGGTCGTCGAAGTGGACGGTGACGGGGATCAGGCGGCCATAGGCCACGGCGGGGGCGATCGGGGCTTCGGCGGTCACGGGAGGGGCTCCTGAGCGGTGGGTACGGGGCGATGGGGGAGATGAGCGAGACGGGAGAGATGGGAACACCCCATACTAAGCGACCGCTCAGGAGCCTCAGCCGGGAAGCCCCCAGGTCAGGCCCGCTCAGCCCGCGATCGAGTCCAGCTGCTCGGCGGCGGGCCGCAGCTCCCAGAGATCGCCGCCGGGTGGCGTCTCCAACCTGGGCACGGCCGCCTTCGCCGCCCGGTCCCCCGCGTCCGCGGCCGCGTGGACGACGTCGCTCGCGGCGTACCGGTGGAACTCCAGCTCGGGGTGAGGCCAGGCGGCGGCGCCCGTCGCGGCGGGCAGCAGATAGTCGACCGCCTTGAACAGGCTCTGCCCGGCCGGCCCCCGGTAGTCCCAGAGGTTCACGCCCACGTGCCGGCCGATGGCCGCGAGGCGCGTGTAGGCGACGAGGTCGAAGGTCGAGTAGTGCCAGCTGCGGGTGCGCGCGAGTTCCTGCGGCTGGCTGCCGTCGGCCGCGATCTGCGGGGCGATCCGCTTCGCCCGCGCGTCCAGCACGGTCCGCCGGGCCAGGGCGGTGTCGCCGGTGGCGTAGGCGAGGGCGGCGAACTGCATGTCGTAGAAGGTGCCGTGGTTGTTCGCTGCGGCACCCTCCTGCTTGCCGAAGTCGCTGTTCCTCAGCCAGCCGAGGAAGTCGGCGTTCCACGTGCCCATCGCGGTCCGGTCCTTCGCGCTCCAGCCGGGGGCGCCGGTGGCGAGGATCGCCTGGGCGTCGAGCACGCTCGTGTACGACTGAGAGAAGTCGATGATGCCGATGGCCCGGCCGTCGTACTTGCAGGGGATGAACTGGGCGTGGTCCAGGTCGGGGTTCATCCTGGTGGCCGGGTCCAGGAACCAGGTGCGCAGGATCTGCCCGGCCTTCTCGGCGTAGCTCCGCCTGCCCGTGTAGTACCAGGCGAGCGAGAGGTCGTACGCCGAGTCGAAGACCTTCTCGGCGTCCTGCCGGTCGGTGCCGCTGTCGACCTCGGGATTGCGCTGTCCGTCGCGCTGAACGTACGGGCAGCCCCAGGGATTGTCGGCGGTCGGGGTTGTGGTGGGCCACCAGTAGGGGGCCTGGCTCAGGTACTCGTGGACGTCGCCGCCGGGGGCGGGCTTCGGCTTGTCGACGACCGTCCACGGCCCCTGGTCCAGCCAGGCGTCCGCGCGGGCGGTCAAGCCCTGGACGGCGCGCCGCAGTCGAGCGTCGCCGTGATCGAGGCGGGCGCGGGTCTGCTGGAGGCGGACGCCGTCCAGGACGGCCGTCCGCGGGGCCGCGGGCGCCGCGTGCGCGGAGGGGACGAGCAGGGCTGCGAGGGTCACCACCGCGGCCAGCAGTCCGGCCGCACGGGATCTTCCACTCATCGGGCACTCCGATCGGATCCACTCGATCCAGATCCACCCGGCTCGGATCCACGAGGTGCGGATCTGCTCGGTGCGGATCTGCTCGATGTTGTCAGATATGTGAATGCTGTTCACGAGAGAGACCGTGTGAGCGTAGGGCCGCCAGGTAACCGTGACAATGGTCCGGACCGTCTTCACGTACAGAGAAAGCGAAACCCCACCATGGACCTCGGCGTGCGCTGGAATCTGCACGGTGGCGGGCGCACGCCCGCACCCGGAGCGGTGGTACGCCCCGACGAACGACTCTCCTGGCCGCGCACGATGGGCCTGGGCGCCCAGCACGTCGTGGCGATGTTCGGAGCCTCCTTCATAGCTCGGAGCTAACATCACTGGCATGCCGCAACCTGCGGGAGTCCCTGCAGCACCTCGACATCCTCACCAACTACGGCATCGAGGTCCGTGCCGCACGTGAGGACTTCGACGGCAAGACGACGATCGGCAAGTTCGCGATCGCCCAGATGCTGAATATCGCCGAGTTGGAGTCCAACCAGAAGTCCGACTCGTGGAAGGACACCATCGAGCGGCGCCGCCGGGCCGGCCTGGCGCACGGCTCCCGCGGCCGGTTCGGATACTTCCGCTGTGACGTCTGTCCTCCCCCGGAGCGCGGCAAGACGCTCCTCACATGCCCACGCTGCAAGGACGGGATCCTGAAGATCGACCCGGTGACGGGACCGATCCTGGCGTCCCTCTACCGGCGGTACGCGGCCGGTGAGTCGGTACGCGGAATGGTGCTGTGGCTGAAGGAGCAGGGTGTGAAGCACTACACCGGCACGGATATCGATGCCGGAGCCCTTTACCACATCCTCGACTCCGGCTTCGGTCTCGGCTTCGTCCGCTTTCACCGCCAACTCGGCCGCGATCAAGCAGAACTCGTCGAGGCAGTGTTGCCTGGTCCGGACGGTGGTCCGGCGGCCGTACCGGCGGACCACTGCCCTGTGGATCCTCTGCGGCTGCGGCTGACTGTCTTGACTCCGCTCAGATCCCAGGTGCATTCAGGTACTCCTCAACGATCGGCGCAAACTCGCCAGTCAGTGAGCCTTTCCCAGTAATGGATCACGACGGTGCGTGATCGTTCAGATGGTGCGGTCGTACTCGAGTTGGAGCAGGACGAGGGCTGCGGCGGCGATCTTCGTGATGCGGCTGGGGTCGAGGCTGACCCTGCGCAGGGCCTTGAAAGTCGTCTTGAGCAGGGAGTTGGCGCGCTCACAGACGCCGTGGATGCCGCGGATGACCTTGTTGTACGTCTGTTGCTCCTCGGTCGGCTCGCCTCCGGAGGGCTTCTTGTGCGGGTGGCGGAAGCCGTCGCCGACGTTCTCGTGGCCGAGGTCGACCAGGGTCGGCATGTCCAGCTCGGCCGCGATGCGGTTGAGTGCCTCGACCAGCCCGTGGTGGCGGGCGCAGGTGGTGTCGTGCTCCCGGCCCGGCCGTGCTGGCGAGACCCAGATGGGCCAGCCGTCCGGGGCGGCGATGACCTGTACGTTTCCGCCATGGTGCTTGTGTTTTCCGGACCACCAGAGGTCTGCGCCGTTGGGGCCCGGGGCGGCGACGCGGTCGGTGCGGATGACCGTTCCGTCGAGGTTCAGATGCCTCAGCCCGGCCGCCTTCGCACGCTCCAGCGCGCTGGACAGGTCCGGTGCTCCGGCGGCCAGGACGGCCAGTCCTTCATGGAGGTAGCGGTAGGAGGTCGAGGCCGACAGGCCGTTGTCACGGGCGAGTTGGGCCAGTCGGGTGCCGTCGATGAACCAGCGCAGCACGAGCACTGCCTGCTTGAAGCAGCTCAGCGCACGTCGCCCCTTGCGGGTCCCGGCCACGATCCGGTGGTCGCGCAGGAGGCCGGCCAGGTGCTCGGCGGTGGACCGCTTCACATCGAGCACAGCGGTGTATGTGACACTGGTCGGCACGTGAGGCCCCTCGGTCGGATCTTTCTGTCGCAAGATCGTTCCTACCAGGGGCCTTACGTCTGCCAGGACTTGGGGATGCCGCAGACCGCGCGACGCGCCTCGCGCTCACAGACGGTGGCGGACGGTTACTGGGAACAGCTCACTGTGACCTGCTAGGACTTCACACAAACTCCTGCCCCCTGAACGCGCTTACCCCCATGAACGACGAGGCCCTGGCTCACCGACACCAATGGGCCCGGTCCACCAATGGAGATGGTCTCTTAGCCAGCGGCACAGCAGTCCGTCCACAATCCGGTCCAGCCTCGGCGCCGGGGGTCCCGACTCTGCGGTCTGGTTGTGTCGGAGTCAATCGCCGGCGGGAATGGCCGACGGGAACAGCTCGCGCGGGAGCCCGGTTGCCGTCGTCGGGT
Organism: Streptomyces sp. NPDC002520; assembly: GCF_053595235.1. NCBI lineage: Bacteria > Bacillati > Actinomycetota > Actinomycetes > Kitasatosporales > Streptomycetaceae > Streptomyces > Streptomyces sp. NPDC002520. The sequence goes on along the minus strand of NZ_JBSFXG010000023.1, from coordinate 54,331 downwards.
TGGAGGGAAGGTTTGTGCACACTGTGCTGAAAGGAATGCTGGGCGCAACGTCCGCCCACTGCTCCTTGGTGGGGTTGGTCCCGGCCAGATGGCAAGCACGGCCATCCGGGTCGCGAACGGCTGCGCCGAGCGGGGCGATTCGCCATCTCGTGACGGTTTGCGTGTCGTAGGTCATCAGGTTGGAACTGTCGGCGGAGAAGGCGATTTCTCTCAGCCCTTCGCCGAGATCGACGTGGGCAAGCGTGTGCGGATTCGACGGTATGCCGACATCCCACAGCATTGCCTGGTTCTTGGAGCCGGGTCCTGCGATCATGCGGCTGTCGGGACTGAATGCGAATTGGCCGTCCTCTTCGGTGTCAGGCAATCGGCTCAGATAGCGCGGCTTGCTCGGCGACGAGATGTCGAACAATTGGATACCGCGGCCTATCGAGTCGAACAGCAGCAGTCGGCTGTCTGGACTGACGGCGACGGCGTTCCCCATGAGTCGCGAGTAGTCACCATCCGGGTCGGGAAGCGTTGCCAACCGTCGGGGAGCAAGCGGATCCGTCACACTGTACAAGTCCGTACCGATGGCGAGCAGTTTACCTCCGGGAATGAAGAGCGGGTCTCCGCCGTGGAGTTCTGCCTGTTTGATCCGGGTCATACGCACCGGGTTACCGCGACGGGAGATGTTCCACAGGGTGGTGGGGTGATGGAGGACGTTCGCGGCCATGAGCGTACCGTCAGGCGAGAACGCCAAGCCTGGCGCGGCGGCTTCCTCTGTGTCGATGTGAACCCGCGCCCACTGCTTCGGGTTGCCGGGGTCGGATACGTTCCAGACGGTTGTGGTCCCGGTCTGTTCAGTGATCGCCAAGAGATGGCCATCGGGCGAGAAAATACCCTGAGCCTCGAGGCGGTCCCAGTCGCCGACGCGAATCGTCGCGACGGTGTGGCTCGCCTGAGGGCCGTTCAGCGAGATGAGGTTCATCTGCTTTTCCCCGGTGGCCAGGGCCAGCAGTCTGCCGCGCGGGTGCAATGCGTGCGGGAGTACGGGCATGATCTGGCTGACGTACTTTACGGGTGTGCCGGGTGCCACCTGCCCGGTCCTCTGTGGGGTGAGCCGGTCCGTGATCGTCCAGAAGTAGAGCTGGCCGGCCGGGTCTGCGGTGACCACGGTGCTGCCGTCGGGAGAAAAGGCGGCGCTTTGAGCCTGCTGGCCGCTGAAGACGGCTGCTCTCGCCGGCTCCTGCCGGGCCGAGACGTCCCACAGGATTGCGGTGCGGTCCGTACTCGCGGTGACCAGGTAGCGTCCGGCCGTGTCGAAGGCAACCGACGTCACCGGCCCGCCGTGTGCGCTGAGGACGGCCACTCGGCTGGGATGAGCGGGATCTGAGAGGTCCCACAGGCGTGTCTGCGCGTCCTGTGAGCCGACCGCCAGCCTCGTTCCGTCCGCGCTGAAGGCGGCAGTCTGCGGAGCGTCGCCGGTGCCGGGAAGCCGTCCCAGCCTATGCGGTGCGGAGGGGTTGGCCACGTCCCACAGCTCCACTATGCCGTCCTGCCATCCCAAGGCCAGCAGATGGTGTCTGGCTGAGAAGGCGATCGTCTGGATGCTGCTCGGGCGGGTCGGGAAGGACGCCACCGAGCGGGCCTGGCCGGAGCCGTGACCGGTGGCCCACAAAGTGGCCGGCCCGAATCCGACCGGTGCTGTCACCAGCAGTGTGCCGTCGGTACTGAACCCCGCGGCTTCCAGGCCCCGCGCCAGGCGCTGATAACCTCGCGGCTTGGGTTCCGACCGGTCGGTGAGGGAGAATCGGCCCAGGATGCCGTTGCCCGCGATGAGCATCATGGAGTGATCGGAGACCCAGGTCCAGGGGAGTCCGAAGCCTTCCGTGTACGGACTCGGCGCCACGTCCGCGACGCGCCGCACCTGGCTGGAACCGGTCACTCTGAAGATCTCCGCGGTACCGATTCCCGTACCCATCACCAGTGTCCGCCCGTCCGGGCTATACGAAATCGGCGCTCCCCCGGTCATCCCCGCCTGTGCCGAGCCGGAGAACTGCGTTCCGATGAGCACATCGAGCAGTGTCGCGCGGCTTGTCCCGTCTCCGCCCGTACGGTGGTAGGCGGCGACTGCCAGCCACAGCGCGGCCCGGGGGTCCGAAGAGATCTCAGCGCGTGCCGCCGCCTCCAGCTGCCGCGTCTGCGCCTCCATCTGTCGTGTCTGCGCCGTCTCCCTGTTGTGCTGGGCGACGGCGTTGCGCTGCAGCGCGATCCCTCCCGCCACCAGCGCCATGACCAAAGCGATGACAACAGCACCCAGTGACTGCTTCAGCCTGCGGGTACGAGTGAGTTCCCGGGTTCGCTCGGCGTCCTCCGCGTCACGGCTGGCCGCGAGGAACTCGGCGTCCAGCGGACGCAGCGGCCTGCGCCTGCCCTCCTTGCGTGTCCAGTCCTCCGCATTGGCCAGTCGGACGCCTCGATAGCAGTAGGCCTGTTGACGCTCTGCGCGCTGCCACTCGTCCGCGGCATCCGCCAATTGCTGGCGGGTCACAAGCCCGGCTCGGTCCTCGGCTATCCACTGACGCAGTCTTGGCCACGCCCGCAGCAGGGCTTCGTGGGAGATCTGCGCGCCCGTCCGATCCTGGGTGATCAGACGGACGTGCACCAACCGGTCACCCACCAGACGCACCAACTGGCTCTCCAGGACGGAGCGACCGTGCGTGAGCTCGTCGAAGCCCGCCCGACGGCGTACCGCCTCTCCACTGCCGGCGCGTACGAGCACCATACTGAGCAGGAGATCACGCAGGACCTCGCGGCCCGGCTCGGCCAGTTCCTGGTAGATCCCCTCTGCGGTCTCGGTGACCGAGTCCCAGATCCCGCCCGTATCCGCGTAACCGGCCAGCGTCAGTGTCCCAGCGCTGCGCCGGAGCCATGTCTCGCGCAACACGTGGGCGAGAAAGGGAAGTGCGGAGCCCAGATCGCGGTGCCCGCCTTCCCTCAGGTCCCGCAGCAACAGATCGGTCAGACCGTGTTCGAGCCGCAGCCCTGCGACACGGGCAGGCTGCTCGATGGCGGCCCGCACGCCGTCCTCGTCCAACGGGGGCACGATGACCGACCGGTCGCGCAGCGCTTTGACCAGCGCGGGGTGAGACAAACAGTTCCCGTAGTGGTCGGCACGCAGCCCGAGGACAACGCGGGGCCCGTGCTCACCGCGGTCAGCGCACAGAAGCCGGATGAAGCGCTCCCGTTCGGATGCGTCCTGGCATTGTGTGAAGACCTCTTCGAACTGGTCGACCACCAGCACCTGGCACCGGGGACGTCCCGCGACAGGACTCGGTAACCGTCCGGCCGCCAGCTCCGGTTCGACCTCGGCATACGACCGGCCCGTGGCCTGTCCCCATCGCTCCCCGAATGCGCGCATCGGCTCCTGGCCCGGAGAAGCGATCAGTACGGCGGGCCAGGGCGTGGACGGATCGGCCTCGTACTTGCGTTCGAGACCGGCCAGCAGGCCGGCGCGCAGCACGGACGACTTGCCCACTCCGGAGGGGCCCAGCAAAATCAGCGGCGAAGCACCGGGGGGGCTCGCAGACCTTGTCGAGGAGATCGGCGACCAGATCGTCCCGGCCGAAGAACCGGTCGCTGTCCTCGGCCTGGAAGGGCTCCATGCCTGGATACGGGCAAGGAAGGTCGTCCGTCGGGTGAGGAGAGTTGCTGGATGTCCGCAGTGGCCTGCGATAGGCACGGTTGGCGGCGATGACGAGTTCGCCGGCGCGATCCTCGCTCAGTCGGTGCGGGCGCACGGCCGCATCCTGAAACCTGCGGTCCAGCGCCGCGTACAGGTAGTCCAGGGTCATCCAGGCGGGTGCTGCCGGATCCCCGTGTTCGAGCAGTTCCAGCACTGCCCCGGAGAACACTGTGAAGCGTTCGCTCGCGGGAGCGAACGACAGGGCGTAGTCGGAGGCAGAACTGAGCAGATAGCTGCCCTGGGGGCGGGCACTGGCAAGAGCTTCGTTCCGGCGGCCGCGCAAGGCTGCTTCCGCGAGCCCGGAGAAGCAGCAGTCCAGGACGACAACGGCACGAGCTGGACAGGTGCTGAGCAGGTTCCGGATCGACCGATACGGCACCGAGTGGGCGACCCGCTCGTAGGACGGGCTGGAATGTGTGGCCAGGTACAGCTCGTCTTGCGGGCCGAGCAGGCCGTGTCCGATGAAGTAGAACAGCAGCAGCCCTCGCGCGGTGGACGCCGCGTGTTCCACGGCTTCGACGACGACTCCGTCGTCCTCCGGATCGAGCAGCAAGGTGATACGCGAGGTGTCCATGCCGCATACCTCGTGCAGGACTCGGGCCACGTTCAGCGCCGTGTCACCCACGCTCGGCAGGTCCTCCAGGTCGGAGGCATTTTTGTGACGGCTCGTCCCGACCACGACGGCATACGCCGACTCGCCGGAAAAGTCGCTGGTATGGCGCATCGGGTGCGGATTCATCCTTCCCGGGTCCCGGTGTCCTGCCGCGTGCCTTCCTCGGTGCTCTGCTGAAGTTCCAGCGACGAAGCGACTTTCAGCACGAATTCGGATACCTGGCTGGCTGTCAGGTCCTTGACGCCCTCGGTGGTGACGGTGAACTGCGCACCGTCGGGCCGGGTGAAGGTCACCGTCTGCTTGCCTACACGGCTGCGCACCCAGGCCACGACCGCACTCGCCAGTACGGTGGCCACTCCACCCGGAATCAACAGAGCCGTGATGACTTCAGTCGACGCACCCATGGCGCCCGGGCTCGGCGTCCCTCCGGCACGAGTGATCACCCCGCGCAGATCACGCTGCCGACCCAGCCACGCCCTGAGGTCATGCGTGGCTGCGGCACTCGCTCCCGGCTGCTCCTCCTGAGCAGTGATCGTCAGCAACATCAGCAGCCCCCGCCTGTGCCAGCTCCGAAAACGCTCCCATGATAGGCGCGGGGAACACGAGAAGCATGACTTCACGGCATCGTAGGGCAGGGACCATCTCTGCGGGCCCGGGCAGCACCGGGTGCTCTGCCGCTCGGCGTCCGCGGCCCTGCGGAAGACCCGGCAGGGCCCGCTCGATCATCTGCTCCACCATACGGGGCTTGGTCTGGAAGCCCACCGTGTCGGGGACATGCGCGGCCCGGCACCGCTCCCGGTCCTCGGTCCACTCGCGAGGCAGTCAGGAGAGCTTCGCGCGATGCACCCCCGGCTCGCCGCCGCCCGCGCGGAATGGTCCACGCTGACTGACACGACGGCCAACACCGAGGCCGCGTAATCCCGCCGCGCCAAGACCACTCCGCAGCCGACGGCTCCAGCGCCATGCTCCGGCGGCTGCCGCGAACGCCCTGCTCATGGGCCCCAGTCGCCCCTCCGCCCCAGGGATTTTTCAGGGACTTTCAGTGCCGTCCGAGGGACTTCCGAGGGACTTTCCGCTGCCTGACGCGGCAAGCCCCCGAAAGACCAGAAAGAGCCTCCGACGCAGGTCAGAGGCCCTCTCCCAGGCAAAGCCGCAGGTAGGGGCAGACGAGTCAGGCTGTACGCCGGGTTCTGTGACCAGTACCCCCAGCGGCCCCGAGTCCGCATGTCAAACAGGTCACCCATCTCCCTGACAGCCCGCCAACCCTCAAGTACCGTTCCTCTTATGGATCATGAAGGTCCGTGGCGGTTCCCGCGGCCGCGTGCTCTGCCGGGGTCGGCACGTAAGGAACCATCGGTCAGCAGCAGTGACCGGTTCTTCCTCAACACCCTGGCGATCATGGGGATGCACCGAATCGAGAGCGCAGCCGAGCAAGCGGAGTCGCCCCGTGACGCGCTGATCGAAGTCGCGCTTACACCACGCCAGTGGCAGCACATCCTCCTTGTGCTGTCTCAGGACGGCAGCGACCGGTCCCGGGGCCTGCTCGAGGTCCTCTTGGGTGAGATGCTCCAAACGCGACCCCAGAAACAAAAACGGCAACGGGCGCGAACGGCGACTGAAACAGCCCCGCCCGCGCCCGGCACGTCTCCGTCAGCGCGCGTTCCCCTCCCTACGCAGCCGAGTCGTCGTACCTCGTCGTGCCCGCATCCAGCAGCGCTCCCTGCGGCGTACCTCCAACCTTGGAGAGCCAACGGAGGGCGTGATAGCCCGTGAGCACCAGGAGGGTGCCGAGGGCGATGCCGCTGAGCTCGAAGTTGCCGGTGATCTTCAGCGAAACGCCACCGATGCCGACGATGACACCGGCGGCGGCCGGCACCAGGTTGAGCGGTTGGCTGAAGTCAACCTTGTTGCGGACCCAGATCTGAGCACCGAGCAAGCCGATCATGCCGTAGAGGATGACAGTGATGCCCCCCAGCACACCGCCCGGGATGGCCGCGACGAACGCCCCGAACTTCGGGCACAGACCGAAGAGAAGCGCGAAGAACGCGGCACACATGTAAGCGGCGGTCGAGTAGACGCGGGTCGCGGCCATGACGCCGATGTTCTCGGCGTACGTGGTCGTGGCCGGGCCACCCGCAACCGTGGAGAGCATGGTGGCCGCACCGTCCGCGGCAATGGCGGTACCAAGCTTGTCGTCGAGGGGATCGCCGGTCATCTCGCCGACCGCCTTGATGTGGCCGGTGTTCTCAGCTACCAGAGCGATCAGGACAGGGAGGGCCACGATGATCGCCGACCCGCTGAACGAAGGCGCGTGCATGTCGGGGAAGCCGATCCAGGCGGCTTCCTTGACCGAGCTCAGGTCGAGACGCCAGTGGTCCACGACCTTGCCGCTGCCGTCAGCGGAGTGGATCTTGCCCAGGGCCAGGTCAAGGATCCAGGAAAGCGCGTAACCGAAGACCAACCCCAGGAAAATGGCGATACGTGACCAGAAACCACGCAGGACGACGAGCGCGAGGCCGGTGAACAGCATCGTGGCGAGCGCCGTCCACTGGTCTTGCGGCCAGTAGGTTCCCGCAGCCACCGGAGCGAGGTTGAAGCCGATCAGCATGACGACGGCGCCCGTCACCGCCGGAGGCAACACCGCGTGGATGACCTTCGCGCCCAGGAACTGGACCACGACACCGACCACGGCCAGGGCAAGGCCCACCACGAACAGCGCGCCGGTGATTTCCGCCGGCCCACCACCCTGGCTTCCGATGACAGCGGCGACACCGACGAAGGAGAGCGACGATCCCAGGTAGCTGGGGACTCGGCCGCGCGTGATGACCAGGAACAGCAGGGTCGCTACGCCCGAGGCCATGAGACCAAGACTCGGGTTGAGCCCCATGAGTACCGGGGCAACAAAACAGGCACCGATCATCGAGACGACATGCTGCGCGCCCAACCCGATCGTCCGGGTCCAGGTGAGCCGCTCGTTGGGCTTGACGACCTCACCTGGTTTCAGATGCCGGCCATCTCCATGCAGCTTCCACCCGAAACCTGACATTCAGCACTCTCCATTCGTGTACTTACCGAACGGAAAGTACAAGATCAACCGTCAACCATTCGCACCAGCCTGGTGCCGACCCCACCCGGACCCCCAGTCGCGTGACCTGGCCCGCTTGTCGCGGACCCGCCGGGTTCCACGTCGACAATGGTACGAGGGCTCGTTCGCGCACCCAATTCAGTGATGCAAACAGGTTGCGACGTTCGTGGCCCCCGTGCTCATGGGCCTGGACCCGAACCTGGCGATCATGATGTCGGGCGTGGCGACCGTGATCTTCCTGCTCGCCGCCCGCGCCGGGGGTTCCCTCGTTCCGGCGAAGCCCCGGGCCGGTCGGCGCGCGGGCCGGGGCAGGGCTGGGACGCTTCCCCCATGGCGCAGTTGGAGCACTTCACCACGCCCGTCGACGCCGTCCTCGCCCGGATGCGCGCGCTCGACGCGGAGCTGCCCGAGCGGGACGGCCTCGCCGTGTTCAACCGTGTCTACCTCGCCGTCACGGAGGAGGTCGACCGGCACCTGGCGGGCGGGGACTTCCCCGACCCCCGGGCGGCCTCGGCGCTGGACGTCCGGTTCGCCGGGCGGTACCTGGCGGCGGTGGACGCGGCCGCCCGGGACCACCGTCCGCCCGCCTGCTGGCGGCCCCTGTTCCAGTTACGCCGCCATCCCGGGGTACGGCCGCTGCAGTTCGCCCTGGCGGGTATCAACGCGCACATCGGGCACGACCTGGCGCTCGCCGTCGTCGACACCTGCGACGCGCTCGGCTGCGAACCGGCCGATCTGGAGGACGAATTCGACCGCGTCGGCGAGCTGCTCGTCGCGTTGGAGGAACGCGTCCGCGAGGATCTGATGCCGGGCCCCGACCTGCTCCAGATCGCCGACCCGCTCACGCATCTGGTGGGGTCCTGGAGCCTGGAGCGGGCCCGGGACGCGACCTGGGCGACGGCCAGGGCGCTGTGGGCGCTGCGCCGGTTCGAGGACGTCGTCGAGGAGTTCACCGAGCGGCTGGACGCCGCGGTCGGTCTCGCCGGCCGGATGCTGCTCACCCCACTCACCGACTGAACCGCCCGAGGTGGCCGGAAGCGGCCTGCGCGCGCCGTCCGCGGAACTACCCCGCGACGACCGTACGTTGATCGTCCACCAACCGATCGCAGAGGAGCAACGGAATGGCGACCCGGCTCGGCCTCAGTCTTCCCCAGATGCGGCAGTATTCCGTCGGCAGGGACGTGCCCGACGTGGCACGGGCCGCCGAAGAGATCGGCTACGACAGCCTGTGGGTCTTCGAGCGCGCCCTGTTCCCCGAGCCCGCCACCCAGGGCCTGTACGGCATCGAGGGCCTCCCCTGGCCCGACCAGTACCGCGGCGTGGCGGACCCGCTGGTCACCCTCACGCTGGCCGCCGCGGCGACCGAGCGGGTCCGGCTGGGCTCCAGCGTCCTGGTGGCCCCGCTGCACGTCCCGTTCCAGCTTGCCAAGTCCCTGGCCACGCTGGACGCGGCGAGCGGCGGCCGGGTGATCGCGGGCTTCGGCACGGGTTGGTCCCTCGACGAGTACGCGGCCTCGGCCGTCCGGCCCTTCGAGGAGCGCGGGGCGGTACTGGACGAGACCATCGAGGTGTGCCGGGCCGTCTGGGGTCCGGATCCGGTCAGCTTCGACGGGCGGATCGCCAAGATCGCTTCGGCGGTGGTCGGGCCCAAGCCCGCGCGGCCGATCCCGATCCTGCTGGCCGCGGGCAACCGCCGGGCCTGGCGCCGCCTGGTGGACCACGCCGACGGCTGGCTGCCCGTGGGCATGGGCGCCGAGCAGGTCGCCGACCAGTGGCGGCAACTGCGGGAGCTGGCCGAGGAACGCGGTCGCACGGAGCCGATCCAGACGGTTCTGCGGGTCAACACCGCCCTCCTGCCCAAGGCGTACGAGGGCGCGGACCGCCGGCCCTTCCAGGGCAGCGTGGACCAGATCGTCGAGGACCTGGTGGCGCACGCGCAGATCGGCCTGGACGAGATCCTCGTCGACCTCGCGGGCAGCACACGGGACGCCCAGGAGCTGAAGGACCGGGCCGCCGAGGTGTTCGAGAAGGCACGGGCCGCCGGGGTCTGAGGCCTGACCGCAAGGGCCTGGGCCCGGATCGGGCCCCGTGTCACCAGGGGCGGATCGGGTGCATCCCGGTCCGCCTGCCCTCCTCGTCCAGCAGATGCCCCATGCGCTTGACCGTGTGCAGGCCCACGATCCGGTCGGTCACCGTCAGCGTCGGCAGCCGTGAGCACAGGGCGGCCTCACGGCGCTGGATGTCACCGAGGTCGTGCACCCACAGGGTGGCGAAGATGTTCGAGGTGCCGGTGACGGCCGCGACCAGGCGGCACTCGGGCAGCGCGGCGAGCGTGCGGTGCGCGGTGGCGATGTCCCGCGCCGGCGTCCGTCCCAGCAGCGAGACCGGGACCGGGTGGCCGCTCAGGGCGGACGCCATGTCGCAGCGGAAGGCGAGCGCACCGCAGTCGGTCAGCCGGCGCAGCCTGCGGCGTACGGTCGCGGGGCTGGTGTCCGCCTGATCGGCGAGCACGGCGAGGCCGAGCCGCCCGTCGCGCACCAGGGCGTCGAGCAACGCCCGGTCGACGGCGTCGGGTTCGACGGTGGAAGCCGGCTCGCGGGCCCCCGCCACCGTGGCGCCGAGCGCGCTCAGCTGGGTCGGAGCGAGCGACCGCAGCCGCCACCGGCTGCCCTCCACGAACAGTGACGTGGCGAAGAGGCACGTCACCGAGACGAGCCCGGGCAGCGGCTCGAGGCGGTCGGTCACGAAGCGGGTCAGCGCGGGCAGGTCGGGCGCGAGGACGTCCAGGAGCAGATCGGCGCTGCCGGGCCCGGTGAGCTGGACGGTCGCGGCCTCCTCGAACGCGCAGAGCCGTTCGGCGATCCGGGCGCGGCTGCCGGGGCGGCAGCGCAGCAGCACGAACGCGGTGCAGCGCGTGTGCACGAACTCCCTGCCGGGCACCGCGGAGACCCACGCCAGACCCTCGCCGGTGAGCCGCTCCCAGCGTCGAGCGAGGGTGCCCGCGGTGACGCCGAGCGGCGGCGCCAGCTCGGTCCACGACGCCCGGGGCCGCAGCTGGAGCGCGTTGACGAGGGCGAGGTCCAGTTCGCTGACGGTGACCGTTTCTGGCATCAGTCCCGCACCCCGCGCATGTTTCCGTCGAAATCACGGCTCGGTTCGGCCGCCGCCCGCACAGTAGCCACCACTTTCGATGCGGGCAACCAGAAGGGAATCTCCTGTGCGCACAGACGGATCGGCCGGGGGCGGCGGCGGTCTCCTCGGCACCGGCCGCGGCATGCTCGGCGCGATGGCGGTGGTCGTCGTCTTCAGCGGCGTCGTCCAGGGCTACCTCACCCCGTTGCTGCCGGAGCTCGGCGGCCGGCTCCACCTCGGCGGTGTGGGCCAGAACAACCTCTATCTGCTGTCCCAGTGCGCGTTCGCGGTGCTCACACCGCTGCTCTCGCGCCTGGGCGATCTGTACGGGCACCGCCGGCTGCTGCGTGTCGCGGTCACGATGGTGGCGGCCGGTTCGCTGCTGATGGCCGTCGCACCGACGGTGACGACGCTCGCCGTGGGAATGGTGCTCCAGGGCGCGGTCGTCGGCTTCTTCCCGCTGCTCGCGGGAATCCTGCGGTCCCGGGCGCCCGAGCGCGGCCGGATCGGCATGTCGGTGCTGGTGGGCGCGCTGCTCATCGCGATCGGCGTCGGCGGCCTGGTCGCCGGTACGCTCAGCGAACGGCATGCGGCGGCGGGACTGTGGGTGGCGGTGCCGGTGGCGGTCGTCGCCGTCGTCGCCGGGTTCGTGCTGCCGGACAGCGACACGGAGCGCGGCGGCCGGTTCCACTTCGGCGCGGCGGCGCTGCTGACCGTCGGACTCGTCGCACTGGTCCTGGTGCTGGCGCAGGGCGAGGCCTGGGGCTGGCTTTCGGCGCGCTCGCTCGGCGTCGGGGCGCTCGCGGCACTCACCCTGGTGGCCTGGGTGGCGGTCGAACGCAGAGCCACGCATCCGCTGGTCAGTGTGCGGATGCTGCGCGACCGACGGCTCGCCTTGATCAGCGCGCACACGTTCTGCGCGGCGTTCGGCACGATCGGGTTCCTCGGCGCCAACGCCCTGTTCCTGGGCGCCGATCCGGACCGCACCGGCTACGGCATGGGTCTCGGGCCGCAGGCCATCGCCACGGTCTCCCTCGCGATGGTCGTGGCCGGCTTCGCCGGGTCCACCGCGACGCCGCGCCTGGCCCGCCGGATCGGCGACCGCGCGGTCCTCGCCACCGGCGGCGCCCTGATCGCGCTCGGTTTCCTCGGCATGGTCGTGTTCCACGCCACGCTCACCCAGTACGTCGTCTCGGCGCTCGTCGTGGGCCTGGCCACGGGCCTGTTCGAGTCGATCACCAGGACGCTGTCCGCGGAGGTGGTGCCCGAGCGGCAGACCGCGCTCGCCGTGGGCCTCAACGAACTGGCGCTGTCCCTGGGCGCGGCGATCGGCGCGGCCGTCATCGGCGCCCTGTTCGCCGCGCACCAGCACGCCGGTCACATCGCCCTGTCCGGCTTCGCGTGGAGCTGGGGCGTGTGCGCCGGCGTCGCGCTTCTCGGCTCCGCCCTCGCCCTGGCCTACGGCACCGCTGCCAGGCCGTCCACCGCGCCCCGCACCGACACCGTCGTCCCGAAGGAGGGCCTCGCATGAGCACCCGTACCGATGTGACCGACGCGGTCCTGAAGTGGTCCGACCGTCTGGTCGCGCTCAGCCACAGCCTGCACGCCGAACCCGAGACGGCGCTCGACGAGCATCGCTCCGCCGCGAAGATCGCCGACCTGCTGGACGCGGCCGGGTTCACGGTGACGCGGCCCCTCGCGTCGCTGCCCACCGCGCTCGACGCGACGTACGGCAGCGGGGATCTGGTGATCGCGTTCTGTGCCGAGTACGACGCCCTGCCGGGGATCGGCCACGCCTGCGGGCACAACGTCAACGGCGCGGCGGCGGTCGGCGCCGCGCTCGCTCTCGCGGCCGTGGCCGACCGGACCGGTGTCACGGTGCGGCTGATCGGCACTCCCGCCGAGGAGGACATCGGCGGCAAGGTGCTGCTCGTCGACGCCGGGGTCTTCGACGACGTGGCCGCCGCCATGATGGTGCACGCGGCGGCCGAGGACACGGTCGGCGCGTCCTCGCTGGCGATCGGCGCCTGGGACATCACGTACCAGGGCAGCCCCGCGCACGCGGCGCTCGCTCCCTGGGACGGCATCAACGCACTCGACGCCCTGACGGTGGCGCAGACGGCGCTCGGTCTGCTCCGCCAGCATCTGCCGCCGGGTTCGCTGGTGCACGGCATCGTGACCGACGGCGGTTCGGCGCCGAACGTCGTACCGGACCTCACCCGCGCCCGCTACGAGGTGCGGGCCCCGAGCGTCGAACAGCTCAGGGCCGTGCAGGCCCGGGTCCGCGCCTGCTTCGAGGCGGGTGCCCAGGCCACCGGCGCGCGGCTCCGACTGGAGCCGCACGGGCGGGACTTCGCGGATCTGCGCCAGGACCCGTTCCTCACCCGTGCCTACACCGACGCCGCAAGCGCCCTGGGCCGCGTCCCGCAGGCCCGGCACGGACAGACCATGGCGTCCACCGACATGGGCAACGTCTCGCGCCTGGTGCCCGCGATCCACCCCACCGTCGGCTACGACACGGGCGGCGCGCTCCAGCACACGGCCGAGTTCGCGGCGTTCGGGACGTCACCGGGCGCGGATCGCGCGGTCCTGGACGGGGCGCGGGCCCTCGCCCTGACCGCGGTGGCGGCGGCCACGGATCCCGAGCAGCGCCGCCGGCTCCTCGACGGCGCGGCCGACCGCCGCGCCGCCGGCCGGCGCACCGCCGACTGCGCCTAGTCCTCGGGCAGTTCGACCAGTCCGCTGAGCCGGATCGGTGAAGTCCGGTGCGCAACCGCGCCCCGAAAGGGGCGCGGGGAACTGCGCGGCCGGCCAGAGACGGCCCGCAGCTCCCGCACCGTGCTTCCCGCGGAGCGCTCAGTCCTCGGGCAGTTCGACCGGCGCGATCTCGTCGTAGACGTCGCCGGGGCCGGGGTTCGTCGCGTCGGTGGAGCCGCCCAGCTGGTGCATCACACCCCACACCGCGTTCAGCGCCGTCTGCACCGCGCCCTCGGCCCAGCCGGCCGTCCACGAGATGTCGTCGCCGGCGAGGAAGATGCCGCGCCGGTCCTCGGGCAGCCGGTCCTGCATGAAGTGCGTGAACAGGCGGCGCTGGTAGCGGTAGTGGCCGGGCAGGTTCGCCTTGAACGCGCCCATGAAGTACGGCTCGTTCTCCCAGGACACGGTCACCGGGTTGCCGATGATGTGCTTGCGGATGTCGACGTTTGGATAGATCTCGCCGAGCGACTTCAGCATCACGTCGAGGCGCTCGTTCGCGGACAGGGGCAGCCACTTGAGGCTGTCGTCGCACCACGTGTACGAGAGGCACATGACGGCCGGCTTGTCCGGCCCGTCGTCCAGCAGGTAGGTGCCGCGCGTCATCCGGTCGGTGAGCGTCATCGACATGACGTCCCGCCCGGTCGGATTTCCCCTGTCGTCGACGGCCTTGTCGAGCCAGAACGGCCGGTCCACGGGCACGAAGAGCTTGCTGGACTCCATGTAGTGGGTCCGCTCGATGGCCGTCCAGTGGTCGATCGGGAAGAGCGCGTCGTCGCACTGCACCTTCGACAGCAGCATCCAGGACTGCGCGGTGAAGATCGCGGCCTGGTAGGTGCGGATGTCGCCCGCCGCGTCCGTCACCGTGATGCGGTTGCCCGCGGTGCGGGCGAGCCGGGTGACGGCGGGGCGCGGGGCTCCGCCCTGGTGCAGGGACTGCAGCGACGTGCCGTACGCCCAGTGCACGATCTTCTCGGGCTCGCGCTCCCACAGCCGCAGCGGCAGCTGCTGCGAGCCGCCGACGATGCCGCGGTGGTGGTCGTCGGCCTCGGTGTAGACGACGCGCAGGATCTCCAGGATGGAGTTCGGGAAGTCGGTGTCCCAGCCGCCCGTGCCGAAGCCGACCTGGCCGAAGATCTCGCGGTGCCGGAAGGACTTGAAGGCCTCGGAGTCGCAGAGGAAGCCGTAGAAGGTCTGGTTGTCGAGCTTCTCGACCAGCTTCGCCCAGATCTCGCGGATGCGCGGGACGTCCCGCTCGCGCATGGCTCGGTTCATGTCGGAGAAGTCGGCGCCCTCGTCGAGGCACTTGTTCCAGGCCTCGGCTACGTCGCGGTAGACCTGCGGCAGGTCGTCGACCGTCTCGGCGTAGTGCGACTCGCCCTTGAGGTCCACGACGGTCGAGGGGGTCGCCTCGGCCAGCGGGTTCGGGAAGGGCCTGGTCTCCAGGCCGACCAGGTCGATGTAGTGCTGGAGGGCGGTGGAGGACGGCGGGAAGCGCATGGCGCCCATCTCGGCCGTCAGCGACTCGTCACAACCGTCGAAGCCGACGGTGCGCAGCCGGCCACCGATCTGGTCGGCCTCGTAGACGACGGGCTTGAGGCCCATCTTCATCAGCTCGTAGGCGGCCACGATGCCGGACAGACCGCCGCCGATGACCGCGACCTCGGTGCCGTGTTCGGTCGCGGGGACCTGACCGAGGCCCGCCGGGTGGGCGAGGAAGTCGTCGTAGGCGTAGGGGAAGTCCGGGCCGAACATGGTGATCGGCGGCTGCTGCTCGTCGGCGTGCTCGACGGCGTTGGGCACCGTGGACGTCATGGGGTACGGACTCCTTGCGCGAAGTGAAAGAGGGGGGAAGCCGGGGAAGCCTGGGGGGAGGGAAGGTGCGGCGACAGCTCAGACGAGCGACCCGTACAGACCGGGGCGGCGGTCCTTCAGGTACGGGTTGGCCTCGCGGGAGGTGGCCAGGAAGACCGGGTCGACGTCGGCGAGCACCAGTTGTTCGGTGCGGCCGGCGCGGGCGCGGGCGACGCCGTCGGGGCCGGCGAGGGTGGACAGTCCGAAGAAGTCGAACTCTCCCTCCTGGCCGACCCGGTTGGCGTACGCGATGTACATCTGGTTCTCCCAGGCCCGCACCGGCACCAGGGACTCGGCGACGAGCTGGAACGGGTGCATGTTCGCTGTCGGCACGACGAGCAGGTCGGTGCCGGCCAGGGCATGGGCGCGGACGAGTTCCGGGAACTCGACGTCGTAGCAGATCATCAGGCCCACGGTCATGCCGTTCAGCTCGGCCTGGACGACCGGCTGCTCGCCCGGCGTGAAGTGGTCGCGCTCGAGGTCGCCGAAGAGGTGGGTCTTGCGGTAGTTCGCGAGCCGGGTGCCGTCGGCGGAGATCAGCTGGGCCGAGTTGTGGACGGTCTCGCCGTCGCGCTCCGGGTAGCCGTACGCGACGGCCAGGCCGTGCCGGCCGGCGATCTCGGCGATCGCGTCGGCGGAGTCGCCGTCGGCGGGCTCGGCGAGGCGGGCGATGTCGTCGCCGATCGCGTACCCGGTCAGGAACATCTCCGGCGCGGCCAGCAGCGCGGCACCCGCGGCGGCGGCACGGCCCGCGGCCTCGTCGAGGACCTCGAGGTTCTCGGCGACGGAGCCGGGACGGCCGGAGCTCTGGAGCAGGGCGGTGCGCATGCGTGTTCCTCACCGGACTGGAGGGGTTTTGGGGTCGTTTAGAAGGTACGGTCGGCGCGCTCGACCGGACAAGAAGGAGCCGTTGCGCGCCGGTGCGCGGTTCGTTGCGTGGGTGAGGGCTCGGACGACGATTCGTTGCGCGCCCTCACTTGCGGTTCCCGGGGGGCCTGAGGCGCAGGTCACAGGGTGGGGTGCCGGGTGTGCGGGGATGGTGGTCGCCGTTCACCGAGGGCGGTGCGGCTCACGGGCACAACGGCAGGTCAGCGGGCCTGCGCGGCCCGCCTCCCCTCGCCTACAGCTGCTTCAGCCGGTGCACGATCTCCCGCAGCAGTTCCGGATCGGCGGCGGGGCCGCCGCCGGACGCGCGGCGGGGCTCGTCGATGCGGACCAGGCCGGCCTCGGCGAGGTCGCCGAGGAGCACACGGACGACGGTCAGGGGCAAATCAGCGTCCGCCGCCAGCTCGACCACCGGGCGCGGGCCGCGCCGGACGTGGTCGAGCAGGGTCGCCCCGGCGTGGTCGAGGCCGGGGCCGGCCGCGTCCGTCTCCAGTGCCGTCACCCGGGACATCAGGTCGATGGCATGCCGGTCCGAGGGCCGGGTGCGACCCCGGGTCACGGTGTAGGGGCGCACCATGGACCCGGTCTCGTCCTCGTACCAGTGCTCGTCGTTCACCGCGGTGTCAGGGGGTCGTGCGGGTGGCGGCGTCCAGGTGGCGGCCGAGGCGGCGGACGAGCAGGGCCATCTCGTGGGCGAGCTGTCCGACGTCGGTCCGCGCCTCGCTGAGCACGGCGAGGCGGCTGCCGTGTCCGGCCGGGGTGACGAAGAGGTAGGCGTCGTCCAGCATGACCATGGTCTGCCGCACCTCCCCCGCGTCGAACCGCTCCCCCACCGAGCGGGCCAGCCCGTGGAAGCCGGAGCAGACGGCGGCCAGGTGCTCGATGTCCCGGCGGCGCATGCCCTCCGAGCAGCTCAGCGGGAGGCCGTCGGCGGTGAGGAGCACGGCTTGGCGGACGTGGTCGGTGCGCGCCACGAGGTCGTCGAGCAGCCAGCCGAGATCCGTTCCGGGCGCTCCGGCGGGCACGGCCGGGTTCTCGGGGGTGCGGTCGTCACCGTACATGGTCGGTGTCGGTCCCTTCGTCGGCGTTGGCGGTCGTGTGGTCGGCGTCGGTGGTGGAGTGGTCGGCATGGGGGCGCGCGCGGCCGGTGTCGGGGCGCGCGCCGTCGGTGTCGTCGGTGGGCGCGGGCAGGCCCCTTCGGCCGCGGTCCAGTCCGCGTTGGAAGGCGCCGAAGATCGCCCGCATCTCCTCGGGGTCGACCGCGCGTTCCGCGGCCGCGTCCCGCGGCGGCGGGTCGTCGCGCAGCTCACGGACGAGGGAGGCCTGGCGGGTCCGGGCGGGCAGGGCGGGGGCGTCCGGGGCGGCGTTGTCGTGCCTCGGGACGCCGGGCACGGCGGACATGCCGCCCGCGCCGGAACGGGGCGTCGATCGTCTCCGGGCCGGCAGCTCCATAACGGGCGCGTCCCGCTCGGCCGGCGCCGGGGCGTGCGGCACCGGCTCTCGCACCACAGCCTCGGCGTGCCGCTCGACGGCCACGGCCGGAGCCTCGACGGCCACGGCCGGAGCCTCGACGGCCACGGGCGGGGCCTCGGCGGCCACGGGCGGGGCCCCGACGACCACGGCCCGAGCCTCGACGACCACGGCCGGAGCCTCCCCGGAAAGCTCCTCGGCGGCCGTCGCCAGGACCGTCTCCGGAAGCAGCACCACCGCGGTCGTGCCGCCGTACGGCGAGTCCCCGAGGCTGACCTCGATGCCGTGGCGGGCGGCGAGGCGGCCGACGACGTAGAGGCCGAGGCGGTCGTGGCGGGTGGGGTCGAAGGCGTCGGGGTCGGTGAGGGTGCGCCGGGCCTCCTCACGCTGCTCGGCGTCCAGGCCGAGCCCCCGGTCGTCGATCTCCAGGACGAAGCCGCTGCCGACGCGTCCTGTGCGGAAGGTGACCTGGGTGTGCGGCGGCGAGAACACCGTGGCGTTCTCCAGGAGCTCGGCGAGGAGGTGCACGACGTCGGCGACGGCGTCCGCGGCGACACCGATCTCCGGCATCCGGGGCACCACCACGCGCGCGTACTCCTCGATCTCGCCCACCGCCGAGGCGACGACGTCCGCGACGGGCACGGGCCTGCGCCACCGCCGTCCGGGTGCCGAGCCGGACAGGATGATCAGGCTCTCCGCGTGCCGGCGCATCCGGGTGGTGAGGTGGTCGATGCGGAACAGCTGCCGCAGGACGTCCGGGTCCTCGGTGCGCCGCTCCAGGGTGTCGACGAGCTTCAGCTGCCGGTGCACGAGCGCCTGGTTGCGGCGCGCGATGTTGAGCAGCACCGCGAACAGGCCCCGGCGCAGGCCGGCCTGCCGGACGGCGGCCTCGACGGCGGCGAGCCGCGCGGTGTTGAAGGATCGCCTGACCTGGCCGATCTCGTCGTCACGGGCCGCGTCGGTGGCGAGCGGCGGCGCCTCGGCGAGGGCGTCCACCTCCTCACCGGCGCTCAGCCGGCGCATCACGTCCGGGAGTTGGCGGGCGGAGAGCAGGTCGGCGGCGTCGCGCAGGGCCTCCAGGCGGCGGGAGATGCGCCGGGCGCCGCGCACCGCGAACCAGAGGGACAGGGCGACGGCGGCCAGTCCGGCACCGCCGACGACGGCGGCCTTGGTCAGCTCGCGGTAGGCGAAGTCCCGCCCGCGCGCGGCCGAGTTCTCGGCCGCGCGGGTGCACAGCCGCATGTAGCGCTTGACGGCCCGGTCGCTGGTCGAGCGCCAGGTGTCCGCCGCGACGGCCTGACCGGCGCCCGCGGCACCGGCCCGCAGCAGCGCGTCCTCTCCCCCGGTGAGCGAGCGGTACAGGTCGCCGTGCTGGAACTCCTCGAACAGGCCGCGCGAGTCGGCCGGCAGGTCCGGTACGTACGTCCGCTCGAAGACGCGACGGTCCTCGATGGTCGCGGTGAGGCTGTCGTACTGCCGGTCGGTCAGGGTCCCGGCCGCCCGTGCCCCGGCGACCAGGGCGTCCTCCCGGGACACGAACTCCCGTACCCGCACCAGCTCGACGACGACCTGTGCCTCCCGGGCCAGCTGCCCGGCCTGGAGCGCGGTGAGCGTGGACTGCACGTCGAATCCGGGCTCGACGAGCGCGCTGTACGCGTCGACCGCGCGGTCCCAGGTGATGCTCCGGGACAGCACGTCCTGGCGCAGCTTCTCCAGCTTTCCGGTGGCGGCGACCACGGTGTCCAGGGCCTGCCGCTGCCGGTCCGTGAGCCGGTCGCGGTCCCCGCCCCGTACCGCCTGCCGCATGGCCTCTACGGCCCGGTCGGTACGGCGCTGCTGCCCGAGCAGGTCGCCCGCCGCGGCCGTGTCGAGCCGGGCGCCCAGGTAGGCGGCGGACAGCCGGCGTTCGATCTGGATCTGCCCGATCGCGGTGTCCACGGGGGTGCCGAAGTCCTCGTACACCCCTTGGAGCCGGATCAGGGCGCGCAGTTCGCCGGTGACGGACACCATGGCGAAGCTCCACAGGCCCATCAGCGCGACCGCGGGGGCCAGGGCGAGTGCCACGATCCGGGTGCGGACGGTGGTGGGACGGCCGACGGACCAGCGCATGGGATACCTGCCGGGTTACCAGTCAGTAGAAAGTGCGGCACAACCTACGGGATCGTCACCTGGTCCGCAATGGTGACCTGCGGTAATGCCAGGCCACCTCGGGGATCGCGGCCGCGCTCAGGGCCTCGGTGGCGCGAAGCGGGTGACGACGTCCGCGTGGTCGCAGGGCCCGTCGTCGTCCGCGACGTCGGGCCAGGGGCGCGGGGTGCCGGTGACGGGCGTGCGCGCGTCCCGCTCCTGGAGCCCGACGACGTCGGCGCCGCTCTCCGAGACGGCCTTGACCTGCTTGGCGCGATGGTCGTCGACCTCGCTGCCGCCGAGCCACAGGTTCCAGCTCATGACCGCAGTTCGGGCACGGCCATCCCCCGCAGTTCCTCGGTCGTCACCCCGACGAGGGTGTCGCGCAGGGTCCGCCCGGGTGCCGCGTCGATCGGCGCGAGGGACGGTACGGCGAGCACGGCGCACCCGGCGGCCTCGGCGGAGGCCACACCGGTCTCGGTGTCCTCGACGGCCACGCAGCCGGCCGGGTCGACGCCGAGGTCGCGGCAGGCGGCGAGGTAGGGGTCGGGCGCCGGTTTGGTGCGCTCGGTGTCGTCGGCGGTCACGGAGACCGCGAACCGGTGCGCGCCGAGGGCGTCGAGGACGACGTCGGCGACCGCGCGCGGGGACGCGGTGACCAGGGCGGTGGGGATGCCGCCGGCTGCCAGCGCGTCCAGCAGGTCGAGGGCGCCGGGGCGCGGCACGATCTCGGTGCGGACCCGGTCGGCGAACTCGCGGTGCAGTTCGGCCGCGAGGGCCGCCTCGTCCCGGCCGCTGCCGGCCGCGAGCCAGGCGGCGGTGTGCTCGACGGGACGGCCGAGCACCTCCGGCTGGTCGGCCTCGCTCAGCGGGCGCCCGGCGACCTGCTCGACCGCCTCCCACCACAGGTGCTCGGTGTCGACGAGCGTGCCGTCCATGTCGAACAGGACCGCCTGGAGCGGGAGTCGGGTGTGGGAGGTCACGTGGTTGTCTTCCTTCACTTGAGTCTTGCGAGGAGGCCCTGGCATGCAACGCCCGGAAAGATCGCGTTCTGCGAAATCCGGAGCGGAGCGCCTCGGTCTCCGCCGGGCCGGCGCGGCCGGTCCGCGAGCCCTTCGAAGGCACGAACCGGCTTGCCCGGGGACACGGTTGCGGTTGGCGTCGACCGGGCCGGCGTCACCGGGGTCCTCCCGGTGCGGGGCCTTGTCACCGGTCCCGCGCCCGTCAGGGCGGACGGGACCTCGATGCCACGGCCGGCGGCGGCCGCGGGGCGCGACGAGGTGTGATCTGCCGAGCGTGCCCGTCGGATCACGACCCAGAAGGTGACGTCCGGGTACGTTCGGCCACCAGCACCGGCCGCTCCGGCAGTGACACGCTGACGGCGGCTCCGGCGCCGAGCCCGGCGGCCTCGTGCGCGGGCAGGTCGGCCTTGGCCTCGGTGCCGTCGGCGAGCCGTACGGTGACCCGGACGACGGCGCCGAGGAAGGCGGTGGCGGCGACCCGCCCGGTGCCCCGCTCGTCGGCGCGCACCTGGACGGCCTCGGGCCGCACCAGCACGTCCACGTCCCCGTCCGGCACCTCGGCGTCGGCGGGCAGCCGCTGCCCCAGCACCTCGACGGTGCCGTCCTTCAGCTCGCCCGGGATCCGGCTCATCGTGCCGACGAACTCGGCGACGAAGGCGGTGGCGGGGCGGCCGTACAACTCGGCGGGTACGGCGCACTGTTCGAGCCGGCCGGCGCGCATGACGGCGACCCGGTCGGCGACCGAGAGGGCCTCCTCCTGGTCGTGGGTGACGAAGAGGGTGGTGATCCCGAGTTCCTGCTGGAGCCGGCGGATCTCCTCGCGCAGGGTCAGGCGCACCTTGGCGTCCAGCGCGGACAGCGGCTCGTCGAGCAGCAGGACGCGCGGGCGCAGGGCGAGGGCTCGGGCGAGGGCGACGCGCTGCTGCTGGCCGCCGGAGAGCTGGTGCGGGTAGCTCTCCCCCTTGTCGCCGAGACCGACCAGCTCCAGCAACTCGGCCGCGCGGGCGCGTCGTTCGGCCGTACGGACCTTACGCATGCGCAGCCCGAAGGCGACGTTGTCGACGGCGTTCAGGTGCGGGAAGAGGCTGTACGACTGGAAGACCATCCCGGCGTCGCGACGGTGGGCCGGGACGCGGGTGATGTCCTCCCCGTCCACCAGCACCGCACCGGAGTCGGGGTGTTCGAACCCGGCGAGCATGCGCAGCGCGGTGGTCTTGCCGCAGCCGGACGGGCCGAGCAGCGCCAGGAACTCCCCCGGGCGGACGGTCAGGTCAAGCCCGTCGAGGGCGACGGTGGCCCCGAACTCCCGGCGCAGTCCCCGGAATTCGACAGTGGCGGCCTTCTCGGCGGCGGCCTTCTCAAGCGTGGTGACGGTCATGGTTCATCCCCGGGAGGAAGCGGTTCGGGTACGGCCGCCGGCACCGGCGAGCGCGAGGAGCAGGGCCCAGGTGACGAGCAGGCTGAGCACGGACACGGCGACGGACATCTGGGCCTGCGAGCCGCCGACGTTGTAGATCCACACGGCGAAGGGCGCGTAGCCGAGCAGGTGGGAGACGGTGAACTCGCCGAGCACCAGCGCCAGCGTGAGGAAGGTCGCGTTCAGCAGTGCCCCGCGCAGGTTGGGCAGCACGGCCCGCACGAGCGCCTGCGGCCAGGAGGCGCCGCAGCTGCGGGCGGCCTCGACGAGGGTGCGCACGTCGATGGCGCGCAGGCCCGCGTCCAGGGCGCGGTACACGAACGGCAGCGCCATCACGACGTACGCGAGGACCAGCACGACGGGGAAGTTCTCGTCCTGGATCACCACGAACGTCTGGAACAGCGGTGTGCGGGAGAGATGCTCGGGGCCCCACTTCAGCACGGTCACGATGCCGGCGACGAAGGCGATCGGCGGCACCACCAGCGGCAGCGAGCAGACCACCTCGACGACGGGCCTCAGCTTGGGTGCACCGAGCCGCAGCGCGACCACGGCGGGCACCATGAGCAGCAGGACCAGCACGATGGTCGCCACGGCCAGCTCCAGCGAGAGCAGCAGGCTGGAGGTGAAGCCGGCCGTGGACAGGATCTTGGTGTAGGCGTCGAAGGTGACGCCCCGGCCCGGCACGTCGACCGTGAAGATCACGGACGCGGCGAGCGGCACCAGGAAGTACAGCGCGGCCAGGCCGAGGACGGCCCGGCGCCAGGGGGTCAGGCGTCGAGCCATCGGGCGCTCCGTCGTTGCAGGGGCAGGTACACGGCCATCACCAGGCCTGCCACCAGCACCATGTCGAGGCTGAGGGCGAGGGCGACGTTCTCCTGGCCGACGAGCACGTTGCCGGAGAGGGCGTCGGCGATCTGCAGCGTGACGAGCGGGACCGCGCTGCCCACCATCGCGGCGGCGGTGGCGTAGGCGGCGAAGGCACTGCCGAACAGCAGGACGAAGCCGCCGAGCAGGGAGGGGGCGAGGACGGGCAGGGCCACGTGGCGCCAGTACTGCACGCCGGTGGCGCCGTTGTTCAGCGCGGCCTCCCGCCACTGGACGCGCAGGCCGTCCAGGGCCGGGGTGATGGTGAGGACCATCAGCGGGATCAGGAAGTACAGGTAGACCAGGACCAGGCCCCAGAAGCTGTAGAGGTCCCAGCCCTTGTCCGTGAGGCCGAGGTGCACGGTCAGGACGCCGGCGTTGCCGAGGGTGGCGACGAAGGCGAAGGCCAGCGGGACGCCGCCGAAGTTGGCGAGCACGCCGGAGGCGGTGAGCACGGCCTCGCGCAGCGCGCGGGAGCGGGAGCTGACGACGGCCTGGGCGAGCGGCAGCCCGATGAGGGCGCCGAGCGCGGCGGAGATCGCCGACAGCTTGACGCTGCCGACCAGCGCGGTGAGGTACGGGCCCTGCAGCGAGGTCGAGAGGTTCTCGGCCGTGTAGGAGGTGGCGCCGGTCGTCTGGTCCTTGACCGTGAAGGCGCCGTTCAGGATGGCGAGGGCGGGCAGGCCGAAGGCGACTGCGGTGAACACCAGCAGCGGCACGACGGCGAGCCAGCCGGGGGCGCGGCGCCGTCGCTTCGCCGAAGCGACGGGCGCCACGTCCGCTCGCGGGAGAGCGGTGGTCATCCGGAGACGGCCTTGCCCCAGCCCTGAGCGATGACCGTCTTGGCCTTGCTCTGCTGGTCCTCGGTCGGGAAGGTGGGCGTGCCCGTGACTTTCGGCAGCTTGGCGGCGGCGTCCTTGTCGAGGGTGCCGGCCTTCTCCATGGAGGTCATCAGCGCCGGGCGGGCGAAGCCTCCCAGCCACAGGTTCTGGCCCTCGGCGCTGTACAGGTACTCCTGCCACAGGCGGGCGGCCGCCGGGTGCGGAGCGTCCTTGTTGATGGCCTGGGAGTAGTACTGGGCGTACTGGCCGTCGGCCGGGATCGCGACCTTCCAGTCGACACCCTTGGACTTGAACTCCTCGGCGTAGCCGGCGTTCAGGTAGTCCCAGTCGATACTGACGGGCGTCTCGCCCTTCTCGATGGTGGCCGGGGTGGACTCGACCGGCGTGTAGTTGCCGTTCTTCTTCAGCTTGGCGAAGAAGTCCAGGCCGGGCTGGATGTCGTCGAAGGAGCCACCGCCCGCGAGGGCCGCCGCGTAGACGCCGCCGAAGGCCGAGCCGGACTTGGTCGGGTTGCCGTTGAGGGCGACCTGGCCCTTGTACTGCGGCTTGAGCAGGTCCTTGAAGGTGGTGGGGCACACCTTGACCCGCTTGGCGTCGCAGCCGATGGAGATGTAGCCGCCGTAGTCGTTGTACCAGCGGGCCTGCGGGTCCTTCTGCCCCTCGGGGATGTCGGTGTAGGAGGCCACCTTGTAGGGCGCGAGCAGGCCCTGCTGGGCGGCGCTGAGCGCGAAGGAGCTGCCCAGGTCGAGGACGTCGGGGGCACGGTCCTGGCCCTTGCGGGAGGTGACGGCGTTGATCTCGTCCTGGCTGGAGCCGTCGGGGCTCTCGTCCTCGATCTTGATGCCGTACTTCTTCTGGAAGCCGTCGATGACGGCGCCGTAGTTGGCCCAGTCGCGGGGCACCGCGATGATGTGCAGCCCGCCCTCCTTCTTGGCCGCCTCGACCAGGGCGTCAAGACCGCCGAAGTCGGCGGCGGAGGTGGCGGTGGCGGCGTTCTTGCCGTCCTTGGTGGTCGACGCGTTGTCGGTGGCGGCGCCGCAGGCGCTCAGGGCGAGCGCGGCTACGACGGCGAGGGAGCCGCCGAGGACGGCGTTTCTCGGCAGGGACACGGTCACGGTCTCTCCAGGGGTGCGCACGGGGTTCGATGCGGTGTGAGAAGTGCGGAGAACTTGTCTGAACAAGTTGGCCTCAGTACGCCCGGTCGTGATGTCCTGTCGGTAAACGCCCGAGAAACGGCAACCCCTTATTCCCTGCACAGTTCCGGCTGACACGGATCAACGCGATTGTCGATTAGGCTGGTCACGCTGTGCACAGCAACTTGAGCAGAGGGGAAGCATGACCGCGCGACACGAGGAGATCGCCGACGAGCTGCGGCGCGCGATCGACCGCGAGGAGTACACGGTCGGCAGCCGGCTGCCCTCGGAGTCGGAACTCGCGGCCCACTACGGCGTGTCCCGCGGCACCGTCCGCCAGGCCGTCGCCGCCCTGACCGCCGAGGGCCTGATCGGCTCCCGCCAGGGCGCCCGCCGCGTGGTGCTCGCAAGCCGGCGCAGCCAGAGCTTCGAGGAACTGCGCAGCTTCGCCCAGTGGGCGCGGGCCATGGGCCGCGAGGCCACCGGCCACGTGGTGACGCAGGAGTACCTCCCGGCCACCCAGGAGGACGCCGTACGCCTTCAACTGGCGGCCGGGACACCGGTGTTGCACGTCCTGCGGGTGCGCGGGCTGGACGGCGAGCCGGTCCTGCTGGAGCGGACCGTGTACGCCGACTGGATCTCACCGGCGGTGAAGGCCATCGAGCCGGACTGCCCGTCCGTCACCCAGCGCCTGTACGACGACACGGGCCTCGTCTTCGCCTACGGCGAGCACATCATCGACGCGGTCGCCTGCGGCGCGCAGGACGCCGAGTTGCTGGGGGTGCGCCGTACGAGTCCGCTGCTGCGGGTACGACGGGTCACCACGACCCGCGAGGGGCGGCCGGTGGAGTGGTCGGACGACCGGTACCGCTCGGACGCGGTGAGTTTCAGCGTCCACAACTCGATCGGCAACAACGCGCTCGCGCGCAAGGCCCCGGAATAGAGCTCGGGGGGCTGTTCGTCGCCGGGTGCGGGTGAAGGGGCGCGGGGAACTGCGCCAACGGCCCAAGCGGACCCGCACCCGGCGACCGCCAGGACCCCCCGAGCTGGAATCCGCCCTTACCCCGGGGCCCCCGAAGAGAACCTCCGGAGCAACGGCGAAAGCACCAGCACGGACTTCGTGCGCTCGACGAACGGCTCCCCGGCGATCCGCTCCAGCACCCGCTCGAAGTGACGCATGTCGGACGCGAAGACCTGCGCGATCGCGTCCGCCTCGCCGGTGACGGTCGAGGCGGCCACGACCTCCTGGTACCGCTCCAGCCCCCGCTGGATGGTCTCCGGCGAGGTGTTGCGACGGCAGTGGATCTCGATGTAGCCCTCGGTCTCCCAGCCGAGCGCCGCCGGGTCCACGCGGACGGTGAATCCGGTGATCGCCCCGGTGGCGCGCAGCCTGTCCACGCGCCGCTTGACGGCGGGCGCGGACAGGCCGACGAGCTGCCCGATGTCCGCGTAGGAGCGGCGGGCGTCCTCGGCGAGGGCGTGCACGATGCGTTCGTCGAGATCGTTCAGCACAGGGGGCGGTTCACTTCTTCGGTTCGGTCACTTCTCTGCCGTCACCGCGAGACCCTCACCGGCCGCGAGACGGGAACGGCGATAGCCGTACACGAAGTAGAACACGAGCCCGACGGCCATCCAGACACCGAACACGATCCAGGTGACCGTCGACAGGCTGCCCATCATCCAGACGCAGAACGCGAGGCCCAGCGCGGGCAGCACCGGCGACAGCGGCACACGGAAGGTGCGCTGCATGTCCGGACGGGTCCGGCGCAGCACCACGACCGCGATGTTGACCAGCCCGAAGGCGAACAGCGTGCCGATGCTGGTGGCGTCGGCGAGCTGGCCCAGCGGGATCGCGGCGGCGAGGACACCGCAGAACAGGGACACGATCACCGTGTTGGCGCGCGGCGCACCGGTCTTCGGGTGGACCTTGGAGAAGACCTTGGGCACCAGGCCGTCGCGGGACATCGCGAAGAGGATGCGGGTCTGACCGTAGAGCACGGTCAGGACGACGCTCGCGATGGCGATGACGGCGCAGAACGCGAGCAGGGTGCCCCAGAAGCTCTGCCCGGTGACGTCCGTCATGATCTGCGCGAGCGCGGCCTCGGAGTCGTTGAACTTCCGCCATGGCTTCGCACCGACGGCGACGGCCGCGACCAGCACGTACAGGGCCGTCACGATGACGAGGGACAGCATGATCGCGCGCGGCAGGTCGCGCTGGGCGTTCTTCGCCTCCTCACCGGCGGTGGAGGCGGCGTCGAAGCCGATGTAGGAGAAGAACAGCGTGGCGCCGGCGCCGCTGACGCCCGCCATGCCGAGCGGCATGAAGTTCGCGTAGTTGCCGGACTTGAAGCCCATGAAGCCGATGGCGCAGAAGAGGATCAGCGCGCCGATCTTCACGCACACCATGACGGTGTTGGCGCGCGCCGACTCCTTGGCCCCGCCGAGCAGGAACACCATCGCGAGGACGACGACGATCAGGGCCGGCAGGTTGAAGATGCCGCCGTCGCCGGGCGGCGCGGCCAGCGCCTGCGGGATCGTCACGCCGATGGTGCCGTCCAGCAGCTCGTTGAGGTACTCGCCCCAGCCGACGGCCACGGCGGCCACCGAGACGCCGTACTCCAGGAGCAGGCACCAGCCGCAGACCCAGGCGATCAGCTCGCCCATCGTTGCGTACGCGTACGAGTACGAGGAGCCGGAGACCGGGATGGTGCCCGCCAGCTCGGCGTAGGACAGCGCGGAGAACAGCGCGGTGAGGCCGGCGATCACGAAGGAGAGGGTGACGGCCGGTCCGGCCTTGGGGACGGCCTCGCCGAGGACGACGAAGATGCCGGTGCCGAGGGTGGCACCGATGCTGATCATGGTCAGCTGCCACAGTCCGAGGGAACGCCGCAGCGTCCCTCCCTCGCCCTGGCCGCCCTCGGCGACCAGGCGTTCCACGGGCTTGCGACGCATGAGGCGCGCGGCGACGCCCGGGGACGCGGGGGCGGCCGTTCTCTCGTTGTGCGGGGGTGCGCCTTGGTCGAGCACTCGCTGGCTCCTTATCGCTGCCGGTCGGACGCGCGGGGACCGGCGGACGCCTGCCAGGGCAGGAACACCGCCGAGCGGAGTCCCCGCCACGCTATGTACAGCGCAGCACCCTACGAGGAGCGGCTTCACGCGCGTAATGCAGCAACCTTGCACATACCCGCATGATCATTGCGTTCATCGGGCCGGAATGCCCATTCATTGCGTACGGACCGCGCACTGTTGCACACCGGCCTCATCAGCCCCATTTCTCCCCCTTGTACCACCTCCCCGAGCGGGCATCTCGGAGCACCGGCCCGACAACGCCGACGGCCCCCGTCGCTCCCGGGAGCGGGATCGACGGGGGCCGTGCGGACGGGGACTCTGGCGGGTCAGTTCCAGCTGGCGTGCAGCGGCTTGCCCTCGGCGTAGCCGGCCGCGCTCTGGATGCCGACGACGGCCCTGTCGGCGAACTCCTCCAGGGAGTTGGCGCCGGCGTAGGTGCAGGAGGAGCGGACACCCGCGATGACCGAATCGATCAGGTCCTCGACACCCGGGCGGGCCGGGTCGAGGTACATGCGGGAGGTGGAGATGCCCTCCTCGAACAGCGCCTTGCGGGCCCGGTCGTACGCCGACTCCTCCGAGGTCCGGTTGGCCACCGCGCGCGCGGAGGCCATGCCGAACGACTCCTTGTAGGGGCGGCCGTCGGCGTCCTGCTGGAGGTCGCCCGGCGACTCGTAGGTGCCCGCGAACCAGGAACCGACCATCACGTTGGAGGCTCCGGCCGCGAGGGCCATGGCCACGTCGCGCGGGTGCCGGACACCGCCGTCGGCCCACACGTGCTTGCCGTACTTCTTCGCCTCGGCGGCGCACTCCAGGACCGCGGAGAACTGCGGGCGGCCCACGCCGGTCATCATGCGGGTGGTGCACATCGCGCCCGGACCGACACCGACCTTGATGATGTCCGCACCGGCGTCGACGAGGTCCTTGACGCCCTCGGCTGAGACGATGTTGCCGGCGACGATCGGCACCTGCGGGTCGAGGGCCCGCACCACCTTGATCGCGCTGATCATCGACTCCTGGTGGCCGTGCGCGGTGTCGATGACGAGCGTGTCCACGCCCGCGTCGAGCAGCTGCTTGGCCTTGCCAGCCACGTCGCCGTTGATGCCGACGGCGGCGGCGATGCGCAGCTTGCCCTGCGCGTCGGTGGCCGGGGTGTACAGCGTGGCGCGCAGGGCGCCCTTGCGGGTCAGGATGCCGGCGAGCCTGCCGTCCTTGTCGACGGCCGGGGCGTAGCGCCGGTTGTGCGTGTCGAGGGTGTGGAAGGCCTCGCGCGGGTCAATGTCCGCGTCGACCAGCAGCAGGTCCTTGGACATGACCACTTCGAGCTGGGTGAAGCGGTCGACCCCGCTCAGGTCGGCGTCGGTGACGACGCCGAGGGGCCGGCGGTCCTCGTCGACGACCACACCGGCGTTGTGCGCGCGCTTGGGCAGCAGGGCCAGGGCGTCGGCGACGGTCTGGTGCGGGGCCAGCACGATCGGGGTGTCCAGTACCAGGTGACGCCCCTTCACCCAGGAGATCACGTCGGTGACGACGTCGATCGGGATGTCCTGCGGGATGACCACCAGGCCGCCGCGGCGGGCGACGGTCTCGGCCATGCGGCGACCGGCGATCGCGGTCATGTTGGCGACGACCAGCGGGATGGTGGTCCCCGTGCCGTCCGGCGAGGAGAGGTCCACGCCCTGACGCGAGCCGACCGCGGAGCGGCTCGGCACCATGAACACGTCGTCGTACGTCAGGTCGTACGCAGGCTGGATGTCATTGAGGAAACGCACGTGCCGCACATCCCAGTCGATCAGAGGTGACCCCCCGACGGGTGCGCCAGGGGGAAAAGAGCACGTACTTCAGTGTCCCATGCCGGGGGCGCTGTCAGGCCCTGACAGAACATCCAGGCTGGTCAAAGATGCCTTAGGAGGATCCTCCAAGGGCCAGGACGACGGCCAGGGCGGGGGTGCGGTCCACCGCCTCGGCGAACACGTCCTGCGCGGTGCGCCACTCCTCCTGGTTCTCCTCGGCGAACGGCCGCCAGCCCCGTACGACGATCAGCAGCCCCTGCTCGACGGCCCTCTCGGGCCACACGGTGTGGTCGGACAGGGAGTCCACCAGCGCGTCCCAGTTGCGGCCGAACCAGTCGGGCAGCGCGAGGGCGCTCGCCACGCGGTCCATCAGGCCCGCCTTGCCGGTGACGTCCTCGAGGTCGAGTGTGACCGTGAGCCGGCCCGTCAGGTCTTCGCTCATCTCAGCACCGCCCGGAACGAGTTGTAGTGATCATCGCTGTAGTAGATCTCCCGGCCCTGTCCGGTGACGATCCGCCGCGCCCCGCGGTCGCGGGATCCCGGGGTCGGCACCGTGTACTCGTGGTAGTAGCCGCGTGGGTGTTTCGGGAGGTGCCCCTCGAAGTTCCCGAAGACGATCCCGTCCCGGGCGTACGGGAAGGGCCCGCCCTTGTCGATGAGGTCCAGGGTCGTGCGGGCCTCGGCCGGCAGCCGGGACACCTGGACGGTGGCCATCCCCTGGGCCCAGCCCGGGGCGGAGGCGTCGGCGGAAGCCGTCGGGGTGCCCGTGTGCGACGAGCACCCCGTCAGCAGGACGGAGAGACAGACGAGGAGCCCCGCGAGCGCCCGCGGGACGCGACGCAGGACCGGTCGCAGGACGGGTGGCAGAACCGGTGGCAGGACGAACCGCAGCAGCATGCCGCCGATGCTGCCACGGCCGTCCCCGCACGGTTTCACCGCGACCCGCCGCCGGACACCGCCCGCTGCGTCCGGTTCCCGCCGGAACCCCTCAGGCTCCGTCGGGGTCGGCGCGGCTGAGCGCCGGCCTCGGTGTCGGCCCCGCCGTCATCAGGGCGTCGGCGGCCGAGGTGTCGGTCACCAGGCTGGTGACCAGCCCGGAGCGCAGCACCGCGTCGATCGCCGGCGCCTTGCGCTGACCGCCCGCGATCGCCACGACCTCCGGGATGCGGCGCAGCTGGTCGGCCTTGACCGTGATGCACCGCTCCCCCAGATCCCGCCCGATCCTGCGCCCCTCGGCGTCGAAGAGGTGTGCGGACATCTCGGCGGCGACACCGAGCGAGGCGTAGTGCGCCCGCTCCTCGTCGCTGAGCATGTCGTGCACGGTCGAGATGCCCGGCTCCCACGAGCCGATCGAGACACAGGCGACCGTGACCTTGTCGAAGTACTCGAAGGCCCGGGCGATCCCGGTCTGGTTGCGCAGGGCCGCCGCGGTGGCCGCGTCCGGCAACAGCATCGGCGCGTAGATGGGGTGGGCGTCGCCGCCCGACACCTGGGCGGCGCGGCGGACCGCCTCCACCGAGCCGCGCTCGGCGGTCCCGGCGTCGTACACGCCCGTCAGCTGCACCACCGTGCACGGCGGCAGCCGGTCGAGCGCCGCAGCCATGTGGATGGTGGACCGGCCCCAGGCCAGCCCCAGCACGTCCCCCTCGTTGACGAGTTCGCCGAGCAGGTCGGCGGCGACCTCCCCGAGGTTCTCGGGGTCGGGGGTCTCCTCCGCCTCGGCCGGGGACTCGACCACGACGGCGTGCCGCAGGCCGTACCGGGCACGGAGCGCGTCGGAGCGCTCGGCGTCCAGCTCGGCCGGCACGCGGATCTCGATACGTACGAGATCCCGTTCGAGGGCGGTCTCCAGGACCCGGGCCACCTTGAAGCGGCTGACGCCGAACTCCTCCGCGATCTGGATCTTGGATTTCCCCTCGAGGTAGAAGCGGCGGGCCATGGCCGCCGCCTGCACCAGCTCAGCGGGTCCCATCCGCATGGCTGACCGGCCCGCCGACATACCCGACACGGCGATCTCCTCACTGCTGTTCACACTCTGGATTCGCCGTTCATCCTTGCAGATTCGGCGCGACTGATCTGCCCTGATGGGGGCCGTTCTCTCAACCGTTCACGTTGTCGTGGCTCAGTGGTCGCATGCCCAGGACGCCTTGGCGGTCGCCGTCTCGGCCTGAGCGCGCAGTGCCCGGACCGCCTCCGCGGGGTCCTCGGCGCCGTACACCGCCGAGCCTGCCACGAACACGTCCGCTCCGGCGTCCGCGCACCGCTCGATCGTCGACGCCGAGACACCGCCGTCGACCTGCAGCCACAGCTGGAGACCGTGCTTGCCGATCAGCTCACGGGTGCGGCGGATCTTCGGCAGCATGATGTCCAGGAACGCCTGGCCGCCGAAGCCCGGCTCGACCGTCATGACCAGCAGCATGTCGAGTTCCGGCAGCAGGTCCTCGTAGGGCTCGATCGGCGTCGCGGGCTTCAGCGCCATGGAGGCGCGGGCGCCCATGGCGCGGATCTCCCGGGCGAGACGCACGGGCGCGGCCGCCGCCTCCACGTGGAAGGTCACGGACGAGGCACCGGCCTCGACGTACCGCGGGGCCCAGCGATCGGGGTCCTCGATCATCAGGTGGCAGTCGAGCGGAGTGTTCGTGGCACGGGCCAGGGACTCCACGACCGGCACGCCGAGCGTGAGATTCGGGACGAAGTGGTTGTCCATGACGTCGACGTGGAGCCAGTCGGCTCCCTCGACCGCCTTCGCCTCGTCCGCGAGGCGGGCGAAGTCGGCGGACAGAATGCTGGGGTTGATCTGCGCGGCCATGACCCAAGCCTGCCATGCCCTGCCGGGGTAGGCCGAGTCTGGGGTGGTCGCGATCGTGCGTGAACTGCGGCGCCGTCGTGGCTGGTCGCGCCCACGCGGCGGAGCCGCATGTCGATACGGCCCCGCGCCCCTGGGTCGGCTGCCCCTGGCGGTGGTTCAGCCGGTTCGGCGGATCAGGGCCAGGTACATGGCGTCCGTGCCGTGCAGGTGGGGCCACAGTTGTATGTCGGGGCCGTCGCCGAGGTCGGGGACGCCGGGCAGCAGGGGGCGGGCGTCGACGAGTTCGGTGTCCGGGTGCTGCTTGAGCATGTCGGCGACGACCGCCCGGGTCTCCGCGAGGTGCGGTGAGCACGTGGCGTAGCCGACGATCCCGCCGACCCGCACGGAGTCCAGGGCGGTGCGCAGCAGGGCGCGCTGCAGCGGCGCGAAGTTCTCCAGGTCCTCCGGGCGCCGGCGCCACCGTGCCTCGGGGCGCCGGCGCAGCGCGCCGAGCCCGGTGCACGGCACGTCCATCAGCACCCGGTCGAAGGTGCCGGGCCGCCACGGCGGCCGGGTCCCGTCGGCGGCGATGACCTGGTACGGCCCCGGGTTGCCGGCCAGGGCCTTGGCGACGAGACCGGCCCGGTGCGGCTGCTTCTCGGAGGCGAGCAGCGTGGCCCCGCGCTCGGCGGCGAGGGCGGCCAGCAGCGCGGCCTTGCCGCCGGGACCGGCGCACCCGTCGAGCCACTTCTCGTCGGGACCGTCGAGGGGGGCGTTCGCGAGCGCGAGGGCGACCAGTTGGCTGCCCTCGTCCTGCACGCCGGCCCGTCCCTCGCGCACGGCGTCCACGGCACCCGGCTCGCCGCCCTCGGTGAGCCGCACGGCGTACGGCGACCAGCGCCCCGGCACCGCGGCGTCCTCGCGCAGCAGTTCCTCGGTGGTGGCCCGGCCCGGCCGCGCGACCAGGGTGACCTCGGGCCGCTCGTTGTCGGCCGCCAGCAGTTCCTCGACATCGGCACGGCCGCCGCCGAGGGAGTCCCAGAGCGCGGAGACGACCCAGCGGGGATGCGAGTGCACGACGGCGAGGTGGTCCTCGGGGTCCTCGTCGTAGGGCGGCGCGACCTTCTCCAGCCACCCGTCGAGGTCGTGCTGCGCGACCTTGCGGAGCACCGCGTTGACGAACTTGGCCCGTCCGTCGCCGAGCACGACCCGCGCCAGCTCGACGGAGGCGGACACGGCGGCGTGCGTCGGGATCCGGGTCCCGAGCAACTGGTGCACGCCCAGGCTCAGCACGTCGAGCACCGGCGGGTCGACCTCGCGCAGCGGCCGGTCCACGCACTTGGCGATCACGGCGTCGTAGGTGCCCTGCCGGCGCAGCGTCCCGTACACCAGCTCGGTGGCGAGGGCCGCGTCCCGCGCGTCGAATTTTTCGGGTCCCTCCTTCTCCCGGGCCTTGCGCAGCAGCGGCGGCAGCACGAGGTTGGCGTACGCGTCGCGCTCGTCCACCGCGCGCAGCGCGTCGAAGGCGAGGATGCGGACGGGGTCCTTCTGGGGACGGCGGTAGGGCTTGGCGGGCCTGCGCGGCCGACGGGACTGCTCGCTCACGAAAAAGGTGCTCCGGATGTGAAGAAGGGGATGCGCCTTCCAGCCTACGTCGGCCGCGTCGGCGCGCCCTCACCGCCGCCTCGCGGGGGCTCAGCCGCCGAGCGTCTCGCCCTCCGCGATGCGCACCCCGCGCGCCCAGTCGGCGGCCCGCATGGGCTTCTTGCCCTGCGCCTGCACCCAGAGCAGCTCGACGGCGTACGACCCGGTGCCCACGTGCACGCTGTTCTTGCCGACCGCCAGCTGTCCCACGGCGAGGTCGGTACGCTCGGGCACGGGCGTGACCTGGATGAGCTTGAGGCGCTCGCCCCGGAAGGCGGTCCAGGCGCCGGGCGCCGGCGTGCACCCGCGCACGACCCGGTCGACCCGCAGCGCGGGCGCGGCCCAGTCCACCTGGGCGTCCTCGACGGTGATCTTCGGCGCGAGGGTGATGCCGTCGGCGGGCTGTGGCACGGCCTTCACGGTGCCCTCCTCGATGCCGTCCATCGTCGCGGCGAGCAGCCCGGCACCGGCGAAGGCGAGCCTGGTGAGCAGGTCGCCGCTGGTGTCGGTGGGCCGGATCGTCTCGGTGACGGTGCCGTAGACGGGCCCGGAGTCGAGTCCCTCCTCGATGAGGAAGGTGGAGGCACCGGTGATCTCGTCCCCGCCCATGATGGCGTGCTGCACGGGCGCGGCTCCGCGCCAGGCGGGCAGCAGCGAGAAGTGCAGGTTGACCCAGCCGTGCGCGGGGATGTCCAGCGCCACCCTGGGCAGCAGCGCGCCGTAGGCGACGACGGGGCAGCAGTCCGGGGCGATCTCCGTCAGCCGCTCCAGGAACTCGGGGTCCCGCGGCCGGACCGGCTTCAAGACCTCGATCCCGGCCTCCTCCGCCCGCTCGGCCACAGGGGACGCGACCAGCCTGCGGCCCCGCCCGGCCGGCGCGTCGGGCCGCGTGACGACGGCGGCCACCTCGTGCCGCCCGGAGGCGATCAGGGCGTCCAGGGCGGGAACGGCGACCTCGGGGGTACCGGCGAAGACAAGCTTCATGGGTGGGTTGGGGCCTCTCGGGCGGGATCGGACGGGCAGCGCACAAGTCTATGACGACGTACGGAACGAGGTCCGGGCCACCGGGACCTCGCCGAGCCGCTCCGCCGGCGGGCAACGGGTGGTGTGCGACGGGGAGGACGGCGTGCGCATATGCCCGTACGCCCCCACCCCGTGACCAGCGGAGCGCAAACGCGTTGGTCAAGAAAGAGTTGACCACATCGGGCCGCTTTGGCGGCCCAATTCCTTTCAACGCCGGCTCGAGAGGCTTGTTCATGGCCGACCACGCAACCCACGACGCCCAGGCCCGGGCCAGCCTGCACTTGCTGGTGCGGGACATCGAGCGGGTCCGCCGGCAGGTGGACGCGCTGCGCACGCTCACCGCCCAGTTGGGCAACGTCTACCGCCCGCGCCGCTCCGGCCCCTCCACGGGCTTCGTCGTCTACGGACGCGCCCCCGCCCCCACGGTCCGCCTCGCCCAGGAACTCCGGGACAGTGTCGAGACCCTGGTCACGGCCGCCGTTGACTTCGACCGTTCGCTCGGCTTCTCGTGGGACGCCGTGGGCTCGGCCCTGGGGGTCACCAAGCAGGCGGTGCACCGCCGTTACGGCGCCCGCCGCGCCGCAGCCCAGGCAGCGGCCGAGACCGAGCCGTCGACCGAGCCGTCGGACACCCGCACGGCCAACGTGAACACCGGCCTGCCGACGGTGCCGACCGTCCCCTCGGCCCGCTCCATGCCGACGCAGCCGACCGCCGGCAGCACCGCGCTCCGTGACGACGCCATGCCCACCGCACTCCCCGGCCCCCGCAACGGCTGACCGCTCTCCTTCCGCCCTCCCGGAACCCGCCGGGAGGGCAGCCGTTCATCCCGCATCACACCCCGCCCCCTGACGACCGATCGCCGACTGCTGCCGCCACCACCGCCACCGCTCCCGCGGTTGCCGGCCAGGACCGGACCGCCGCCGGTCGAGACCGCACCATCGTCGTCGGCCACGGTCGGAGCACCGGCCGAAGCCGGACCACCGGCCATCAGCCGACGCCAGGCCGACAACCGATGCGGCCCGATCACCGCCGACCGCGCCGACCCACCAGCCCGAGCCGGACCACCGGCCATCAGCCGACGCCAGGTGGACAGCCGAAGTCGCGCCTGAGGGCGTCCGCAGCGGTCGTCGGCCCCTCAGCCGATGTCCGGCGGGTCGACGCGCACCCTCACCGGCTCCGCACTCCCCCGGGCCATCCGCGCGGCCTGAGCCGTTTTGAGGGCGGTGGCCAGCGCGGCGCCGCTTCCCGGGGGCACCCGGACGAGGATCCGCTCCCAGTGCTCGCCCGGCGGGGGCGCTCCGGGTCTGCGGGGGCGTCCGGGCAGGGTGGGCGGAATCGGCACCGGCCCCAACACCTCGGCGTCGGAGGGCAGTTCTACGGCTCCCAGGAACTCGGCGACGGCCTGCGCCGTCCCCGACACCGCCGCCATCCGGGACACCGGCGGGAATCCCAGTTCGGCCCGCTCGGCCAGTTCCCGCACCGCGTACCCGACGGGGTCCCACCTCACGAGTGCCTGGACCGGGCGCAGTGTCGGCTCGGCGACGACGGCGACGGTCCCCCCGTCGCCCTGGGGTCGTACGAGCGCGGCCGCCGCGATCCACCGGCGCAACGCGTCCTCGCCGGCCCTCAGGTCCGGACGCCCGAGCATGGCCCAGCCGTCGAGCAGCAGGGCGGCCGCGTAACCGCCCTCGGCCACCGGCTCGGCGCCCGGGGTGCTCACGACCAGCGCGGGGGCGTCCGGCACGGTGTCCAGCACGTGCTCGCGCCCCGACGTGCGCACCGGCACGGCCGGGAAGGCGCGGCCCAGTTCCTCGGCGGTCCGGCGCGCGCCGACGATCTGTGCCCGGAGCCGGAAGCCGCCGCACTCCGGGCAGTGCCAGGAGCCCTCCTCACGCCCGCACCAGTCGCACCGCAGCGCGCCCGCGTCCTGCGCCTGGAGCGGTCCGGAGCAGTGCCGGCACCGCGCGGGCGCCCTGCACTGGGCGCAGGCCAGGCGGGGCACGTAACCGCGCCGGGGCACCTGCACCAGCACCGGTCCGTGCCGCAGCCCCTCCCGGACCACCTGCCAGGCGAGGGTGGGCAGCCGGGCGGCGCGGGCGGCCTCGTCGCGTGCGAGGTCGTCGTCGCCGACGGTCCGCACCAGGGGCGCGGTCCGTCGTACCTGCTCCCGCCCGGCGACCAGGGGCCGCGCCCAGCCGCTCTCCACGAGCTGCGCGGCCTCCACCGTGCAGCTCCAACTCCCCAGCAGAAAGCCGCACTTGTCCAGAGCGGCCCGCAACAACAGCACATCGCGCGCATGAGGCTGAGGGGCGTGCAGCTCGCTGTGGCTGTCGTCGCCGTCGTCCCAGATGACCACAAGTCCCAGGTCGCGCACGGGCGCGAACATGGCCGCCCGGGTCCCGACGACGGCACGCACGGACCCCCTGCTGACGGCGAGCCACTGCGCGTACCGCTTCTCGGGCCCCGCGTCGGCGGTGAGCAGCGCGTGCCGGCCCTCGCCGAGCAGCGCGGTCAGCGCGGCGTCGACCCGCGCGGCGGCCCGCCCGTCCGGTACGACGACGAGCGCGCCGCGTCCCGAGGCGAGCGTGGCGGCGACGGCGCGGGCCAGTTCCTCGCTCCACTGCGGACCCGGCAGCGCGTTCCACACCGCCCTGGGCGCTCCCCCGGAGGCCAGCGACTCCAGGAAGGCGGCTCCGTGCTCGTACCGCGCCCACGACCCGGCGTCGGGCGCGGACGGCGGCGGCAGGGGCTCGGGGGACGGCCGCCGCTCGGCACGCGCGCTGCGGGGCGGCACGGCGAGCTGGAGCACATCGGCGAGGCTTCCCGCGTACCGGTCCGCGACGGCCCGCGCGAGCCCCAGCAGTTCGTCGCTCAGCACGCGCTCGGGCGACACGACCTGCGCGAGTGCGGCCAGCGGGCCCGAGTAGTCCGACTGGGCACGCCGCTCGACGAGGAACCCGTCGATGAGTCCGCCGCCCTCACGGCGGCCGTCCCGCACCCGGTGCCGCCCGGCCCCGAACCGCACCCGCACCCTGACCCCGGGCTGCGCCTCGGCGTCCAGCTCCTCGGGCACCGCGTAGTCGAAGTACCGGTCGAGATGCAGGGCACCCTTGTCGACGAGCACCCGCGCGACGGGAAGCTCCTTCGCGAGCGCGGCCCCCCGCCAGGTCCGCGGCTTGGCCCGGGGCACCTTGGCTCCCCGCACACTCTCCCGAATGAGCGCGAGCTGCTCCGGCGGCGCCCCTTCGGCCCCGCCGTCCCCTGGCACGTTCTCGCTGCTCACGCTTGCATTCTTACCAAACGGCACTGACAACCGTGCCGCCCCACCGATGCCCGCCCTGGTTCACCGGGTCCCGGACGACGCCTGCCGGCGCCTCCGTCTGCGGTCTCCCGAGATCAATTCGACAGCGGTCAGCACATTCCGGATTCACCGCACGCACAAGGCGCACTCCACCGAAGCAACGCGGTCCCGCACCGGGAGATCATCAACGTATCCTCACGCAAGCCCGCCCTGCCAGCCATTTCACCGGCCGATTCAGCCTCCCCACCCCACTCGCGCTTGCCGCCAGGGACCTGCTGGCGCTGGCGGCACGCTTCGCCGAGTTCGCGGGCTGGCCCATGAGGACGAGAGCGCGCTGATCGCCGATCAGATCGCGATGGCGGTCGCGCCCGGGACGAGGCGGCGGCCGACGAGATCCGCCGCCGCTTCGGCGTCCCGTCCACACCGCCGCAGACGAACGACACCAGCCCCGTGCCACCAGGAGACGGGGAAACAGGTGACGAACAGCACGAACAGGACGGCCCCGAGGAACCCGACGGACCCGGCCGACAGGACGGACCCGAGGAACCCGGCGGAGCGCCTCACAGACCCTGAGCAACGCCGAGGCCCGGCCCCCGCAAAGGGAGACCGGGCCTCGGCGAGTGAAGCTGCGCGGGCTTAGAGGC
Source organism: Streptomyces sp. NPDC002520 (assembly GCF_053595235.1). NCBI lineage: Bacteria > Bacillati > Actinomycetota > Actinomycetes > Kitasatosporales > Streptomycetaceae > Streptomyces > Streptomyces sp. NPDC002520. Next base: position 15,150 of record NZ_JBSFXG010000023.1, on the reverse strand, counting down.
CCGCGGCCTCGCGCAGGGCGTCCACGCGGTCGGTGCGCTCCCAGGTGAAGTCGGGGAGCTCGCGGCCGAAGTGACCGTACGCGGCCGTCTGGGCGTAGATCGGGCGGAGCAGGTCGAGGTCGCGGATGATGGCGGCCGGGCGGAGGTCGAAGACCTGGTCGATCGCCTTCTCGATCTTCTCGGGGTCGACCTTGTGGGTGCCGAAGGTCTCGACGAAGAGACCGACGGGCTCGGCCTTGCCGATGGCGTAGGCGACCTGGACCTCGCAGCGGGCGGCCAGGCCGGCGGCGACGACGTTCTTGGCGACCCAGCGCATGGCGTAGGCGGCCGAACGGTCGACCTTGGACGGGTCCTTGCCGGAGAAGGCGCCGCCGCCGTGGCGGGCGAAGCCGCCGTAGGTGTCGATGATGATCTTGCGGCCGGTGAGGCCGGCGTCACCCATCGGGCCGCCGATCTCGAAGCGGCCGGTCGGGTTGACCAGCAGGCGGTAGCCCTCGGTGTCCAGCTTGATGCCCTCGTCCAGGAGCGCCTTCAACTCGGGCTCGACGACGAACTCGCGGATGTCGGGGGCGAGCAGGGACTCCAGGTCGATGTCGGAGGCGTGCTGCGAGGAGACGACGACCGTGTCGAGGCGGACGGCCTTGTCGCCGTCGTACTCGATGGTGACCTGCGTCTTGCCGTCCGGGCGCAGGTAGGGGATGGTGCCGTTCTTGCGGACCTCGGACAGCCGCTTCGACAGGCGGTGCGCCAGGAAGATGGGCAGCGGCATCAGGGTCGGCGTCTCGTCGGAGGCGTAGCCGAACATCAGGCCCTGGTCGCCGGCGCCCTGGCGGTCCAGCTCGTCCTCATCGCCCTCGACGCGGGACTCGTAGGCGGTGTCGACGCCCTGCGCGATGTCCGGCGACTGCGCGCCGATCGACACGGAGACGCCGCAGGAGGCGCCGTCGAAGCCCTTCTTCGAGGAGTCGTAGCCGATCTCGAGGATCTTGTTGCGGACCAGGGTCGCGATGTCCGCGTAGGCCTTGGTCGTGACCTCGCCGGCCACATGCACCAGGCCGGTGGTGATCAGCGTCTCGACGGCGACCCGGGAGGTCGGGTCCTCGCGCAGAAGCGCGTCGAGAATGGTGTCGCTGATCTGGTCAGCGATCTTGTCGGGGTGACCCTCGGTCACGGACTCCGAGGTGAACAGGCGACGGGACACAACGCTCCCTGGGGTTGCAGCGGCTGCTGGCTGATCATTTGCGGACGGACACGGGGCTGCGCCCGGCCTCGTCCGAGAACAGTTTACGGGTCGCGCTCGGCCGTCGGCCCACCCGTCTCGCCTCTCGGGAGCGCTGTGACCTGCGGCACGCGCATTCTGCAGGGTGCCTGGCGGCCTTGGCCAGACCCCGCGCGCCTCGGCGCGCATCACGGAAAAGCCGCCCAATGGCCGAATCCGACCGGCTCCAACGGCCCAACGAGGTCAGCCCAGGCGGGCGGCCACGAGGTCCCAGACCGTGTCGGCGAGGGCCTCCTTCGGACCGTGCGGTACGGGGGTCTCACTGCCGTCTGCACCCAGCACCACGGCCTCGTTCTCCTCCGAACCGAAGGTCTTGCGCTCCCCCACCTCGTTGACCACGAGCAGGTCGCACCCCTTGCGGGCGAGCTTGACGCGGCCGTTGGCGAGGACGTCGTCGGTCTCGGCGGCGAAGCCGACGACGATCTGTCCGGGCCGGGCGCGGTCGGCCGAGATCTCCGCGAGGATGTCCGGATTGCGCACCAGGACGATCGGGTCGGGGTCCTGGCCGTCCTTCTTCTTGATCTTCCCGGCCACGTAGACGGCCGGGCGGAAGTCGGCGACGGCGGCGGCCATGACCACGGCGTCGGCGTCCGCCGCGGCCTTGACGACCTCCTCGCGCAGCTGCATCGCGGTGCCGACCGGGACGACGTCGACGCCGGCCGGGTCGGGCAGAGCGGTGTTGGCCGCGATCAGGGTCACCCGGGCACCGCGCGCGGCGGCCGTGCGGGCGAGGGCGTAGCCCTGCTTGCCGGAGGAGCGGTTGCCGAGGAAGCGGACGGGGTCGAGCGGCTCGCGGGTGCCGCCGGCGGAAACGACGACGTGGCGGCCCTTCAGGTCGGGCTCGGTGACACCCCGGGCCAGCACCCGCCGGCAGGCCTCGAAGATCTCGGCCGGGTCGGGCAGCCGGCCCTTGCCGGTGTCGACACCGGTGAGCCGGCCGACGGCGGGCTCGATGACGACGGCGCCGCGGCGGCGCAGCGTGGCCACGTTCTCCTGGGTGGCCGGGTGCTCCCACATCTCGGTGTGCATCGCGGGCGCGAAGACGACGGGACAGCGGGCCGTGAGGAGGGTGTTGGTCAGCAGGTCGTCGGCGAGGCCGTGGGCGGCCTTGGCGAGCGTGTCGGCCGTGGCGGGGGCCACGACGACGAGGTCGGCGTGCTGGCCGATGCGGACGTGCGGGACCTCGTGGACGTCGTCCCAGACCTCGGTGGAGACCGGGTTGCCGGACAGGGCGGACCAGGTGGCGGCGCCGATGAAGTGCAGCGCGGAGGCGGTGGGCACCACGCGCACGTCATGGCCCGACTCCGTGAACCTCCTCAGCAGCTCACAGGCCTTGTACGCGGCGATCCCGCCACTGACCCCCAGCACGACCCTCGGCTTGTCCGCCATCTCTCGCCATCTCCCCGGCTCGGCAACGTACGAGAACATCACACACCACAGGCCCGGCAGCATGACTGCCGGGCCTGTGGATAAGTCAACCGCAATCCGAAAGTACTACTGGACCGGGCCCTCGATGGCCTCGGAGGTCAGCAGTCCGGCGTTGATCTCACGCAGGGCGATCGAGAGCGGCTTCTCGTGGACGTGGGTGTCGACGAGCGGACCGACGTACTCGAGGAGACCCTCACCGAGCTGCGAGTAGTACGCGTTGATCTGGCGGGCACGCTTGGCCGCGTAGATCACGAGGCTGTACTTCGAGTCGGTGGCCTCGAGAAGCTCGTCGATCGGCGGGTTGATGATGCCCTCGGGCGCGGTGATGGAAGAGGACACGCTCTACCTTCCGATGGATGGGAAAGATTCAGTCGGTGTGACCGGTCTGCGCACATGTACGTGCAACGGTCACGATCACACAACGTCCATCAAGGCTAGCAGCTCGCGAGCCACGTCCTTGACAGAGGTGTTGACCAGGGTCACGTCGAACTCCGGCTCGGCCGCCAGCTCGGTCCTGGCCGCCTCCAGGCGACGCTCGATGACCTCGGGCGGCTCGGTCCCCCGGCCGGTGAGCCTGCGCACGAGCTCCTCCCAGGAGGGCGGAGCCAGGAACACCAGCTGGGAGCCCCCCATGGACTCACGGACCTGCCGGGCGCCCTGGAGGTCGATCTCCAGGAGCACGGGCTTGCCGTTCTCCAGCCGCTCCTGCACGGCCGCGCGGGGCGTGCCGTACCGGTTGCCCGCGAACTCGGCCCACTCCAGCAGCTCGCCGTTGGCGATCAGCTTGTCCATCTCGTCGTCGGTGACGAAGAAGTAGTGGACCCCGTGCTGCTCACCGGGGCGGGGCTTGCGGGTGGTCGCCGAGACCGAGAGCCAGACCTCGGGGTGTTCCTTGCGCATATGGGCGACGACCGTGCTCTTGCCGACCCCTGAGGGGCCGGAGAGCACGGTCAGCCGCGGACGTTCACTCATGCAGCGATTATTCCAGTAATCCCGGGGTGCCCGGGACTCCCGGTCCGGAGGAGACCGGACTCAGGAACCGGTGCTGCCGAACTCACGCTCCAGGGAAGCGATCTGGTTGGAACCGAGACCGCGCACGCGGCGGCTCTCGGAGATGCCCAGACGCTCCATGATCTGCTTGGCGCGGACCTTGCCCACGCCGGGCAGCGACTCGAGCAGCGCGGAGACCTTCATCTTGCCGATGACGTCGTTCTCCTGGCCCTGCTTGATGACCTCGTGCAGGGAGGCGCCGGAGTGCTTGAGTCGATTCTTGACCTCGGCCCGCTCCCGGCGAGCCGCGGCGGCCTTTTCGAGCGCGGCTGCGCGCTGTTCAGGGGTAAGGGGCGGAAGAGCCACGCCTACGTCACCTCGGATGTCGAACTGTCGGATACGGACCGGTGAGGAACCTAGTCGCCCCACACCTGGGGAGCCACGAGCAACACGCTTGCCCGTTCTCCCCCACTGCTTGGAGGGCGTGGGAGGTGCCCCCACTGCTCGGAGACTAGCGGCCAAGTCCGCCAGAGTCAGCGAGAACAGCGGAAAAGTCCTGGTCAGCCTCCGCCAGCTCGGACATTTCAGACATATTGCCCTCGATTTGAGCATGTATTCACACTCAAGTCGTCCCGCCGCCGCCTGCCGGAACGCGTGCGGGCGGGATCAGGCATCCGCGACGGCGGCCCGGATCTCCTCCGCGAAGCGCTCCGTGACCGCTCGCAGCGCCGCGACGTCGGGACCGTGACGCAGAACACCCCGGCTGACGTTCGGCACCACGTTGCGCGCCGCCGACCCGAACACCCGGGGAAGGTCGGCCGCGGTCGCCCCCTGTGCCCCGACTCCGGGGGCGAGGAGCGGACCGTTGATGTCGAGGTCGTACGAGGACAGGTCGCCCACCGTGGCGCCGACGACCGCGCCGAAGGAGCCCAGCGGCTCCTCGCCAGCGTTCTCGGCGGCCAGGTGCGCGAGCATGGTCGCCCCGACGGTGCGCCCGTCGGCGCGGACCGCGTGCTGGACCTCCGGGCCCTCCGGGTTCGACGTCAGGGCCAGCACGAACAGGCCGGTACCGGTCTCCCGGGCCAGCGCCACGGCGGGGCTGAGCGATCCGTAGCCGAGGTAGGGCGAGACGGTCAGGGCGTCGGAGAACAGCGGGGCGTCCTTGTGCAGGAAGGCCTCGGCGTACCCGGCCATGGTCGAGCCGATGTCGCCGCGCTTGGCGTCCATCACGACGAGGGTGCCGGCCGCGCGGGCCTCCTGGACCGTCTTCTCCAGGACGGCGACGCCCCGGGAGCCGAACCTCTCGAAGAAGGCGCTCTGCGGCTTGACGACGGCGACCCGGTCGGCCACCGCCTCGACGACCGTGCGGCTGAACCGCTCCAGACCGGCGACGTCGTCGTTCAGACCCCACTCGGCGAGCAGGGAGGCGTGCGGGTCGATGCCGACGCACAGCGGGCCGCGCTCGTCCATCGCGCGGCGCAGCCGGGCACCGAAGGGCTCGTACGAGGTCATGCGGGCTTCCTCACGTCGGCGCCGACCGCGTCGGCGAGGGTGGCGTAGGGGCTGGTGCGCAGGCGCGCCGCGAGGCCCTTGTGGATGGCGCGGGACCAGAAGGGGCCCTCGTAGACGAAGGCGCTGTAGCCCTGGACCAGGGTGGCGCCGGCCAGGATGCGCTGCCAGGCGTCCTCGGCGGTCTCGATGCCGCCGACGCCCACCAGGGCGATCCGGTCGCCCACGCGCCCGTACAGGCGGCGCAGGACCTCCAGGGAGCGCTCCTTGAGCGGGGCGCCGGACAGGCCGCCGGTCTCCTGCACGAGCACGGGTGCGGACCGCAGGCCGAGGCCCTCGCGCGCGATGGTCGTGTTGGTGGCGATGATCCCGTCCAGGCCCAGCTCGACGGCCAGGTCGGCGACGGCGTCGATGTCCTCGTCGGCGAGGTCGGGGGCGATCTTCACCAGGAGCGGCACGCGGCGGTTCGCGACCGTGCGGTCGGCGGCCTCGCGCACGGCGCTCAGCAGCGGCCGCAGCGCCTCGGTGGCCTGGAGGTTGCGCAGGCCGGGCGTGTTCGGCGAGGAGACGTTGACGACCAGGTAGTCGGCGTACGCCGCGAGGCGCTCGGCTGACTTCACGTAGTCGGCGACGGCCTCCTCCTCCGGCACGACCTTGGTCTTGCCGATGTTGACGCCCACGACGGTCCTGAAGACGGGCTCCCGTGAGGCCAGGCGGGCGGCGACCGCGAGCGAGCCCTCGTTGTTGAAGCCCATGCGGTTGATCAGCGCCCGGTCGGCGACGAGGCGGAACAGCCGCTTCTTGGGGTTGCCGGGCTGGGCCTCACCGGTGACCGTGCCGATCTCGACGTGGTCGAAGCCGAGCATCGACATGCCGTCGATCGCGACGGCGTTCTTGTCGAAGCCGGCGGCGAGTCCGAAGGGGCCGTGCATGCGCAGGCCGAAGGCCTCGGTGCGCAGCTCCTTGTGGCGGGGCGCGAGCACGGCCGCGGCGAAGGTGCGCAAGCCGGGGATCCGCACGGCGAGGCGGATCCAGCGGAAGGCCAGGTAGTGGGCCTTCTCGGGGTCCATCCGCTTGAAGACGAGGTTGAAAAAGATCTTGTACATGCGTGTCCTCATGAAGAGGGGGACACCGTTTCCGGTGCCCCCCTCAGGGCTGCTAGTCGCGGGCCGCGGTCAGGTGTTCCGCGTGTTCCTGGAGCGAACGCACGCCCACGCCGCCGTGGTTGAGGGCGTCGATGCCCTGGACTGCCGCGGCGAGCGCCTGGACGGTCGTCAGGCACGGGACCGAGCGCGCCACCGCCGCCGTACGGATGTCGTAGCCGTCGAGGCGGCCGCCGGTGCCGTACGGGGTGTTGACGATGAGGTCGACCTCGCCGTCGTGGATCAGCTGGACGATGGTCCGCTCGCCGTTCGGGCCGGGGCCCTCGGACTGCTTGCGGACGACCGTGGCGTTGATGCCGTTGCGCTTGAGGACCTCGGCCGTGCCGGAGGTGGCCATCAGCTCGAAGCCGTGCGCGACCAGCTCACGCGCGGGGAAGATCATCGAGCGCTTGTCGCGGTTGGCGACCGAGATGAACGCGCGGCCCTTGGTGGGCAGCGGGCCGTAGGCACCCGCCTGCGACTTGGCGTAGGCCGTGCCGAAGACGGAGTCTATGCCCATGACCTCGCCGGTGGAGCGCATCTCCGGGCCGAGCACGGTGTCGACGCCGCGGCCGTGGATGTCGCGGAAGCGGGTCCACGGCATGACGGCCTCCTTGACGGAGATCGGCGCGTCCAGCGGCAGCTCGCCGCCGTCGCCGTTCGCCGGGAGCAGGCCCTCGGCGCGCAGCTCTGCGACGGTCGCGCCCAGCGAGATGCGGGCCGCGGCCTTGGCGAGCGGCACCGCGGTCGCCTTCGAGGTGAAGGGGACCGTGCGCGAGGCGCGCGGGTTGGCCTCCAGGACGTAGAGGATGTCGCCGGCCATCGCGAACTGGATGTTGATCAGGCCGCGCACGCCGACGCCCTTGGCGATCGCCTCGGTGGAGGCGCGCAGGCGCTTGATGTCGAAGCCGCCGAGGGTGATCGGGGGCAGGGCGCACGCCGAGTCGCCGGAGTGGATGCCGGCCTCCTCGATGTGTTCCATGACACCGCCGAGGTACAGCTCCTCGCCGTCGTACAGGGCGTCGACGTCGATCTCGATCGCGTCGTCCAGGAAGCGGTCGACGAGGACCGGCCGGGAGGGGCTGATCTCGGTCGACTCGGCGATGTAGGAGGCGAGGCGGGTCTCGTCGTAGACGATCTCCATGCCGCGCCCGCCGAGGACGTACGACGGCCGGACCAGGACCGGGTAGCCGATCTCGTCGGCGATCGCCTTGGCCTCGGCGAAGGTCGTCGCGGTGCCGTGCTTCGGCGCGGGCAGGCCCGCCTCCGCCAGGACGCGGCCGAAGGCACCGCGGTCCTCGGCGGCGTGGATCGCCTCGGGCGAGGTGCCCACGATCGGCACGCCGTTGTCCTTCAGGGCCTGCGCGAGGCCGAGCGGGGTCTGGCCGCCCAGCTGCACGACCACTCCCGCGATCGGGCCGGCCAGGGACTCGGCGTGGACGATCTCCAGCACGTCCTCGAGCGTCAGCGGCTCGAAGTACAGGCGGTCGGAGGTGTCGTAGTCCGTGGAGACGGTCTCCGGGTTGCAGTTGACCATCACGGTCTCGTACCCGGCGTCGGACAGCGCGAAGGAGGCGTGGACGCAGGAGTAGTCGAACTCGATGCCCTGGCCGATGCGGTTGGGACCGGAGCCCAGGATGATCACCGCGGGCTTGGTCCGGGGCGCGACCTCGGTCTCCTCGTCGTAGGAGGAGTAGAAGTACGGTGTCTTCGCGGCGAACTCGGCGGCGCAGGTGTCGACCGTCTTGTAGACCGGGCGGATGCCGAGGGTGTGCCGGACCTCGCGGACGACGTCCTCGCGCAGGCCCCGGATCTCGGCGATCTGCTGGTCGGAGAAGCCGTGCCGCTTGGCCTCGGCGAGCAGCTCACGGGTCAGCTCGGGGGCCTCGGCCAGCTCGTCCGCGACCTCCTTGATCAGGAAGAGCTGGTCCACGAACCACGGATCGATCTTCGTGTACTCGAAGACCTCCTCGGGCGTGGCGCCCGCGCGGATGGCCTCCATGACCGTGTTGATCCGGCCGTCCGTGGGCCGTACGGCCTCGCGCAGCAGCTCGACCTTGTCGCCGCTCGCGCCGACGAAGGTGAACTGGCTGCCCTTCTTCTCCAGCGAGCGCAGCGCCTTCTGGAAGGCCTCGGTGAAGTTGCGGCCGATGGCCATGGCCTCGCCGACCGACTTCATGGTGGTGGTCAGCGTGGAGTCGGCCTGCGGGAACTTCTCGAAGGCGAAGCGCGGGGCCTTGACGACCACGTAGTCGAGCGTCGGCTCGAAGGAGGCCGGGGTCTCCTGCGTGATGTCGTTCGGGATCTCGTCGAGGGTGTAGCCGACGGCCAGCTTCGCGGCGATCTTGGCGATCGGGAAGCCGGTCGCCTTGGAGGCGAGCGCCGAGGAGCGGGAGACGCGTGGGTTCATCTCGATGACGATCACGCGACCGTCCTCGGGGTCGACCGCGAACTGGATGTTGCAGCCGCCGGTGTCGACGCCGACCTCGCGGATGACGGCGATGCCGATGTCGCGCAGGATCTGGTACTCGCGGTCGGTCAGCGTCATCGCGGGCGCGACGGTGATCGAGTCGCCGGTGTGCACGCCCATGGGGTCGAAGTTCTCGATGGAGCAGACGACCACGACGTTGTCGTGCTTGTCGCGCATCAGCTCCAGCTCGTACTCCTTCCAGCCGAGGATGGACTCCTCCAGGAGCACCTCGGTGGTGGGCGAGAGGGTGAGGCCCTGGCCGGCGATGCGGCGCAGTTCCTCCTCGTCGTGGGCGAAGCCGGAGCCGGCGCCGCCCATGGTGAAGGAGGGGCGGACGACGACCGGGTAGCCGCCGAGGGTCTCGACGCCCTTGAGGACGTCGTCCATGGAGTGGCAGATCACCGAGCGGGCGGACTCGCCGTGGCCGATCTTGGCGTTGACGGCCTCGACGACGCCCTTGAACAGGTCGCGGTCCTCGCCCTTGTGGATCGCCTCGGGCTTGGCGCCGATCAGCTCGACGCCGTACTTCTCCAGCACGCCGTTGTCGTGCAGCGCGATGGCGGTGTTCAGGGCCGTCTGGCCGCCCAGGGTGGGCAGCAGGGCGTCGGGGCGCTCCTTGGCGATGATCTTCTCGACGAACTCGGGGGTGATCGGCTCGACGTAGGTGGCGTCGGCGATCTCCGGGTCGGTCATGATCGTCGCCGGGTTGGAGTTGACGAGGATCACGCGCAGGCCTTCTGCCCTGAGCACGCGGCACGCCTGGGTGCCGGAGTAGTCGAACTCCGCGGCCTGGCCGATGACGATCGGGCCGGAGCCGATGACCAGGACGGACTGGATATCGGTGCGCTTAGGCACGCTGGCCCTCCATCAGGGAAACGAAGCGGTCGAACAGGTAGGCGGCGTCGTGCGGGCCCGCTGCCGCTTCGGGGTGGTACTGGACGGAGAAGGCCGGCTGGTCGAGCAGCTGCAGCCCCTCCACGACGTCGTCGTTCAGGCACACGTGCGAGACCTCGGCGCGGCCGAACTTCGTCTCGCTGACCTTGTCGAGCGGCGCGTCAACGGCGAAGCCGTGGTTGTGCGCGGTGACCTCGACCTTGCCGGTCGTACGGTCCTGGACCGGCTGGTTGATGCCGCGGTGGCCGTACTTCAGCTTGTAGGTGCCGAAGCCGAGGGCGCGGCCGAGGATCTGGTTGCCGAAGCAGATGCCGAACAGGGGCGTCCGGCGCTCCAGGACGGCGGTCATCAGCGCGACCGGGCCGTCGGCCGTGGCCGGGTCGCCGGGGCCGTTGGAGAAGAAGACGCCGTCCGGGTTCACGGCGTAGACGTCGTCCACGGTGGCGGTCGCCGGGAGGACGTGCACCTCGATGCCGCGCTCGGCCATGCGGTGCGGGGTCATGCCCTTGATGCCGAGGTCGATCGCGGCGACGGTGAACTTCTTGTCACCGATCGCGGGGACGACGTAGGCCTCCTTGGTGGCGACCTCCTCGTAGAGGCTCGCGCCCTTCATGTGCGGCTGGGCCTGCACGCGCTGAAGCAGCTCGGCCTCGGCGGCGATCGCCTCGCCGGAGAAGACGCCGGCGCGCATGGAGCCGCGCTCGCGCAGGTGGCGGGTGAGGGCCCGGGTGTCGATCCCGGAGATGCCGACCACGCCCTGGGCGACCAGCTCGTCGTCCAGAGAGCGCGTGGCGCGCCAGTTGGACGGCACGCGCGCGGGGTCGCGCACGACGTAGCCGGAGACCCAGATGCGGCTCGACTCGTCGTCCTCGTCGTTCCAGCCGGTGTTGCCGATCTGCGGGGCCGTCGCGACGACGATCTGGCGGTCGTACGACGGGTCGGTCAGGGTCTCCTGGTAGCCGGTCATGCCGGTGGAGAACACGGCCTCGCCGAAGGTCTCCCCCACGGCCCCGTAGGCGCGGCCGCGGAAGATGCGGCCGTCCTCCAGGACGAGTACGGCGGGAACCTGGGCGGTTCCCCTGGTGGAGGTCGTCATCGTGCGCCTTCCGTGTCGTTGATCATGTGGTTCAGGGTGTCGACCCACTCGGTGTGCTCCGCCGCGTGGTCGGAGCGGAAGCCGGAGTCGATCTCCTTGTCGCCGAGCGACCAGGTCACCACCAGCAGTCCTCCCTCGGTGAGGACCTTGCCGGCGATGCCCTTGTCGAGCCGGGCTCCGCGCAGGGCGGCGGCCGGGACGAAGAAGTCGCTCGCTCCGGGGCGCTCGACCTCCAGGCCCGCGTCCGTCAGGGTGAGCTCGACCCGGCTGCGGGTGCCGAGGCCGTGGGCCACGATGCGGTCCAGCCACTGCCCGGCGGTGGTGGAGCCGTGGTAGCGGCCGCTCAGCCTCAGTTTCGCCGGGCCGGTCTCCTCCGGCATTCCAGGCAGCTCGGGCAGGTCGCTCTGGAGGGTGCCGCGCCACTTCCAGCCCTCGCGCATCAGCCAGTAGACGAGCGCGACGAAGAGGGCGAGGCCGACGAGCCAGCCGATGCGGTCGCCCCAGTCGGTCACCGCGGCGGACTTCTTGTCGGCCGCCAGTTTGCTGGTGAGTCCGGCGGCCAGCAGAGTTGCAGGTGTCACGTGAGCTTCCCGTCGATGAGCGTCGCCTTGCCCCGCAGCCACGTGTGGGTGACTCGGCCCGGCAGCTCGCGTCCCTCGTACGGAGTGTTGCGGCTGCGCGAGGCGAAGCCCGCGGGGTCCACCTGCTCACGGTATGCCGTGTCGACGAGGGTGAGGTTGGCGGGCTCGCCTGCCGAGACGGGCCGTCCGTGCCCCTTCGCCTGTCCGATCCGGGCGGGCGCCACGGACATGCGGTCGGCGACGCCGGCCCAGTCCAGCAGGCCCGTCTCGACCATGGTCTCCTGGACCACCGACAGGGCGGTCTCCAGACCGACCATGCCCATGGCCGCGGCGGCCCACTCGCAGTCCTTGTCCTCGTGGGGGTGCGGGGCGTGGTCGGTGGCGACGATGTCGATCGTGCCGTCGGCGAGCGCCTCGCGCAGGGCCAGCACGTCGCGCTCGGTGCGCAGCGGCGGGTTGACCTTGTAGACCGGGTTGTAGGTGCGCACCATCTCGTCGGTCAGGAGCAGGTGGTGCGGGGTCACCTCGGCGGTGACGTCGATGCCGCGGGACTTGGCCCAGCGGACGATCTCGACGGAGCCGGCGGTCGACAGGTGGCAGATGTGGACGCGGGAGCCGACGTGCTCGGCGAGCAGGACGTCCCGGGCGATGACCGACTCCTCGGCGACGGCCGGCCAGCCGCCCAGGCCCAGCTCGGCGGAGACGACGCCCTCGTTCATCTGGGCGCCCTCGGTCAGCCGCGGCTCCTGCGCGTGCTGGGCGACGACACCGCCGAAGGCCTTCACGTACTCCAGGGCACGGCGCATGATCACGGCGTCGTCGACGCACTTGCCGTCGTCGGAGAAGACGGTGACGCCCGCCGCCGACTCGTGCATCGCGCCCAGCTCGGCGAGCTTCCTGCCCTCCAGGCCGACGGTGACGGCGCCGATGGGCTGCACGTCGCAGTAGCCGTGCTCCTGGCCGAGCCGGTAGACCTGCTCGACGACACCGGCGGTGTCGGCGACCGGGAAGGTGTTGGCCATGGCGAACACGGCGGTGTAGCCGCCGGAGGCGGCGGCTCGGGTGCCGGTGAGGACGGTCTCGGAGTCCTCGCGGCCCGGCTCGCGCAGGTGAGTGTGCAGGTCGACCAGGCCCGGCAGCAGCACCTTGCCGGCCGCCTCGACCACCTCGGCGCCGTCGGCGCTCAGTCCGACGCCGACCTCGGCGATCGTCTCGCCGTCGATCAGCACGTCCTGCGCCTCGCCGCCGAGCACCTTCGCACCACGGATCAGGATCTTGCTCATGGGTCTTACTTCTCCTCGTTGGTGCGGGCGTGACTGACGGCGGGTTCGTTGCCGCCCAGCAGCAGGTACAGGACGGCCATCCGGATGGAGACTCCGTTCGCCACCTGCTCGACGACGGTGCAGCGGTCGGAGTCGGCGACCTCGGCCGTGATCTCCATGCCGCGGACCATCGGGCCGGGGTGCATCACGATGGCGTGCTCGGGCATCTTCGCCATGCGCTCGCCGTCGAGGCCGTAGCGCCTCGAGTACTCGCGCTCGGTCGGGAAGAACGCGGCGTTCATGCGCTCGCGCTGGACGCGGAGCATCATCACCGCGTCGGACTTGGGCAGCGTGCTGTCGAGGTCGTACGACACCTCGCAGGGCCAGGTCCCGACGCCGACGGGCAGCAGGGTGGGCGGGGCGACGAGGGTGACCTCGGCGCCGAGCGTGTGCAGCAGGTCGACGTTGGAGCGGGCGACCCGGCTGTGCAGGACGTCACCGACGAGGGTGACCCGCTTGCCGGACAGGTCCTGGCCGAGGCCGGCATCCCGGCCGATCAGACGGCGGCGCATGGTGAAGGCGTCCAGCAGGGCCTGGGTGGGGTGCTGGTGGGTGCCGTCGCCGGCGTTGATGACGGGGGCGTCGATCCAGCCGGAGGTGGCGAGGCGGTACGGGGCGCCGGAAGCGCTGTGCCGGATGACGACGGCGTCCACGCCCATCGCCTCCAGCGTCTGGGCGGTGTCCTTCAGGGACTCGCCCTTGGAGACGCTCGACCCCTTGGCGGTGAAGTTGATGACGTCCGCGGACAGCCGCTTCTCGGCGGCCTCGAAGGAGATCCGGGTGCGGGTCGAGTCCTCGAAGAAGAGGTTGCAGATGGTGCGGCCGCGCAAGGTCGGCAGTTTCTTGATCGGCCGGTCGGCGACCCGGGCCATCTCCTCGGCGGTGTCGAGGATCAGGACGGCGTCGTCGCGGGTGAGGTCGGCGGCCGAGATGAGATGACGCTGCATCTGTCAGGCTCCGTAAGGCAGTTCAATCGGGAGGATAAGGGCAAACCGGGGCGCGTGTCGGCATGCCGAAGCAGCCGTGCGCGCCTGACTTGCTACTGGCCGGCCGGCTTCACACCGAGGAGCACGGTGTCTCGACCGTCCTCCTCGGTGAGCTGGACCTTGACCGTCTCCCGCAGCGACGTGGGGAGGTTCTTGCCGACGTAGTCGGCGCGGATGGGCAGTTCGCGGTGGCCGCGGTCGACCAGGACCGCGAGCTGCACCGCGCGCGGGCGCCCGATGTCGTTCAGGGCGTCGAGGGCCGCGCGGATGGTGCGGCCCGAGAAGAGCACGTCGTCGACGAGGACGACCAGACGGCCGTCGATGCCGTCACCGGGGATCTCGGTGCGGGCCAGCGCACGCGGCGGGTGCATGCGCAGGTCGTCGCGGTACATGGTGATGTCGAGCGAGCCGACGGGGACCTTGCGGTCGGTGATCTGCTCCAGCTTGACGGCGAGTCGCTGGGCGAGGAAGACACCCCGCGTCGGGATGCCGAGGAGCACCACGTCGTCGGCGCCCTTGGCGCGCTCGACGATCTCGTGGGCGATGCGGGTCAGAACACGTGCGATGTCGGGACCCTCGAGGACGGGCCGGGCATCGGACGTGGACGGGTTCGCGTGCGTGTCCATACGAAACGGACCCCCTTCTCCGCCTCACTGGACGGACCTTAAAGGACGTCGGAATTGCGCCATCTACGGTAGCAGGTCGTTCGGGGGCCCCGATCACCCCCCTTTCACCCGGTCGGCCCAGTCGACCCTCGCCACCACGGAAGAGTCGGTGTGGACCATTCGGCTTGACGCATGAGAGTCACGCTGCGTAACCTCACAGTGAGTTACCAGCCGCGCGGCGGGATCACCGCCGATCGCGTCGACACAGTGTCCGGGGAGCTATATGTCCAGCGAATACGCCAAACAGCTCGGGGCCAAGCTCCGGGCCATCCGCACCCAGCAGGGCCTTTCCCTCCACGGTGTCGAGGAGAAGTCCCAGGGTCGCTGGAAGGCCGTGGTGGTCGGTTCGTACGAGCGCGGCGACCGCGCCGTGACCGTGCAGCGTCTTGCCGAGCTGGCCGATTTCTATGGCGTTCCCGTGCAGGAGCTGCTGCCGGGCACCACGCCGGGCGGCGCCGCCGAGCCGCCGCCGAAGCTGGTCCTGGACCTGGAGCGGCTGGCCACCGTGCCGGCCGAGAAGGCGGGCCCCCTGCAGCGCTACGCGGCGACGATCCAGTCCCAGCGCGGCGACTACAACGGCAAGGTGCTCTCGATCCGCCAGGACGACCTGCGCACCCTCGCCGTCATCTACGACCAGTCCCCCTCGGTCCTCACCGAGCAGTTGATCAGCTGGGGCGTCCTGGACGCGGACGCGCGCCGCGCGGTGGCCACGCACGACGAGAGCTGAGCCGCTCCGCACCAGCGCAGAAACGTGCCGCCGGGGTCAGCCACACCAACGCGGTCCTGGC